>NZ_JAKKCI010000005.1:0-255411 GCF_021726015.1 Vibrio sp. A1-b2
TCCGCCGCTCGCCACCCGAGAAACAAGTTTCTCTGTGCTGCCGCTCGACTTGCATGTGTTAGGCCTGCCGCCAGCGTTCAATCTGAGCCATGATCAAACTCTTCAATTTAAGATTTTGTCGGCTCAACGAATACTGACTTCAAAACTGCTCTTACTCGAAAGTAAGACGTAATTTTAAAGCTATTACCCTTCTCTTCTTAATAAATAGGAACAGAATGGTAATGAATTGACTGTGCCAAATAACCGAAGTTATTTGTATTGGTCACTCAGTTCATTGAAACCTAAGTTGCTTTGTTACAAGAACAAAGACTTAACTTTGATTTTCATCAACGAGTGCCCACACAGATTGATAGGTTTAAATTGTTAAAGAGCTTGGTTTTGCGAGGCATTCCTCTCAAAACGGACGGTCATTTTAGCGAGTAAACATTCAGAGTCAACCACTTTTTTAGTTAATTTTCTTTAACTTAAGAAATTTAACTTTCCGTCATATTTACCAACATTCTTTCATTCAGAATTGCTGGTCAACGGAGGCGCATTATAGGGAGGAAAAATGAGTTGGCAAGGAGAAATCAGCCTAAAAACCAAGTTTTCAGACTGATTGATTAAGAAAGAAACAAATCGTATTTTATCTAAGCGAATTCGCCATAAAACAGCTTATAGAGACTCTAACTTTTGCACTCGTTGATTCAAGTTGGCGATAGAGTGACGTACTTCTTCAACTAAAGTGAGGTATTTCGTTTCGTCGCTATGGCGGTATGCAATCTTACCGTTAACGAAACTCGCTTTAATATAAGAAGGCTCACCGGCTATTATCGGAGACATTGATAAATCGTGACAGCCAGACAAACGCGGCTGGTTAATATCGTATAAAACAATATCAGCGGCATACCCAACATCTATGGTTCCCACACCTTCTAAGCCCAGAATATCTGCCCCTCCTTTACTTGCCCAGGTAAGCACTTGTTCTAAAGTTGTGGCTTTAGGGCCGTTTTGCGCTCGATGAATCAGCCAAGTCAGGTTTAGCTCTTGAAGCATAGAACCAGATTCGGCCGATGCAGAGCCATCAACACCAATCGATATCGGCATTCCAGCTTTTTCCATTGCTATAACAGGGGCAATCCCACTACCTAATCGACAATTAGATGTAGGGCAATGAGCAATGCCTGTCTTTGTTTCTGCAAGTAGCTTGATATCTTGCTCTGTCGCTTTAACCAAATGCGCAAACCAAACATCTTCGCCTAGCCAATCACAGCTTTGTGCGAACTCTACGATGCCCATACCGTATTTCGCCAATGACTGCTCATTATCGAAATCCACTTCTAACATATGTGAATGCATACGCAACTTTTGGCTTCTTGCATATTCAGACAATAGAAGAAGATCACTTGGAGTCGAAGAGTGAGCAATCGTTGTTGGGGCGACCACCAGCTTACGCATGGCAAATTCACCTTCTTGGTGATAACGACTGCGAGTAGATTCCAAGCGGTTTATCATCAACTCAACGGATTCAGGCTCGACGCCTGCTTTCGCTAATCCTTTATGTGTTCCTTTAACTGTCGCTCCACCTCGACATAAAACCAGCCGAATTCCCATTTCATCTGCGGCTTGCCAAACCGCCTCTTCTAATTCCATCGATGAATTGGCGTGGTAGAGATAATGGTGATCCGCACAAGTTGTTGCGCCAGAACGCAGCAACTCATAGAAACCAAGCTTCGCGGTTGAATACATGATCTCTGGCGTGATTTGAGGCCAGTAGCGGTAAGGAACATTTGCAAGCCAGTCACCCAGCCCATCATTAATACCTGCGGGTATTCCTTTCAAGATTGACTGAGCAATATGATGATGAGTATTCACAAAACCCGGATAGATAACACAATCACTGGCATCAATAATTTCTTCACCCTGCTCTGGCAGCAAGTTCTGCCCTAGCTCGGCGATAATACCGTTATGAATTCGTATATCTTTACAGTCTTGTTTAGGAGAAAAGACACTGCTGGCATTTTTAATTAAGTAGTTCATCAAAACTTCCTTTTATACAAGCCTACTCTGTTACTTAGGCTTATTCGCTTTTGAGCAATGTCCCAGAGTTCGCTTACTCCTAACCGCTTCTACTCATTTAACATATACAAAACATTATCTGTTCTGAACGTTCAATCTTAATGTATACAATGCAAATTACAGACCACCACTCTCACCTTAGTCGTTACATTTCCAGCTCAGAAAACATGCACCAAGATTGAGCCTTACCACACTAAAATGCATTGCAAAGGTGCAATTGCATACAATATTTATCCGATATCTTACTTGTATTGTATACAACCCTATCTGACGATATTTCCTCTGCAACGCCCATCCGTTAACGGTTAGTTAACGTACAGTTAATTACCTCCCATTTGTTTTTCAATTTTTGGCACAACGATTGCTCTGTGAACAATGGAAGTGTGAGTAGAAGCGGTTAGATACCAATGACGGTATCGGGACATTGCTCATAGTTAGCTAAAGGATGCAGTCAACACTTGCTGCACTTTAGAGTGAAAAGGAAGACACGGAGTAACTATGAAAACTATTTCTAAATTCAACAAACTAAGCCTTTCGCTATCTTTGCTACTTACATCAGCGAGTAGCTTTGCTGCAGACAAAGTCACGTTTCAGCTTGACTGGCTTCCAGGCGGGGATAAGGCACCTGTCTATGTTGGCGTTCAACAAGGATTTTTCGCCGAACAAGACTTAGACGTAACCATTCTGGGAGGTAAAGGCTCTACAGATGCGATTACAAAGATTGCAACAGGCACGGCTGATATCGGTTCCGCAGATATTGTTGCTCTGTTAGTAGCGAAAGCGAATGACAACGTTCCAGTTAAAGCCATCTACTCTCTATTTAGCAAAGCACCTTACGCATTCTACGTACTGGATGATTCAGGTATCAATTCAGTGAAAGATGTCTCAGGCAAAACCATCGCGACTTCTCCATTTACTTCAGCGAACGTTTTCCTTCCTCTGATGCTAAAGAAAAACGGCATTGAAGAAGAGAGTGTCAAAGTGTTAAAAGCGGATCCGGGCGCACTCAACCCAATGCTGATCACTGGTCAATCTGACGTGATGATTTCTTGGATGACAGACCGTGTTAAAAACGAACAGCAAGCCGCTGAAGCAGGGAAAAAGCTGACGGTATTGCCTTGGTATGACGCAGGCCTAGAGTTCTACTCTTCTTCTATTATTGCCAGCGACAAGTTTATGTCTGAAAACCCTGATGTGGTGAAACGCTTTGTGAAAGCTTATGCAAAAGCGGTCGAATACACCTGGGCTCATCCTGAAGAAAGCGGTGCGTACGTTACGAAAATGGTTCCTGAAGTGGACTCAAAACAAGCGGCTGACACCATTAAGTCGATTCATGGTCTCGTCATGAATGAAGTATCTCAACGTGACGGCGTTGGTCAGTTCACGCCATCTCGCCTAAGCGAAACATGGAAATGGACAGCAGAAGCTCAAGGTCTAGATCTCAGTAAACTTGACCCAGAAACAGCAGTTGATCGTCAGTTTTACGAGGGAGTGAACTAATGCAACCATTTGTTTCGTTCAAGCGTATAGGTCATACCTATAACTCTGACAAACATTCGGTTACGGTTCTCAACGATGTCGACTTCAATGTGGAAAAACATGAGTTCGTCGCCATCGTTGGACCTTCAGGTTGCGGCAAGTCTACCTTGCTGCGCCTACTGTCAGGGTTGATCATTCCAACACAGGGTGAAATTTCCGTTTTCGGACATGCAGTCACAGGGCCGCGTGAAGACATCGGTATTGTGTTCCAAAAACCAACGTTACTGCCATGGAAAAACATCCTCGATAACATTCTGTTTCCACTTAAACATAAGTTCAATTATGTCAGCCCAAAAGACCGTCAAAATGCACAAGAGTTATTGAATACTGTGGGTTTAGCGGGTTTTGAAAACAGCATGCCGGACCAACTTTCCGGTGGAATGCAGCAGCGTGTTGGTATTGCGCGAGCGTTGCTACTGAATCCAGACATTTTGATCATGGATGAACCCTTCTCAGCACTTGATGCGTTAACACGCGAAGAGATGGGCTTTGAACTGCAAAAAATCTGGATGGAGAAACCAAAGACAGTGCTGTTCATCACTCACTCCATTTCTGAAGCGGTATTGCTCGCTGATAAAGTGCTGGTCATGGGACCTCGCCCAAGTACAGTACTGGAAGAGATCAAGATCGATCTGCCTCGACCACGCAATATCCATACGTTGCAAGACGCTAAATTTGGTACTTACACCAACAAAATTCGCGAGTATTTCTATCGTTCAGAAAAGAGCAACGTAACAAGCAGTGAAGAAACGGATAGTCAGGATAAAGACAACGTTGAGCCGATTCGTCGCACAGTGGCTTAATTGGCTTAAACGAATTTGTCTCTTGTTAAAGGATTAACTATGAAACGCTATTTTTCTCAATGGTCACAAAACTGGCTGCCACTAATTGCAATATTAGCGATCATTCCTATTTGGGAAGCCATCTGTAAAATATTCTCAATACCAACGTTTATCTTGCCAGCGCCCAGCGATATCGCTATCGCTTTCACTCAGGTATCAATGGAACGTTGGCTCGATAACTTATGGGCAACTCTGCGCATTGCGTTGCTTGGCTTTGTCATTTCGTTTTTGATTAGCATCCCTCTCGCTATCATGATGGTGAACTCTAAGTTCCTTACCCGTGCGTTATTTCCAATTCTGGTTGTGATTCAATCCACGCCAGTGGTTGCCATCGCGCCACTACTGATTGTGATTTTGGGAACGGGCGATGCGCCTCGTCTGACGATTACTTGCTTAATTACCTTCTTCCCATTAGTGGTTTCAGCCACTACAGGTATGTTGGCTACGCCACCTGAACTGATTGAACTGTCACGTTCACTGAGTGTAAAAAACAGCAAAACCATCTGGCAGATTCGCCTGCCTTACGCCATTCCACATATTTTCAGCGGCGTGAAAGTTGCCATCACTTTAGCGGTCATCGGCTCGGTTATTGCTGAGTTCGTCGCGGCTGAAAAAGGTCTTGGTTACTTGGTTCAGTTCTCAACCTCATATTTCAAAATCCCACAAGCTTTTGCAGCACTGGTGTTCCTGTCTCTAGTCAGTATGTTGCTGTTCAAAGCAGTTAGCTGGGTGCAAAAAGGTTACTTCTCTTGGAGCCTGACTGAAGAAGAAAAGCAGCGATAACACAAGGAAAGATAATGCTTAATCAAGAAACGGATTTTAAGTTGTTGCGCTACAGCTTCTCTTTGGCAGAGGAAGCAAAAACGAGGGGCATTCACCCATTTTCAGCGGTACTGGTCGATGAACACGGTGAAATTTTACTGGAAGAGATCAACGGTTACTTACCTGATTTAGATATGACGGGTCATGCTGAGCGAGTGATCATGACCCGTGCCAGCAAACTGTACCGCCCAGATTTTCTTAACCGCTGCACTCTGTACGTATCGGCAGAGCCATGCGCGATGTGCGCGGGTGCTATATATTGGGCAGGCGTTGGACGTGTTGTCTACGGTCTGAGCGAAGCCAAACTCAAAGAGTTAACCGGAAATCATCCTGAGAACCCAACCTTGGCACTTCCATGCCGAGTGGTTTTTGAATCAGGTCAGCGCGAAGTGGAAGTCATCGGTCCGCTACTTGAAGAAGAAGCAGAACAAGTCCAGCACGGTGTTTGGTAGAAAATTTCATTTTATATTTGCTCAATCTATTTAGCGCCACAGCTAGGCGACAAATGTATAAACTCAGTCAACAACGCTGCAACGCTAAAAAAAGAAGAGTAGAAAGACGGAGTAGAAGCGGTCTGTAATACCAAGCACAAGGTTCTTGGCTTATTGCTGGACATTGCTCCAATAACAAGCGAATGCTTAATTGGAGGAAACAATGACTCAATCATATCTTTTAGACGAACTTAACTTTGAAACAACCATCGGTGGCAAAGGGGTAGAAACCACAGACACAGTGATCCCTCTAATCAACCTGCATGATTTTGATCAGCGTCGTGAAGAGATCACCGAACAGCTTTGGAAAGCTGCAACTGAAGTTGGTTTTTTCCAACTGGTTGATCACGGTATTGCTTTAGAGGATATCGAAAAATCCTTTAAGTTAAGCGAACAGTTCTTTGCCCTTCCTGTGGAAGCAAAACAGCAGTTTCCTTTAAAAGAAGGGTTAAATGCCGGTTGGGAATTCAAACAACAAGTTCGCCCGTCAACGGGCACGGCGGATCAAAAAGAGTCTTACCAAATTACATTGCCTCACATGAGTGATCTTTGGCCCAGCAATCAACTTGTTGAAGATTTTGAATCGCACCTGCTTTCATTTGAATATCAAGCTTGGCAACTGGGGATGAAGATTCTTTCGTGCTTTGCGGATAAATTGGGCTTTGAGCGCGACTTTTTCACTAAAGCGCATCAAAGAGAGTCTGAAAATTACCTTAGCACCTTGCGTATGCTTCACTACTTGCCAATGAAAGAAGTTCCGCAAAACGGAACATTCTGGCGCGCGGGTGCTCATACTGACTTTGACTGTTTGACCATGGTATTTCAGCAAGAAAACCAAGGTGGACTTCAAGCCGCAGCAGGTAAAGACGCAAAAGAGAATCTAGTGTGGAGTACCATCGTACCTAAAGCCGGTGTGATTACGTGCAACATCGGTGACATGTTAATGCGCTGGAGTGATGATTTGCTGAAATCGACTCTGCACCGCGTCCGTATGCCAACTGCGGAAGAGAATCAAGATTCCCGCTACAGTATGGCGTTCTTCTGCCAAGCAAACCGTGACCAAATCATTCAAGGACCAAAGAAAGTTTACGAGCCAATCACTGCGCAGGACTATTTGAAAATGCGTATTAACGCTAACTTCTCGTAAAACTCATAGTTTTACCTACGTTTGAATGACTATGTGAACTCAATAAACGTAAGTTGCGAAGAAACAAAAAAGCCATGCTCTCGCATGGCTTTTTCTATTACTGCTGACGACAACTATTGGCTGGCGATGATATTGCCATCGCGAACCCCAAGCTGAATAGCCTTGCCCGGTACAAACTTTCCAGACAGAATCGATTTCGCCAACGGGTTCTCCACATTTTGTTGAATAGCGCGTTTCAACGGACGAGCACCATACACAGGGTCAAAACCAACTTGAGCAATCAATTCCAACGCATCTTCACTCACGATCAAATCGTAGTCTTTTTCAGCCAAGCGTTTATGTAAACGCTCCAACTGAATAGAAGCGATAGACTTGATATGTTCTCTGCCAAGTGGATGGAAGACCACGCTTTCATCAACACGGTTCAGGAACTCTGGACGGAAATGTTTGGTCACGGTTTCCATCACACGCTCTTTGATACCTTGGTAATCCAGCTTCGCGAAGTTCTCTTGAATGCTCGCAGAACCTAAGTTTGACGTCATGATCACCACGGTGTTACGGAAATCAACCGTACGACCTTGACCATCGGTTAAACGACCATCATCAAGCACTTGCAACAAGATGTTGAACACATCTGGGTGTGCCTTTTCCACTTCGTCCAGCAAAATCACAGAGTAAGGTTTACGGCGAACCGCTTCGGTTAAATAACCGCCCTCTTCATAACCCACATAACCCGGAGGAGCACCGACCAAACGAGCCACAGAGTGTTTCTCCATAAACTCAGACATATCGATACGAACCATGGCATCTTCACTATCAAACATGAAGTGAGCCAATGTTTTACAAAGCTCCGTTTTACCGACACCAGTTGGACCTAAGAATAGGAACGAACCAATCGGTTTATTCGGGTCAGATAAGCCAGCGCGGCTACGACGAATCGCATTCGCCACCACTTCAACGGCTTCAACCTGCCCGATAACACGTTTATGCAGAACATCTTCCATGCGAAGCAGCTTCTCTTTTTCTGCCTCAAGCATTTTAGACACAGGAATACCCGTTTGTTTGGACAGCACTTCTGCAATCTCATTGTCTGTAACTTTATTGCGTAACAGAGTCATCTCTTGCATTTCGGCTTGAGCCGCAAGATCGAGCTGTTTTTCCAACTCAGGAATTCGACCATATTGAAGTTCAGACATACGGCTTAAATCACCGGCACGTCTCGCAACTTCCAAATCCATACGCGCTTGGTCAAGTTCCGTTTTTATGTGCTGAGTTCCTGACAATGCTGCTTTTTCTGTTTTCCAAACTTCTTCCAGCTCGGCGTATTCACGCTCTTTGAGACCCAACTCTTCGTTAAGAATACTTAAGCGTTTTTCACTGGCTTCATCAGTCTCATTTGACAGCGCTTGCTGTTCAATTTTCAACTGAATAATACGACGTTCTAGTTTATCCAAAGCCTCTGGTTTAGAGTCGATCTGGATACGAATGCTGGATGCGGCTTCGTCAATCAGGTCAATCGCTTTGTCAGGCAACTGACGATCTGACACATAGCGATGAGACAGCGTCGCCGCTGAAACAATCGCAGGGTCAGTGATCTCTACATGGTGGTGAAGTTCATAACGTTCTTTCAAACCACGTAAAATCGCTATGGTGTCTTCAACACTTGGCTCATCCACCAGCACTTTTTGGAAACGGCGCTCAAGAGCCGGATCTTTTTCAATGTACTGACGATATTCATCGAGCGTCGTCGCACCAACACAGTGAAGTTCACCACGCGCAAGTGCAGGTTTGAGCATGTTGCCGGCATCCATTGAGCCTTCACCTTTACCTGCACCCACCATAGTATGAAGCTCATCAATGAACAGAATGATGTTGCCTTCTTCTTTGGCTAGCTCATTCAACACCGATTTCAATCGCTCTTCGAACTCACCACGATATTTAGCTCCTGCAACCAATGCGCCCATATCAAGAGAGAGTACGCGTCGCCCACGTAGACCTTCTGGGACTTCGTTATTGATAATACGTTGTGCTAAACCTTCAACAATTGCCGTTTTACCCACACCCGGCTCACCAATGATCACTGGGTTGTTTTTGGTACGACGTTGTAACACTTGAATGGTTCGGCGGATCTCATCGTCACGACCAATCACAGGGTCAAGTTTGCCCTGCTCTGCTCGTTCAGTCAGATCAATTGTGAATTTTTCCAGAGCCTGACGTAGCTCCTCCGCATTTGGGTCATTCACTTTCTGACCACCACGGATCTTTTCAATCGCATCTGATACTTTTTTCTCGGTTAAGCCAAACTCTTTCAGGAGCTGACCTAGCGGGCCACGATCTTCAATCGCCGCTAGAAGATAAATCTCAGAAGATATATAAGAGTCTTGGCGTTTTTGAGCGACTTTGTCACACAGATTGAACAAAGTGCCTAAACCGCTAGAAAGCTGTACATCACCACCGATCCCGCTCACTTTTGGCAAACGATCTAACGTTTCACCCAATTTAGAGCGAAGCTGCATGACATCGACGTCAAGCATAGTCAGCAATGGACGAATTGGACTGCCATTTTGATCAAGCAGCGCAACCATCAGATGCACGGGTTCGATGTACTGATGATCTCGCCCTAGTGCGAGAGACTGCGCGTCGGAAATCGCTATTTGGAATTTGCTGGTAAATCTGTCGAGACGCATAACAACCTTCCTAACCTCAAACTAATTACGTAAGGAAAGATGGTTACATACGCGCCACTTTTCAAGGTGGGAGTGGAAACTTTTTAGGGAATCCTAATTTTCATTGATCCAGATAAAGGTTGCTTGCCTTCCTGTTACACCATCGCGGCGATAGGAATAAAAACGCTGAGGATCTTGGTAAGTGCATAACCCGCTATCAAAAACCTGATCAATGCCGAGTTTAGCCATGCGCAAACGAGTAAGCGTTGCCATATTCGCCCACCATTTACCTTGCTGCTTGCCGGGAACAAATGCAGCTTCTGCTTTTGAGTCGTAGTCTAAAAATGCCTGTAAAACATCTTCACCCACTTCAAACGCTTGAGGACCAATAGCAGGACCGAGCCATAACATCACATCATTAGAAAAATGCGTTAGCGCATTTTCAACAATACCACCTGCTAGACCACGCCATCCGGCATGAACAGCAGCAACCTGAGTTCCTTGAGTATTGGTGATCAAGACAGGTAAACAATCCGCTGTCATCGCAGAACAAACCACATTCGGTGATGAGGTAATCACGCCATCGGCATCAAGAACATCATTGGTTGGCTGAGCAATTTCCAAAACCACGGTTGAGTGGGTTTGATTTAACCATACAGGAGCTGTCGGCATTTCGGTTTGCTGCTGCAATAGATCTCTATTGCTTTGCACAAGAATAGGATCATCCCCTACATGCATACCTAAATTAAGCCCTTCGTAAGGTGGTTTCGAACAACCGCCAATACGTGTAGAAGCAAATGCTTTGACTTGTTTAGGTGCATTCCAGTTAGGAGTGATCCAATTCATCTTAAAACCTGTTGATTAATACTCTTCCATAGGATTCTGCTGCGCATCAGCACGTAATGCTTCAGTCATGATAACCATATCTTCTGGCACTGGCGCATGAAATTCCATTTCTTCCCCAGTCGCTGGGTGTTTAAATCTCAACATGACAGCGTGTAGCGCTTGACGATCAAAGTTACGAATCATATCCGTTAACTCTTGAGACGCGCCTTTTGGAATACGTGCACGACCACCGTACGCAGTATCACCCAACAGAGGGTGCTGCAAATAGGACATATGAACACGGATCTGGTGTGTACGACCCGTTTCAAGACGCAGGCGAATACGTGTATGTTCACGGAAATGTTCCGCTACACGATAGTGGGTGACCGCAGGTTTACCCATTGGCGACACAGCCATCAAAGTACGTTTAGTTGAATGACGACCAATTGGCTTGTCGATCATGCCACCAGCCGTCATTTTACCGATCGCGATAGCTTCGTATTCACGGGTAATATTACGTTTTTGCAGTTCACGTACTAATCGTGTTTGTACGGGAACGTTCTTCGCTACCACCATCAAACCTGTCGTGTCTTTGTCCAGACGGTGCACAATACCTGCTCGTGGTACTTCTGCAATTGGCGGATAGTGGAACAACAATGCGTTTAGCACTGTACCATCTGGTGTACCTGCACCTGGGTGAACAACAAAGTCACGAGGTTTGTTGATAACGATAATATCGTCATCTTCGTAAACGATATCCAATGGGATGTCTTGTGCTTCCCAACGAACTTCATCTTCGAGTTCAGCTTGCACAGTGATCTCTTCGCCGCCCATCACTTTCGTGCGCGGTTTAGTGACAACTTGTCCATCTACTGTTATTTTGCCGTCAAGTAACCACTCTTTCAGACGTGAACGAGAAAAATCGGCGAACAATTCAGCCACAGCTTGATCTAAACGTTGACCAAGCTGGCTATCTTTTACTGTTTGAGTTAATTCAATCTGCTGAGCCATATCGAACTTTTTTAAAAACCGTGAGACTAATACTCACTAGTATGGATAAAATAATGTCCGCCATTGTATCTGTTACGAAAGAGAAAGTAACCAAACGATTTGAGGAGCACTGTTGTTCAAGCTAAAACAAGAAACTATTTTTCTGGCTTAAAACAGTTGCTCCAGCTTTAAGATACTTTATTTTCAAGGAACCCACTCCTGACATGAAATACCAAACTTTATCAGGCTTACTTGCACTATCACTGTTATTCGGTTGTTCAAGCAAAGATAACATCGTCCCTGACGTGCCACCTTCTGAGCTCTACACTGAAGCTCAATCATCATTACAAAGTGGTAACTGGTTAACTGCCATAGAAAAACTTGAAGCTTTGGATTCACGTTATCCATTTGGTGCTTACTCTGAACAGGTTCAACTTGACCTGATTTACGCTTATTACAAAAATGACGATCTTGCTCTTGGCTTAGCAACCATTGAACGCTTTAGCCGCCTTAACCCAACTCATGAAAAAATGGACTGGGTGCTGTACATGCGTGGCTTAACGCATATGGCTCAAGATCGTAACTTTATGCATGATTTGTTTAATATTGATCGTAGTGATCGAGATCCAGAGCCAGTAAAAGCGGCTTTTGCTGATTTTAAAAAGCTGCTGCAACGCTACCCAGACAGCCCATATGCGGAAGATTCGCAACACAGAATGTTTGCGCTTAAAAACCGCCTAGCTGAATACGACCTAGCGACTGCAGATTTTTACTTACGCAGAGAAGCATGGATAGCTGCGATTAAGCGTTGTCAGGAACTGCAAAAAACTTACCCAGATACCGAAGCGGCGAGAAAATCACTCAAGATCCAGCTTGCCGCCTATAAAGAACTAGGGTTAGAAGATTCTATTACCCGTACTGAAAAGCTAATTCAACTTAACCCTGAAAACTAATCAGTCGTATCTTCAAATAACACCTTTCTATGAGCCACTGTTTTTACAGTGGCTTTTTTATTTCTATTTGCTGATTTCTCCTTTTGTTCATAAGCTTATGTTTATTCAAGCCGATAGAAATGAATGCAAAGGAGCCGCATTTTGCGTTGGTTACACCGAGGTCTTTTAAGCCTGTTTGTTTTGCTTCTCAGCCTCCCTGCGAACAGCATTGAGCTATCACCATTAAGTGATAAGCCTTATCAAGGTGACTGGCCGATTCTTAAAGAGAAAGGTGTCATCCGTGTCGTCGTGTCTGCCGACTTAGGATTTTATTACGTGGAAGCAGGTCGTCCGAAAGGTATCGGTGCAGAACTCTTATATCACTTTGAAAAGAGCCTCAAAAAACAAGCCCCTTACGTACACATTCAAATCATCCCTGTTCTCAGAGATGATCTTATCCCTTCTGTCCAATCCGGTTTAGCTGACTTAGCAGTCGCAAACCTGACGATTACTCCTGCTCGTCTAAAAGAGATTGATTTCAGTAATCCTCTGACAAAAGAGATCCAAGAGCTAATTGTCACCAACAAAAGTTATCCTAACATCACCAATTTAACTCAATTGACCGGCAAAGAAATTTGGGTCAGAGAGAGCTCTAGTTATATGGAGAGCTTAGAAAAAATAAACAACTCGCTGATTTTGCAAAGCTTAAAGCCAATAAAAATTCATTTCGTTGAAGAAGCTTTGCAAGACTACGAACTATTGGAAATGGTTAATTCCGGACATATCCCTGCGACGGTACTCGATAGCCACAAAGCGGAAATGTGGATACATGTTATGGAAGACATAAAAGCACATACCGAGTTGCCGCTAAGAGAAAATGGTCAAATCGCATGGGCAATGCGTAAAAACTCTCCAGAGCTGAAAAAAATCGTAAACGGTTATTTGAGAACAGCGAAATCAGGTACCTTGTTAGGCAACGTAATTTTCAGCAAATACATCGACGATACCCGCTGGCTAACCAAGGCTCTCAATCCAGAAAAACTTAAACGCCTTGATGAACTGGCAAAAATATTTACTGAGTACTCCAATAAATATGAGTTTGAATATCTGATGATGGCAGCGCAAGGATTTCAGGAATCCGGTTTTGACCAGAGAAAAGTGTCACACAAAGGAGCCATAGGCATAATGCAGGTTATGCCTAGCACAGCCAGAGATCCGAACGTCAATATTAAAAACATCGAGAAGGTCGAAAACAACATCCACGCGGGTGTGAAATATATGCGTTTCATAAAAGACCGATACTTTTCCGATCCTGAGATAAACGAAGATGACCAAGTTTATTTTGCACTGGCGGCATACAACGCAGGGCCAGCAAACATCAATAGAATGCGCCGACTAGCCAAAAAGCACGGGTTTAATCCGAATGTATGGTTTAAGAATGTGGAAGTGATTACACGAAGAAACATTAGCTCAGAGCCTGTTACTTATGTGGCGAATGTCAGTCGCTATTACGTAGTTTACAAACAGTTGGAACAGCTCAAGCAAGCAAAAGAGGAAAGTTTAACCGCTACTCTGAACGCTATTGAAGGAGTGGATTCACAGACAAGTAGAAAAGAATGATTGGCAAAGTGATTACTATCGCAAATCAGTGTTGTTCAGGAATTAATCAGAGGTATTTAAAAGGCCGAATTAGCTCCCTAAAAATGGATGAATTTTCAGTAAGCTACCTCTCTAAATGTAGTCATAAACAACAAAATCACAAGCTTTTTTTACCCTCATCAAGACAACACTTTGCGGAAGATCACGTTTAAAAGCGATCAGAAATACCCCACAAAGAATAGTGATCTAGGTCACTATTTTTTATTTGGGAATGGGTAATCTGGAGTTAACCCATGAGGGATGACACAGAGGAAAAAGCATTATGAAAATGAATATCACTGGTAAAAACATCGACATTACCTCTGCAATCCGCGACCACATTGAGAGTAAATTAAAAAAACTAGAGAAATGGCAAGTAGACATTACAGGTTGCCAATGTAGCTTTAGTGAAGAACCAAACAAACAGATGAAGTTCGAAGCAACAGTAACGGTACCAAAAGGACAACTCGTTGCTTCCGCTGTTCACGAAGATTTGTACGCGGCCGTCAACGAAGTTGAACAGAAACTAGAACGTCAATTAAACAAACTTCGTCATAAACCAGAAGCAAGACGATCTGACAAACCAGAATTGGAAGAAGAAACTGAATAATATACAGGTTTAGAATTAGCGCCTTCGGGCGCTATTTTTTTGCTTGACGCTCTATGCCGCCTTGCTTATTGTGGGACTACCTTAACGACTTAATCGAAAATAATGACAAATACTCAACTGTTCTTTTTTGACTTCTTTTTTCTCCAATAAGCTTTGGAGGCTAAGTCGTTTAAGAAAGAAAAGTCAAAAACGAACAGAAAGCCTCCCACTGGGAGGTTTTTTTATAAGGATAATTTTCAATGACAGACAGACAGTACTCTCTCGACGAGATTCGTTTAAGACTCAACGAGCTAGATGACCAATTATTAAGCCTGCTATCGGAACGACGTAAACTCAGTATTGAAGTAGCAAAAAGCAAAGTAGAAACCTCAAAACCCGTTCGTGATGCCGTTCGCGAACAACAGCTACTGGTTAAACTGATCAATTCAGGTAAAGATAAATACCAGCTTGATGCACAATTCATTACCAAACTTTTTCACACCATCATCGAAGACTCGGTGCTGCTCCAACAAGCTTACTTACAGAACTTAGCCAACCCTCAAAGCAGAAAACCGCTGGCACGAGTAGCTTTCCTCGGTTCAAAAGGCTCATACTCGCATCTTGCCACTCGCGAATACTTCAGCCGCAAAAATACTGAGCTTGTTGAACTCAACTGCGATCAATTCAAAGAAGTCACTAAGACGGTTGAATCAGGGCATGCTGACTACGGTGTACTACCTATTGAAAACACCAGCTCAGGCTCTATCAACGAAGTTTATGATCTGCTTCAACACACCACCTTATACATTGTTGGTGAAATCACTCAGCCTATTGAGCACTGCTTGGTTGCAACAAAAGACATTCGCTTAGAAGATCTGAAAGTGCTCTATTCGCACCCTCAACCACATCAGCAATGCAGCGAATTCCTAAGTCGCCTTAAAGGTGTACAACTCAAAACATGCGCAAGTACTGCTGACGCAATGAAAAAAGTGCAAGAGTTAAACCGAGATGATGTTGCCGCTATTGGCAATGCGTCGAGCGGTAAACTTTATGGTCTTCAAACCATTCAAAGCAACATCGCTAACCAAACAGAAAACCACACTCGCTTTATCGTGGTGGCTCGTAAGCCTGTCGAAGTCTCGACACAGATTCCAGCCAAAACAACCTTGATTATGTCTACTTCACAGGAAGCGGGGTCATTGGTTGCAACGCTGCTTGTTCTTCAACGTTTTGGCATCAACATGACCAAATTGGAGTCTCGTCCAATCATGGGGAATCCTTGGGAAGAGATGTTCTATGTGGATTTGGAAGCTCATCTGGATTCGGAAAATATGCAGCAGGCACTCGCAGAGTTAACCAAGTTAACCAAGCATCTGAAAGTCCTTGGCTGTTATCCAAGTGAGAACGTGAAGCCAACTCAAGTACGGTTAAGTTAACCGTACTTAAATCAAACTATTGCGCCTAGTTTGACCGAAGTTGCATATTAGAACTTTATGATACAGAAATAGTTATACAATTTAGTTCAGATGAATTAGTGTTCTGTTGAGTGTTTTAAAAGTGAACACAGGGAAACACAATTCCTTAAAGTCATATAAGGCGCATTATTTGTGGTGAAGATTGGACGACTCATCTCCCTTATGCTCGGTGCTACTGGTCTCAGTAGCCAAGTCATTGCTTCAGAGCTAAACATCTACCTTTGGGAAGATACAATATCCCCAAGGGTCGTTGAGGCATGGAACAAAAGTCACGACACTCAGCTCAACTTCTATCATTTTGATAATGACGATGAACGTAGCCTCTTCATGCTGAGTAGCGATCAAATCCCATTTGATGTGGTGATTCTAGATAATGTTTCAGCACAGCTTTTCTCTCAGCAAGATAAATTTGAAGATCTCTCTTCATTCGACGCCAACCAAAATAACGCCCCAATGTGGCAACAAGCTTGTGGCTCACATAGCGTGCCTTATTTTTGGGGATATGTCGGTATTGTTTATCGTAAAAGTAAAATCTCTCAACCACCGACTCAGTGGCGTGATTTGGTCGATATTGACGAGAAAATGAAAGGTCATGTGGGTTTATTAGAAGACAGTGTAGAAACGTTACTTCCGGCACTTTACAGCCTCAACCTATCACCACTGACTGCATCCGTTGAAGACCTAAAGAAAGCGTATGAAAAGCTTGAAGCTGCCACACCGGATATTCTGACTTATGAATACTCACTAAGCTATGTTCGCAGCCATAGTAATAATAATGATTTATACATGGCGGTAAGCTATAGCGGAGATCAGTTCTCCCTCAATCGCTATTTCGACAATGATGATTGGGATTTTGTTCTTCCTGAAGGCAAACCTTATATTTGGGTGGATTGTTTAGCGTTGAACAGCTCCTCCCATAACAAACAGCAAGCTAAGTTGTTTCTAGAATTTTTGATGCAGCCTGAAATAGCGGCAATGAATGCCCAAGACATCAAAGCCGCAACACCGAATCTCAAAGCTTTGCATTTAATGCCTGCCAGCTACATCAACAATAAAGCCATTTTACTTACTGATGATTTGTTAGCACAAAGCATCATTGACAGTCAGCTTTCTTCATCCAATTTGAGTCAGCGGGCGAAAATCATCAACAGCCTGATCAAACAACATGAAGCTAAACCATAGAATTCTTTTACTGATCGCTCCGGTCATCATCCTCAGCTCTGCCGTGTCAGGTTATCTCATTTACGATAGCCAGAAAGACGCACTCGTTAAACGCATGGATAGCTATCTGCAGCTTGATATGGAAAAGCTCGCTAGCCATTTTCGACAAACCAAATCTCTGGTTAGCAGTTACACATTTACGCTCGCCAATAGCGACATTATTCGCCACTATTTTTCTCACAGTAACAATCCATACCGAGAGTTAGAACTGGCTGAAAATATTGAAAAAACATTCAATGTCATGAAGTCCAATGAAAGAGATTCCGTGGCTCTTTCCATCTTAGATGGCGACAATAACATTCTCTATTTTGCCGACAATAGTGAAGACCCGTTCAGCAAAATCGACCCAACCGTTTTTAAGTTTGTGAAAAAGCGCTTCAACCAAACCTTAAAAATCTCAGACATCAGTTATACCGAGAACTCAAGCGGAGACGGAGTGTTAGTCCGTTATGATGTCTTAGACACCCGTACACTTGGAACACCTTTAAGTTACAACCGAGACCGAATATTCTTTATCGTCGTTTACGTGGTTCTTGATGAGTTTAACGCGCTGCGTAATAAACTGGAGTTTGATAACCAGAGCCCCATTTTCTTTAGTAAAAGACCTCAATCATTCTCAGAAGGCTTAACCCAGACGGTTGAACTTCAACCTGGCATGTTTGCAACACTTTCTCCAGCACCAATGCTGATGCGAAATAAGCTCAATGATATTAGACAAAACCTAGTCGCTGCTTTTGGTGGTTCTGCATTGTTTAGTTTGGTTTTGTTATTATCGTTGCTTTACAGGCATGTAATAACCCCCATTTCTCGCTTAGATAAGCAGTTGCAAGAAGTCGAAAGCAAGCAAAGAAATAATATAGAAAGACTCTCGACTAAAGATGAAATTGGACGGTTATCTTCGCGTTTTTACGATATGTATAAAGAGCTCAACAACTCCTATCAAGAAACAAAAACACTGGCTGAGTTTGACCATTTAACTAAGTTGTGTAATCGCTACCAGTTCCAAATTCAGGCACAGACAACATTAAGAGAGTCCCCGATTAACAGCCATGTCCAAGTGCTCTATATCGATTTAGACAACTTCAAGTACGTCAACGATAAGTACGGTCATCAAGTGGGGGATTCCTTGCTGATCAGTTTTGCCAGCCATGTGCGTGCACTTTCTGAAGAGTTTAACCTCAATCAACATGTTTACAGCCTTGCTGCCCGCTTATCTGGAGATGAGTTCGCCATTTTGATTTGTGCGCCAAACCGTTTGTCTGATTTTGCAGCTGAGTTTTCTCATCGTCTGTTACAACCGATTCAAGAACATCATGACTCCCCTCTGGGTCGATTCCCTATTACAGCAAGTATAGGCATTGCCACTTATCCAGAGGATGGTATCGACATAGAAAGCTTACTGATCAATGCCGATACGGCTATGTATCAAGCAAAGAGCGCGGGTAAAAACCAAATTGCTCATTATTCCAAACAGCTTGATCTACAAGTTCAGCGCAGAAATGCTATTGAACGCGCATTGCGTCTGGAGAATTTTGATAAAGAATTCTCGCTGGTTTACCAACCTTATTACTCATGCAGCAATATGGAAATTGCAGGATTCGAAGTGCTGCTAAGATGGGACTCAGAACAGCTCGGCGAAGTCTCCCCCACCGAATTTATCCCTATTGCAGAGCAAACAGGGCTATTTGGAAAAATTGACCGATGGGTGATCACTCATGCGTTTAAAGAGTTTTCGTCACTGTCAGAAACGTTTGACTACCCTATCCATATTTCAATCAACCTCTCTTCCGCGGAACTAAACTCGGTTGATTTAGCGGATTACATTCGCGAGCAGGCGAACAAATACAAAATTCGCCCTCACTGGATAGATTTTGAAATAACCGAAACTTTCGCCGCCGATTCTAAAGCAATACCACTGCTGTATGATTTGGTTGAACAGGGCTATAGCCTGACCATTGATGACTTTGGTTCTGGTTATACTTCGATTGTTCAGCTCGTTCAGTATCCAATTAAGCGCATTAAGTTCGATCAAGGCTTTCTGGAAACCATCATCGATAAAGGTAAGCAGTCGGTGCTTGAGCCTCTAATCCAACTCTGTCATTCTCAGATGATGAAAGTAACGGCAGAGGGTATCGAGAGCCGAGAAATGCAACAGTGGTTAACTCGTTACAACTGTGACTACATGCAAGGCTTCTTTTTAGCTCCCCCCATGTCATTACGTGAGATCCAATACTGGAACAATGACAACACAGAAGTAAGTTATGAAGAATGTAATTATCGCTTCTCTTAATCCGGCAAAAATTAACGCCGTAAAGAGCGCATTTGAATCCGCATTTCCCCATCAAGCTTTCAACTTCCAAGGTATTAGTGTACCTAGCGAAGTGGCGGATCAACCTATGACCAACGAAGAAACCAAAGCGGGCGCATTAAACCGTGTTCGTAACGCCAAACAAGCGTTAACAGACGGTGATTTCTATGTTGGCTTGGAAGCAGGTATTGAAGGCAACGTTACGTTTGCCTGGATGATTATTGAATCTCAAACCCATCGTGGCGAGTCTCGCTCTGCGAGCTTAATGCTTCCACCACAAGTGCTGGCTAAGTTGGAGCAAGCGAATGAACTGGGTGATGTGATGGATGAAGTGTTCGGCACTGACAATATTAAACAAAAAGGCGGAGCGATCGGCCTGCTCACTCAACATCAGCTCACTCGCAGCTCTGTCTACCATCAAGCGTTAATTTTGGCGCTTATTCCATTTACTAATCCAGAACATTTTCCAGCGAACTTGGTTTAATGATCTCGGCAAATACATGTATGTTTGCACAAAGCAGAAGAAAGAAAGCCAGTCACTAGACTGGCTTTCTACTCTGTGAAGCTCTGTGATGAACAGTTATTTGAGGATCAGTTTACTTAGCGTCTCTTTTTCTTGTTCTGAGCGAGACTTCAGTTCATTCGAACCTCGGGTGATGGTTGCGATACCAACACCGAGCATCTGACTCACTTGACGCTGTGACATCTCACCTTTGAGCAGTTCACAGAATATGTTTACTCGGGCAACGAGCGCTTCCCTTTCATCCGGCGTCATTAACATGGTCAATAGCATCTCATGCTGATCGTTATCTGCAGCTTGCTTAACTAAATCAATCAATTGAGACCAATCACTGTATTCAGGTTGTTGAGACATAACTGTACTCGTTAAGTGATACACCCTCGTTATTCTAGTGATACCCTGAATATAATCAATATTTTGTCTTCAACTCATTTTCATTGAGAAAATCGCCCTGCAGACCCATTAAGTCTCGATAGTAGGTCTCGAACATCAAAATGTTTTGTACATAGCCTCGAGTTTCACGAAATGGAATAGCTTCAATAAAAGCATAGGCATCAAGCTTACCCTGAGTTTGCTCCCGCCATCGGTTTACTCGCTGTGGTCCAGCGTTATAGGCTGCAAATGCAAAGATCCGGTTATTGTCATATTGCTCGAGCAATCCGTTGAGATAGTGGCTGCCGATTTCAATATTCTTGCCGACTTCATACAGATCATCTGCGCCACTGTAGGTGAGTTGGTATTTTTTAGCCGTGTATTTTGCGGTCGCAGGCATGATTTGCATAATGCCGCGAGCACCGACAGGCGAACGTGCCTCTGAATCCATTGCACTCTCTTGACGAGCTAACGACATCAACATAATCGGGTCTATGCCATGCTTGTTGCCATAAAAATTAAACCACCATTGGTGAGCGACAGGGAAACGAAGCTGCAAGTTATCCCACAAGCTGGCCGATATCGAAGCGGTAACTGTCAAATGATGCCAATTCTGGCGCGAGGCATAAGCTGCCAGCATCTCTTTTTCGCTTTGATTAACTTTATCAAGCAGCCAATTCCACTCACTTTTTGCCGCTGCAATTTTATCTCGCTCAATCAGCTCTTGAATGCGAACTAAGCTTTTTTGATAAGGCTTAACCTGATTGAAATCGAACTCGACTGCACTTTTCGGATAGCGAATCGATTGTTTTACAATCTTCGCTGCTGCGACACTGTAAAAATTGCGCTGACCGACAAGCGCAAACAAGCGCTGCATCCCTTGTTCAGTATGACCATTTTCTATTTCGCTTCGACCTAACCAATACTGCCAACGCTGAGATTTTATCTCTTCTTCAGGTAAGCGGTTTATCCAGAACAACACTTGGGTCCAATCCGCATTGCGCAGTGCTAAGCGGATTCGAGATTCTGTTAGAGTCACGTTATCGCCCATCGCGATCACTTTATCTCTCCAGCGAATCAGCTTTTCGTCCTCTGAGTCCATCAGACGCAAGGCAATGAACTGCTCAATTTGCGCTTTCTGCTGAGATGTCCACGCAGGTCTTTTGGTGACTCTATCGACTAAAGCCTGTGCTTTCTCACTGTCAGCGCGAGCAAGTTTTTCCAGCGCGAACTGAACCTGTTCAACCGACAAGGGATCACTGTATTTTTTTGCAAAACTGACCACGGTTTCTGGCTTATCATACAGAGCCAGCATGGCTTTGCCTTTTTCCTTATACTGACTGCTGCTGAGCTTTTTCGATAAGTAAACCAATAACCCTCGATTTCTTCCGTCAAATGCTAACAGCATGCGCTTGAAAACCAGCTCATCGGTTAATCCGCCAGACTTGTCCCAAGCTTTGAATAGCGGATCACAGGCATCTGAAATACTGGCGCCACTCATCCAGAGCTTTTTCGCTCCGCCAAACGCTTTCTCACGCTTACCAACTTGCAAATGTGCGTTGTAATAGTGGCACTGATAGGTTTCACCATTCGGCTCTGAGGTCTGAAATTGCAGTAACGTACTCCACTTCTTTTGCTCAGCTAAAGCATCAAGATAAGGGGCACTAATACGGCCAGAGAATGGAAAATCTTTATGCCCATCAATAAAAACTCTGACGGTGATGGGTGGCTTATCACCAATATCGATGAGAAACGCTCGATAATCTAAATACGGAGTCAGCGGGTAACTCGCGAGTTTTGGTCTCGCCTTTTCGAACTTTGAAACATTCTTATCATCCAACCACTCCTGAGCTTGATCATACAAATCACGCTGAGCATTAAGGTCGATAGAGTCGGAAAACGCTGTGCCGCTAAACAATGAACTGAATGCAATCATTGACAACAAAATACGAGACGGCTTTGAGGAATGCAGGGGCGCCATGAACTCTAATCCTTTACTGAGTGCTACTTACCAACCATTACGCTAATTCTAGTGGTAAATGTAAAGAGGGTGGATGTAAAGTTGATGTGAATAATGTGACAAAAACAATAATTGCCCAATATATGCATTCACACACCGAATACTTAGAACTCTATTAGCTTCAATATTGAATAACAAAGCTCAGCAGCCCCTAGTAACAAATACGATAACTTTGGTATAGAATAGCGACTTTATTCTGAACGATAGATTAGGAACAATCGGCAATGGCTGAATACGTATATACCATGTCGCGGGTGAGCAAAATCGTCCCGCCTAAGCGTCAAATTCTAAAAGACATCTCTCTAAGTTTCTTCCCAGGTGCCAAAATTGGTGTTTTAGGTCTAAACGGTGCGGGTAAATCTACCCTACTACGTATCATGGCCGGTATTGATAAAGACATCGATGGCGAAGCACGTCCACAACCAGGTCTTAAAGTTGGTTACCTGCCTCAGGAGCCTGTTCTTGACGAATCTAAAACAGTACGTGAAGTGGTTGAAGAAGCAGTAGCAGATGTGGCTGGTGCTCTAACTCGTCTAGACGAAGTTTACGCAGCTTACGCGGAAGAAGATGCAGATTTCGATGCGCTTGCGAAAGAGCAAGGTGAGCTGGAAGCCCTGATTCAAGCAAAAGATGGTCACAATCTGGAGAACGCTTTAGAGCGTGCTGCAAACGCACTTCGTCTACCGGACTGGAATGCAAAAATTGCTGTGCTTTCTGGTGGTGAACGTCGTCGTGTTGCTATCTGTCGTCTGCTTCTTGAAAAACCAGACATGCTGCTACTTGACGAACCAACCAACCACTTAGACGCAGAGTCAGTAGCTTGGTTAGAACGTTTCCTTGTGGATTACACAGGAACAGTAGTGGCTATTACGCACGACCGTTACTTCCTAGATAACGCGGCAGGCTGGATTCTCGAACTTGACCGTGGTGAAGGTATTCCATGGCAGGGTAACTACACCTCTTGGCTAGAGCAAAAAGATGAGCGTCTAAAGCAAGAGTCTTCTCAAGAGAGTGCGCGTCAGAAAACTATCGAGAAAGAACTTGAATGGGTACGTAAAAACCCTAAAGGTCGTCAGGCAAAATCTAAAGCTCGTATGGCTCGCTTTGAAGAACTTCAAAGTGGCGAACACCAGAAGCGTAACGAAACTAACGAACTGTTCATCCCGCCAGGTGAACGTTTAGGTGATAAAGTTCTTGAAGTTCGCAACCTGACGAAATCTTTTGATGATCGTGTACTGATCGATAACCTGTCTTTCAGCATGCCGAAAGGTGCTATCGTCGGCATTATCGGTGCTAACGGTGCGGGTAAATCTACCCTATTTAAGATGTTAAGCGGTGTTGAACAGCCAGATTCAGGTGAAATTGAATTGGGTACAACGGTTAAGCTGGCGTCTGTTGATCAGTTCCGTGACAGCATGAACGACAAAAACACCGTGTTCCAAGAGATTTCTGAAGGTGCTGACATCATTAAGATCAACAACTTCGAAATTCCTGCACGTGCTTACTGTTCTCGCTTTAACTTCAAAGGCGTAGACCAACAGAAAGTCATTGGTGAATTGTCTGGTGGTGAACGTAACCGTGTTCACTTAGCTAAACTGCTAAAAGCAGGCGGTAACGTACTGTTGCTCGACGAACCAACCAACGATCTAGACGTTGAAACGTTACGTGCTCTTGAAGAAGCGTTACTAGAGTTCCCAGGCTGTGCAATGGTTATCTCGCACGACCGTTGGTTCCTAGACCGTATTGCAACGCACATTCTGGATTACCGTGATGAAGGCCAAGTGAACTTCTACGAAGGTAACTACACCGAATACATGGATTGGTTGAAGCAAACGCTTGGCGCACAAGCAGCAGAACCACACCGTATTAAATACAAACGTATTTCTAAGTAACAATTAAATGATTCAAGGCCGCTTTATTGCGGCCTTTTTAATCTATGTATCTGTTTAATAGCCTAACCTTTGCTATGCTTTTGAATATGTTTAACGAGAGATACATTTATGATTGAACGCCGACGTTTTTCACGCATCATCTATCAAGCACCTGCTACGCTCACTCAAGGCGATTATCAGTTGGTCACTTGCATTCAAGACTTATCATTAAAAGGGCTTTTATTGTGGGCAGTTGATGAACCAGAACTGGATAAAAACGATATTGTAGACGTCACTTTCACACTCCCTGATAGCGATATCACCATCAATCTCTCCGCAACACTTATCATGCAAAATGAGCGTATATTGCATCTCAAAATCGACCATATTGATATCGAAAGTATTGGCCACTTACGCCGTCTGGTTGAACTCAATGTCGGCAGTGATGAACTACTCCATCGCGAGCTGGAACACTTAGTGGATTTAGCTGACTACGCTGAGTAGTCAAAGCTTAAGTTTCATTAACACCAACAAAAAAGCGCTAACCAACAGGTAGCGCTTTTTAGGTATTAGTGGTTGTCACTTTAACTTGAATGAGGGCGATGAATTGAATCGTTCGCTTGTTTCAAAAGATTCTGGCTTTCCGTCATAAACTGCTGAGAGTAATCGCCAAACCACTCACTCACCTGTTCGAAACTTGCTACAAATCCTGCCTTATCGCGGCTTTCAATCAGACTAACCGCCTCACCAAAACTACGCTGAAAACGCTGGATCATCTCAATGTTTTCATCAGACGACAGAATGATATCACCGTACAGATTTGGATCCTGACCAAACAAGCGTCCAACCATTGCCAGTTCAAGGCGATAAATTGGCGAGCTCAATTTCAGCAGTTGAGCAATGTTGGGTTTTACTTTCGATAAGTGGTAACCGTAAGCAAACGACGTAAAGTGACGCAGCGCCTGAATCAGTGTCATGCCGTGATCGTGCTCTTCAGCATCAATATTACATAGGCTAGCGCCCCAAATAGAGAACTGCTTTAGAAGCCATTCATACTGCTCTTTACCGCGTCCATCGCAATGAACAATCACCTGTTTCGCTAAGCTCGGCACATCAGGACCAAACATAGGGTGCAAACCTACCACAGGGCCTTTGTGCACAGCCATCATCGCTTTTAAAGGCTTAGATTTGATCGAAGTTAAATCACACAGAATGCAGTCTTCAGGCAGATTATTAAGCTTCTCAATAACACCGATGGTTTTGTGAATTGGCACGGTGACCACGACAAGACCCGCATCTTTCAGCAGTTCATCTGCGTTATCCCAATCTTGGCTGCCAAGCACTTTCACTTGGTAGCCAGATAGTCTGAACATGCGCCCAAACAAGCCGCCTAGCTGACCTTTACCACCAATAATAACCACTGAACGTAGTTCCGGATTCAAGCACTTGAAGCCGGAATCTTTTTCACTAGCATAAGATTCACGCATGGTGCGACGAAGAATGTCTTCAATTAATTGCGGTGGTACGCCTTTTTTCTCAGCTTCTTCACGACGGGAAGCTAACATTGCCGCTTCGCGGTCTGGAGCATAAATAGGAAGGCCGTGTTGGCTTTTCACTTCACCCACTTTTTCCACTAATGCCAGTCGACGAGCAAGCAGCTCTACCATCTGCTTATCAACCGCATCAATTTGATCACGCAATTCATTCAATTCAACAGCCATGGTTTATCCTTTTTATCCTTTCAGGCGGTTTTCGAGAAACGGAGTCAGCTCTTTGTGAGCCTTACGCAATAGTGCCTCAGTTGTATCCCAATTAATACATGCGTCTGTAATAGAAACGCCGTACTTCATCTCACAAATTGGCAGATCCGAAGACTGGTTACCTTCATTAATATGGCTTTCGATCATCAAGCCAATAATTGAGCGGTTACCTTCACGAATTTGATGGATGGCGTCTTCCGCTACCAGCGGCTGACGGCGGTAATCTTTGCGTGAGTTGGCGTGGCTACAGTCGATCATCAGAGCCGCATCTAGGCCCACTTTAGCTAAATCTTCTTCACACTCAGCCACCGACACTGAATCGTAGTTGGTTTGCTTACCACCACGCAGAATCACGTGACCATTACCGTTACCTTGAGTCGTCAACAGTGCCACTTGTCCTTCACGGTTGATCCCCATGAAACGGTGGCTTGATGATGCAGCTTGCATCGCGTTAATAGCGGTAGAAAGGCTGCCATCGGTACCATTTTTAAAACCGATAGGCATTGAAAGACCACTCGCCATTTCGCGGTGAGTTTGAGATTCCGTGGTACGCGCACCAATTGCAGCCCAGCTAAAGGTATCCGCTAGGTATTGAGGGCTGATAGGATCAAGCGCTTCTGTTGCCAGAGGGATATTCATTTCAGCCAGATCCACCAGCAGTTCACGCCCCACATGCAAACCATGTTCAATATCGAAAGTGCCATCAAGATGAGGATCGTTAATCAAGCCTTTCCAGCCAACCGTAGTACGAGGTTTTTCAAAGTAAACTCGCATCACAATGTAAAGCTGATCTTTCAGCTCTTCTGACAGGGTTTTCAAACGCTTGGCGTACTCTTTTGCCGCTTCAATATCATGGATAGAGCAAGGGCCACAAACCACAAGTAAGCGGTGATCGCGTTTATGAATAATATCTGCGATAGTCTGACGAGATTCACGGATGAAACGACGGCTATCATCACTTAAAGGTAATTTCGCTTTTAGCGCGTCTGGTGTGATCAATACCTGTTCATCAATAATATTGATATCACTTAATTCACTTTTCTTCATCTCATCACCTGTATTAAAAAATTTACACTAAACTTATACACTGAAGCTCACACTCAATAGAAAACAACTTATCAGGCTCTAAAAAGATTTCAAGTGTAAATTTATAAAAACGAATATGTATAAAAATATTTACACAAATATAAATACAAGCTTTAAGTCACTGAATGCGATTAAATCGTGTTTTATTGTCGATAACTTTCATAAAATACCCTCATTCTTCAACATTTGCTTGCTGGCTGAACTATGGATTTGATCCTTTCTTTATTACAACAGATGTGTGTCTACTTAGTTTTAGCTTACATGTTGAGTAAGACACCGTTGTTTCTCCCGCTGCTTAATATTTCCAGCCGTCTTGATCATAAATTAAGTGTCTATACCCTGTTTTCACTGTTCTGCATAATGGGAACCTATTTCGGTCTGCAAATTGACGATGCCATAGCCAATACTCGCGCAATCGGCGCAGTAATGGGTGGTCTATTCGGTGGACCTGTGGTTGGTTTCTTCGTTGGCCTAACAGGCGGGATTCACCGCTACACTCTAGGTGGGTTTACCGATTTAGCCTGTGCTATTTCCACAACGGCAGAAGGTCTCATCGGCGGGTTACTGCACACTTATCTGCTCAGAAACAGTAAAGGGCGACTGGTTTTTAGCCCTAGTATCGTTTTTGCCGTCACTCTGTTTGCCGAAATAGTTCAAATGCTGCTGATTCTACTTGTAGCCAAACCGTTTGATGAAGCGTACGACCTTGTCTCCACCATTGCAGCGCCAATGATCATTGCCAACTCAGTAGGTGCAGCGCTGTTTATGAGTATTCTGCAAGACAGAAAAACCATATTTGAAGAGTATTCCGCGACCTTTTCTCGCAGAGCTTTAAACATCGCTGAACGCTCTGTCGGTATTCTTGCTCAAGGCTTTAACCCTAAGAATGCAGACAAAATTGCCCGTATCGTTTACGAACTCACCAACGTTGGCGCAGTCTCCATTACCGACAGAGAAAAGATTCTCGCATTCGTTGGCATCGGCGATGATCACCACAAACCCAATACTCCGATATCTTCTCAAAGCACGCTTGATGCGATTTCAGGAAACGCCATTATCTATCTCGATGGCAAAGAACAACCTTATCAATGTTCGTTATCACCAACCTGTAAGCTAGGATCTGCGTTAATTATTCCACTGAGAGCGGGTGACAGAGTGATTGGCACCATTAAGCTGTATGAGCCGAAGCGCAAGCTGTTTTCGACTATCAATATGTCGATGGCACAAGGCATTGCTCAGTTACTTTCCAGTCAGATTCTGTATGGCGAGTATCAACAGAAACAAATCCTGCTCTCAAGAGCTGAGATTAAGCTGTTACAAGCTCAGATAAACCCTCACTTTCTGTTTAACGCTCTCAATACCATCAGTGCCGTTATCCGCAGGGATCCGACAAAAGCGCGAGAACTAATTCAGCACCTATCGCAGTTTTTCCGCAGTAACTTGAAGCAGAATATCGAAACCGTGACACTCCGCGACGAGATCGCTCATGTCAATGCATACCTGACAATAGAAAAAGCCCGTTTCAGTGACCGCCTCGATGTCGAGATCGATATCGATAACTCATTATTGGAACGCAATGTGCCCACTTTCACCTTACAACCTTTAGTGGAAAACGCGATAAAACATGGTACGTCCAATCTGCTTGAAGATGGCAAAGTTCGTATATACAGCGAACCAGTGGAAAACGGCTACCGAGTAGTGGTTGAGGACAATGCTGGCAGCTATCAACCACCAAGTGATGATCATGATGGGTTGGGTATGCAGATAGTGGCGAAACGGCTAACCAATAAATTCGGCGACAACTCCGCACTGAAAATCGAAGTTGAACCGGGCCAATACACACGAATGAGCTTCCTCATTCCTAATCTAGAAAATTCTTAATTTAGAAAAGAAGTAAGGGTTTAGAAATGCTTTCAGCACTTGTGATTGACGACGAATTATTCGCGCGTGAAGAACTGATGGAATTGCTTGAAGAAAGTGGCGAAATCAACGTAATTGGCCAAGCGAACAACGCAATTGAAGGTCTTAAAAAAATAAACCAACTCAAACCCGATGTTGTCTTTCTCGATATTCAAATGCCACAGATCACTGGTATTGAAATGTTGAGCATGCTCGATCCAGAAACCATGCCCAAGGTTGTGTTCGTCACCGCCTATGACCAATATGCTTTACAGGCATTTGAAGACAATGCGTTTGACTACCTACTTAAACCGATAGAAATCGCTCGTTTGAATAAGACCATTCAACGTCTACAACGCAGCACAACACAGAAACAAGACTTTTCTTCCATCGCGCCCGCGATGCTCGACCAGGTGCCTTGTATCGGCTTGAACCGCATCATGATTATCCCAACCACTGAGGTGGAATACGCGTTTACTGATATCAGCGGCGTACATGTTCAAACACATAACCAAAGAGCCACCAGCCAGCTTACGCTTAAGGTTCTGGAAGAGAAAACTCAGCTTCTGCGCTGTCATCGCCAGTATTTAATTAATCTCAAAGCAATTAAAGAGATAAAGTTGCTTGAAAATGGTTTAGCGGAAATCATTACCCGTTCAGAGCATAAAGTACCGGTCAGCCGTCGCTACCTGAAAGAACTGAAAGAAAAACTCGGATTTCATTAAAAAGGCTCCTTATGGAGCCTTTTCTTTGCTGCACTGATCGCATGCAAATTAGCTGTGCTGCTCTATGATTCTTTGCATCGCCGAAACTGCTTGTTTCCACTCCTGCATCGCTTTTAACTCTTGATAGCTAAAGTTTTGCTTCTTCAATAACTGAAGTGCTTGAGGAACGTCAACAATCGCCAAATTGTCCAGCACTTCAATCGCAGCTTCACGCTTATTGCACATCAGAATCATGTCACACCCTGCATCCAGCGCTTGTTGTGAACGCTCTGCTGGCGATCCCATGATTGCCGCGCCTTCCATGCTTAAATCGTCAGAGAAGACAATGCCTTTAAAGCCCATCTCTTGGCGCAATACCTTTTTCAACCAGTAAGGAGAACCACTGGCAGGCTGATCATCAAAATGCGGGTAAATAACGTGAGCAGGCATCATGGCATCAAGAATATCAGCCTCAATCTGCGCTTTAAAAATCGAGATATCATCACTGATGACTTCACGTTCATCGTAAGGGGTTTCTAGATGAGAATCTGCAATCACCGCGCCATGACCAGGAAAGTGTTTTCCTGTTGTTGCCATCCCTACCGATTTCATTCCCTGCATAAACGCACTGCTGTATTTCAACACAGTCGAGACTTCATCACCGAACGCACGGTTGCCAATTGCGCGACATTCAAAGCCTTTATCTAGTACCGGCGCAAAGCTCAAATCGACATCGTGAGCAATCAACTCCGCTGCCATTAGCCATCCGCCTTGCTTTGCCAGCTCAACGCCGTTCTCATTCTTTGCATACAACTGAGCGGCCGGAATCTTACTAAATCCTTCGCGAAAACGCTGAACTCGGCCGCCCTCCTGATCAACACCAATCAAGATAGGACGCTTTGCCGCTTGGCGAATCGCTTTGTTTAACGCCAACAACTGTTGGTTATCATGATAATTGCGAGCAAACAATATGACGCCACCAACCGTAGGGTGCTGCAAAATCTCGCGATCTTCTGCGGTTAATTCATAGCCTTCCACATCAAGCCATAACGGTCCCATTATTTCTCCTAATTTCAAAATTTGTCACTGCGGGTGAGGTTATTCAGTTTATTTTTCAATTACAATGAGTTTGTTTAGATCTGACGGCGAGATTACATAATGAGTGAGCGTGAACTGTACATAGGAATTATGTCTGGAACGAGTCTGGATGGCGTGGATACCGCTTTGGTGGCGATACAAGACGATAAAATAGAACTCATCGACCACGATTTCTTTCCTTTTCCCTCTGAGCTCAAATCGCGCGTTTTGAATATTTGTATTGGTCAGGCAACCCATTTACCTGAAATTGGCGAAATCGATCATGAGCTTGGTCACCTGTTTGCTGACGCCGCTTTAGCTCTGGTAAATAAATCGAATATTGATAAACAACAGATTCGCGCCATTGGCAGCCATGGACAAACTGTCTTCCACCAGCCTAATGGTGCAAAACCATTTACGATGCAGTTAGGCGACAGCAACATAATTGCCGCCAAAACGGGCATAACCACCGTTGCGGATTTCAGACGAAAAGACATGGCATTGGGCGGTCAAGGCGCGCCTTTGGTTCCTGCTTTTCACCATACGATTTTCCAAGTCAAAGACTCCAGTGTTGTAGTACTCAACATTGGTGGTATCTCAAATATCTCGGTTCTTAAGCCTAATGGTGAAGTTATTGGATATGACACTGGCCCGGGCAACATGCTGATGGATGCTTGGTGCCAAGTGAACTGGAATGAAAGCTATGACAAAGATGCTTCCAGAGCCAAACAAGGCAAAGTTATACCTGAGTTGCTTTCACGTTTTTGTCAGGAGCCCTATTTGTCTGAACCCGCTCCGAAAAGCACAGGGCGTGAGCTGTTTAACATGCCTTGGTTAGAACAACATCTCCAAAACACCCATTACTCACCGGAAGACGTTCTTCGTACTTTGTGTGAATTTACCGCTGTAACTATCTGCGACGAAGTGGCTAAGTTCGCGATTGGATCACAACCCGAGTTGTTAGTCTGTGGCGGCGGCGCGCAAAACCCTCTGCTGATGGAAATAATCCAATCTCTTCTGCCAAGTTGGGGCGTTGCTCCAACAATTAACAAAGGAGTAGACAGCGACTATATGGAAGCCATGGCCTTTGCTTGGCTTGCCCAGCGCAGAATGCATAATTTGCCAAGTAATTTGCCTGCAGTTACTGGAGCCTCTCGCCTTGCAAGCTTAGGCGTCGTATACTTTTCGAATTAATATTCGAACTCAAAAATAGCAGTAACCATCACGGCTTAAATTAGAGGTTATTGAGGTGATTCATGGCTAACGACGCACTTTTATCCGCGCTTTCTCATATTGTGTCAAAAGAACAAGAGCTCAATGATTTAGAGCAACATTTTCAGTCTCCAAAACCTCACCACAAAGCTGAAAATGAACAAGAAAAATTAAAAAAACGTGCAGTGCGAATCGTCATGCAAGCCACAGACTGTGATACCCAAACCGCACAGTCTCTGTTACAGGAATGCGGGTATAGCGCAAAGGTTGCGATTTTGATGTTGTTGACTGGTGTTGATGCGGATCTGGCAAAAGAGAAGCTTTCTGAATCTGACGGTGTTCTACACAAAGTAATCAAAGATCAGTAGCAACTTTCCACACTGAAGAATCTGATAGCGAGCCTAATATTAGGCTCGCGTTTTATCAATGCTGTTCGTCCTAAGAGTGGGCTTTAATCAGCGACACCACGGTTTCACCTTCTTTCGGCTCGAACGCATTGAGATCAGAGCAGATCTGCACTCTATTGCGAGCATCAACCAAGAAAAGCGGTAGCACATAACTCTCCTGATGTTTCTTCAAGTAATCATCATAAGTAAAGTTTTCACTCAGTTTGGTGTGCTTGATCTCTCCACCCTGATTGATCAAACTTGCCAGTTTCTTATAGCTGACATCAGCGCCCAAAAATGACAAACCATGGTATTCCTGCGCCACCACGTGTTTATCTTTGGTATTACCGTTGACCTTATCATGCAAACAAAAAACGCGTTTCTCACCAAAGTCTGATAAGAACTGCATACACGCCATGATATTAAAGTGTTTATCAGGGCTGAGGGCGACCACATGCCCGATACCAATTAAGTTCAGATACTCATCCGCATGGCTTGAAATTGGATTGCCGTAATAGTTCTCCAACCCTGCCATCCTAGCTTGGCGGATATAGTCCCAGTTCGAATCGGTGAGCACCACACGGCAATCGTACTTCATGATCGCCAAACCCAACTGACGGGCCACATCATTTGCGCCAATGATAAGAAAACCTTTAGGCGCCGGTTCTGCCACTTGTAGCGCTAAAGCCATCGGTCGTGCCGTAGCGCTTTGCAAAACAACAGTACCGATAATCACCATAAAGGTCAGCGGCACCAGCAGCTCGGCCTCTGTCATACCAATAGAACTCAGCTTAATGGCAAACAATGATGAAATAGACGCAGCAACAATGCCTCGCGGCGCTACCCATGCAAGGAAGAGTTTTTCCTTGAACGCCAAATTGCTGCGTAAAGTGGAAAGCATAATAGACGCTGGTCGGGAGATAAGCTGCATAACAACAAACAGCAATAACGCACTCCAACCTAATGTCATGAAGTCACTCAATTGAATGCGCGCCGCCAACAAAATGAATAAACCTGTTATCAGCAAGATAGTCAGGTTCTCTTTAAAGTGCAGTATGTGGCGGATATTGACGTCTTTAGCATTGGCAAGCCACATCCCCATCACAGTCACTGTCAGCAAACCGGATTCGGATTCAATGTGATTTGATAGAGCAAAAATTCCCAATACCACACTCAGAACGCCAAAAGGTTGGAGATACTCCGGTATCAGCCCCTTGCGTAACACATAAGCAACCGCGGCTCCCGACAACACGCCAAACGCTAAACCTACCGCGATGATAAGAGCAAAGACGTGTAGACTATGCGCTTCACTGCTGGAGACAATAAATTCATACACCATCACAACGAACAATGCTCCTAGAGGATCAATCAGAATGCCCTCCCAGCGCAGTATGTTCGACAACCTTGTATTTGGTCTTACCGTTCTTAGCAGTGGAACGATAACGGTAGGTCCCGTCACCACAGTCAAACTGCCAAACAGAAATGAGAGGGGCCAATCAAACCCAAGTAACAAATGAACCGCAAAGGAAGTGATAGCCCAAGAGATCACTGCACCGATGGAAACTATGCTCCATACGGTGTTACTGACTCCGCGTATCTCTTTGAAGTTAAGCGTTAAGCTACCTTCAAACAGAATAACGGCAACGGCTAACGAAACGAGTGGGAATAACAGATCACCAAGCAGTTGTTGAGGAACAAGAATGCCCGTGAGAGGGCCTGCAATGATGCCTGCTAGTAGCAAAAATAAAATCGCTGGTAAACGTAAACGCCAAGCTAACCACTGACAAAACAGACCAACAACACCGACACTAGCAAAAACTAACGCAAGTGATTCATCGTGCATAGTAGCACCTCAACATCCTGCAACTGACGAGTAATAAAAGGGGAAAGTAAAACATTTCAGTTAGTTATTGTACTCATTCCAGCCACGTTGCCATTCCATACGAAATCGCTGCGCTTGATCAGTTCCTTCACAAACACCTTCGTAATATTGACCATTTACGCCAATCTGATAAGCGACGTTAGGGTTGCAATATTCCGCGATGCCTTGCGAATAGCCGTTTTCATAATCCGATTCTTGAACATCCCCAAGCTCTGACAATATTTTGTATGAACGTTGTGAATGTCCAACCATGCCATCTTGGTAGCCGATTTGATACCAGTTGCCCACTTTCGCCAATTCGCTGTCCGTTGCCGCACACCCCAAAAGCCCTAAAACCATTACCACTGTTATTGTTTTTTTCATTATTTACCTTCAACTTAGCTAATAATCTTTAGCTCTTTAGGTATACCACTGATTGTGCATTCTTTCCTGCTAAATCCTCAAATCCATCAACAGAACCGCTTACTTTCTCTGACTGCCACTGAACAATATCAGAGACCGCTTATTTACTTCAGAAACCACTTAATTCTCTATTCGACCACTCACTAGGAAAGCGAATGTTTCTAGCCTAGCAACCCTTTACTATGCAAATTGAGCTTATTTCATAATCCAATAACAAAGGACAATCGCTATGTTGTGGTTCCTAACTTGTGTAGCAGCACTGCTAGCTGGATATTTCATCTACGGTGCTATCGTAGAGAAAATCTTCGGCATCAACGAAAGTCGTAAAACTCCTGCCCATACAAAAGCTGACGGTGTGGACTACGTTCGCATGTCAACGCCTAAAGTTTACCTAGTTCAACTTCTTAACATCGCTGGTGTTGGCCCAATCTTCGGTCCAATCATGGGTGCTCTATACGGCCCTGCGGCAATGCTATGGATTGTTGTTGGCTGTATCTTTGCTGGTGCAGTTCACGACTACTTCTCAGGCATGCTATCGATTCGTAACGGTGGTGCATCTGTTCCAACAATGACAGGTCGTTACTTAGGCAATGGCGCAAAACACTTTATGAACATTTTTGCCATTGTTCTTCTACTGCTTGTTGGTGTGGTATTCGTATCAGCGCCTGCTGGCATGATTACTAACCTAATCAATGAACAAACTAGCCTGACTGTAAGCATGACAACTATGGTTGTAATCATTTTTGCTTACTACATCATCGCAACTATCGTTCCTGTAGATAAAATCATCGGCCGCTTCTACCCACTGTTTGGCGCACTGTTGATTTTCATGTCTGTTGGTCTGATCACGGCTATCGCATTCTCTAGCGAACACCAAATTCTAGGTGGCTTTGAACCAAGCGACATGTTCAGCAACCTGAACCCTAAAGATATGCCTTTGTGGCCAGCGCTATTCATCACGATTGCTTGTGGTGCTATCTCTGGTTTCCACGCTACTCAGTCTCCACTAATGGCTCGTTGTATTGAAAATGAAACTAATGGCCGTTTCGTATTTTACGGAGCAATGATTGGTGAAGGTATCATCGCGCTAATCTGGTGTGCTATCGCTCTATCGTTCTTCGATTCACTTGAAGGTCTTCAAGCTGCAGTGGCTAACGGTGGTCCAGGTAACGTAGTTTACAGCGCTTCATTCGGTCTACTAGGCGTATTCGGTGGCATCATCGCATTCCTAGGTGTGGTTATCCTGCCAATCACTTCTGGCGACACAGCGTTCCGTTCAAGCCGTCTGATCCTTGCTGAGTACTTCAACATGGAACAGAAAACAATGCGTAACCGTCTACTAATGGCTGTTCCACTATTCATTATCGGTGGCGTACTGACTCAAGTAGATTTCGGAATCATCTGGCGTTACTTCGGTTTTGCAAACCAAACAACAGCAGTAATGATGTTGTGGACAGCTTCTGCATACCTACTACGTCATAACAAGTTCCACTGGATTACAACGGTTCCTGCGGCATTCATGACTTCAGTTTGTATCACCTTTATCCTAAACAACGGTACACTAGGCTTTGGTCAGCCAATGCAACTATCAACTATCATTGGTGTTGTCGCGGCGCTAGCTATTACAGCTTACGTAATCAAAATCTCTAAAGGCAAAGGCGATACTGAGTTTGCTGATGAAGAGAAACCAACAGGTGTGACTGAAACGGTTTAATCTGTATCAATAAAGTCTTATAGATACTAAAAGGGCTCCCATCGGAGCCCTTCTTATATTTTCGGAGAAGTGAAAAGCGATTAATCAACTTGCTTGATTTGCAGTTCTTTTGGTACTTCGAAAAACATGTTCTCTTCACGACCTAGCACTTCTTCTACAGAGGTCGCGCCAAGTTCTTTAATACGATTAATAATTTGGTTCACTAGCTCTTCAGGTGCTGATGCACCCGCCGTTACGCCCACTTTGCTCTTACCGTCAACCCATTCTGGACGTACATCTTCAGGACAGTCCGTCAGATAACCTGGCGTACCTAATTTCTCAGCCAACTCTTTCAATCGCGTAGAGTTAGATGAGTTTTTAGAGCCGACCACAATCATCACATCTACTTCGCTCGCAAGGATACGTACGGCATCCTGACGGTTCTGTGTCGCGTAGCAAATATCATCCTTACGCGGGCCTTGAATTTCAGGGAACACTTCGCGCAGTTTATCGATCACATCTGCCGTTTCATCCACAGACAAGGTGGTTTGGCTGACATAGTGCAGATGACTTGGATCTTTTACTTTCTCTACCAGAGCAATCACGTCATCTGGTTTTTCTACCAGATACATACCGCCTTTATCGCTGGCGTACTGCCCCATAGTGCCTTCAACTTCAGGATGCCCAGCATGACCAATCAGCACCACTTCCATATGCTTGCGGCTTGCACGAGCCACTTCCATATGAACTTTAGTCACTAACGGACAGGTTGCATCGAAGACGGTTAAGTCGCGTTCTTTCGCTTCCTGACGCACAGCTTGAGAAACACCATGAGCAGAGAAAATCACAATGTTGTTATCTGGAACTTCATGCAGTTCTTCGACAAAAACCGCTCCACGTTGTTTTAGCCCTTCAACCACAAAACGGTTGTGTACGACTTCATGACGAACATAGATAGGTGGCTGATACATTTCTAATGCACGCTCTACAATGCTGATGGCACGATCAACACCAGCGCAGAAGCCGCGAGGGTTAGCTAACAGTATTTTCATGTTGTTGCTCATGGATGTATTAATAAGTAATCAGTTATTCAACAGACAAGATTTCGACATCAAAGATAACATCTTGTCCGGCTAGCGGGTGGTTAAAATCCACCGTCACGGAATCACCGACAATCTCGGTGATGATCCCCGGAATTTCCATACCGTCAGGGCCACTAAACGCCATAATGGTACCCACTTCCACCTCTGTTTCACCGATAAATTTCGCTCGGTCCATATGGTGGATGTTGTCTGGGTTTGGCTGTCCAAAAGCATCTTCCGCAATCAATTCGATCGCTTGGCTTTGTCCCGCAGTCATTCCGATAAGGCATTTTTCAAAGTTTTCACTCAGGCTGCCATCGCCAATCACAAACTTAGCTGGCTTGCCTAAATTATGTGTACTGTCGGCCACAGAGCCATCTTTTAATTTGATAGTAAAATGCAGAGTTACAGCTGAGTTCTGATTAATTGTTGTCACGTTGGGCTTCCTTTAGATTGTTCGAGATCTTTTTCGTCTCGTTTATTTCTTTTCTTAGAATTTAAAATATTGGCTGTTCTTCTAACAAAAAGCGCTCTCCGAATCAACGGACAGCGCTTAGGGTTATTAGGCTTTGATAGAGCTTACGCCGCTTTTTTACTGCTACGGAAACTATCTAAGATAATCATCGCAGCACCAATACAAATTGCGCTATCGGCTAAATTGAAGGCCGGCCAGTGGTAATTACCCCAGTAAAAATCAAGATAATCAACAACAAATCCGTGAACAACGCGGTCAAACACGTTACCCACAGCGCCACCAATAATCAGCGCATAAGCGATGTTATTCCATTTATCGCTAGCAGGTAGACGTCTCATCCAAAATGCGAGTAGACCTGTTACAACAAATGCAATTGCAGTAAAAAACCAACGTTGCCAGCCTGCTTGATCGCTCAAAAAGCTAAAAGCCGCGCCATAGTTATGAACATATAGCAGGTTGAAGAAGGGAAGAATCTCAATACGATTTTCCCAACCATAGCCCATGCCATTCATTACAACTAATTTAATGCCAATGTCTGCCACAAACACCAAGAGGGCCAGCCATAGCCAGCGCACTCCTGATTGTTTTAGCGTTAATGCTTGCTGTGTCATGTAAACGCCTTTGGTTATGCGAATTTACGAACTTCGCCTTCGCCGTCAACGTTCGACACACAGCGACCACAGATTTTCTCGTGACCAGCAATAGTGCCAACGTCTGCAGTATGGTGCCAACAACGGTCACACTTCTCTGCTTCAGTTTTGCTTACTTGAACGAACAAGCCTTCGATCTCAGTTTCATGTGCAGCTTCTGTCTTCTCAGATACTGGTTTAACCGCCGCTTTAGAAGTCAGTAGTACGAAGCGAAGTTCATCTTCAAGCTTGTTGAGTTTCGCTGCTAGTGCGTCATCAGCAAACAGAGTCACTTCAGCTTGCAGTGAACCACCAATAGTTTTCTCGTTACGTGCATTTTCAAGCAGTTTGTTCACCGCACCACGGATTTCTTGAATTTCAGTCCAGAACTCGTTGTTAAGCTCTTCGCCTTCAGCAAGACCGAACAGACCTTGGTACCATTCGCCAGTGAATACAAACTTGCTGCGCTCTTCACCGTTTTCTTGCTTAGCTGGCATTTCGTTCCAGATTTCATCCGCTGTGAACGACATGATTGGCGCCATCCAACGAACCAAAGCTTCTACGATGTAGTAAAGCGCTGTTTGACAGCTACGTTGAGCGTGGCCGCCTTTTTTCGCTGTGTACTGACGGTCTTTAATCACGTCTAGGTAGAAAGAACCCATTTCTACAGAACAGAAATGCATTAGGCGTTGAACAACCGCGTGAGTGTTGTACTCATCGTATGCTTTCACAATTTCTTGTTGTGCAGCAAAGGCACGCGCCACAGCCCAACGATCCAGAGCAACCATATCTTCCGCTGCAACCATGTCCGTTGCTGGATTGAAACCGTTTAAGTTAGCTAGGAAGAAACGAGCCGTGTTACGGATACGACGGTATGAGTCTGCACTACGTTTCAGGATTTCATCAGAAACCGCAACTTCACCAGTGTAGTCAGTTGAAGCAACCCATAGACGAAGAATGTCTGCGCCAAGTTTATTGGTCACATCTTTAGGAGCAACCACGTTACCGATAGATTTAGACATCTTACGGCCTTGACCATCAACCACGAAACCGTGAGTTAATACTTCTTTGTATGGTGCTTTACCTTTCATGGCGATAGATGAAATTAGAGAAGACTGGAACCAGCCACGGTGTTGGTCAGAACCTTCTAGGTACATGTCCGCTTCCGCGCCGTTGAACTCTTCACGGTTATCAACCACTGCGTAGTGAGTAACACCAGAGTCGAACCATACGTCTAGCGTGTCTAATACTTTTTCGTATTTCTCAGCGTCCGCACCAAGCAGTTCAGCAGGTTCAACGTCCCACCATGCTTGAATGCCTTTCTCTTCAACAAGTTTCGCAACTTTTTCAATCAGTTCAGCGCTGTTTGGATGAAGTTCAGACGTTTCTTTATGAACGAACAGAGCAATTGGCACACCCCAAGTACGTTGACGAGATACACACCATTCAGGACGGCCTTCGATCATGCCTTCAATACGGCTTTGACCCCATTCAGGCATCCATTGAACGCTCTTGATTGATTTCAGAGCTTGTGCACGAAGACCCGCTTGATCCATTGAAACGAACCATTGTGGTGTTGCACGGAAGATGATCGGTGTTTTATGACGCCAGCAGTGTGGGTAGCTGTGCTCATAAGCGTGGTGATGCAATAAAGCGCCTTTCTCTTTTAGCAACTCAACAACAGCATCGTTTGCTTTAAATACGTGTTGGCCAGCAAAGAACTCAGTGTCTGGAAGGTAAACACCGTTTGAACCTACTGGGTTCGCTACTTCTAGACCGTATTTCTGACCAACGGCAAAGTCTTCTTGACCGTGTCCAGGTGCTGTGTGAACCACACCAGTACCTGAATCCGTTGTTACGTGATCACCAAGGATCGCAGGAACAGTGAAGTCATAGAATGGGTGTTGGAACTGAGCCAGCTCAAGGTCACTACCTTTCGCAAAACCTAGATTATGGAAATGCTCGATACCCGCACGATCCATCACTTCTTTTGCTAGCTCAGAAGCAACGATAATACGTTCTGGCTGCTGATCTTTTTCAGAATCGCCTTCTATTTGAATAAGAACGTACTCTAGATCGTCACGTAGACACACAGCACGGTTCGCTGGAAGCGTCCATGGTGTTGTTGTCCAGATTACGATTGAAACATCACCTTCGCCAGCATGATCAGATTTCAGATCAAACTTAGACAGAAGTGTCGCTTCATCAGCCGCTTTGAAACGTACATCAATAGAAGGAGAAACTTTGTTTTTGTACTCTACTTCTGCTTCTGCTAGTGCTGAACCACAATCTGTACACCAGTGAACAGGTTTGAAACCTTTTAGTAAGTGGCCGTTGTCAGCAATTTTGCCTAGCGCACGGATGATGTTTGCTTCAGTTGCAAAATCCATAGTGCGGTACGGTTTGTCCCACTCACCAAGAATACCAAGACGTTTGAAGCCTTCTTTTTGGCCTTCAACTTGACCCGCAGCGTATTCGCGACATTTTTCGCGGAACTCAGCAGCAGTCACTTTTTGGCCTGGTTTGCCCACTTTCTTTTCGACCATCAACTCGATTGGTAGGCCGTGACAGTCCCAACCCGGAATATATGGAGAGTCAAAACCAGAAAGCGTTTTAGATTTAATAATAATGTCTTTAAGAATCTTATTAAGTGCGTGACCAATGTGAATATCACCGTTGGCATATGGAGGGCCATCATGCAGGATGAAAGATTTTTTGCCTTTTTTAGCTTTACGGATTTCACCGTATAGATCTTCTTGGTACCAACGCTCTAACATTGCTGGCTCACGTTTGGCCAGATCACCGCGCATTGGGAACCCTGTCTCAGGTAAGTTCAGGGTATTTTTATAGTCACTCATCGATTCTTAATTCCGTTGTATTGGGCGAAGTTAGACATTATTTTAACCAGTGGAATCAACTGGCTAATTCTTAAACTGAAGCAACCACACCCTAGCCGCTTCAGCATCCAATTCTATTTGTTGTTTAAGCGCATCAAACGACTCAAACTTCTTTTCATCTCTTAGCTTATGCAAAAGTGCTACTTCTAACTGCTTTCCATACAAATTGCCTTGGAAGTCAAATAAGTGCACTTCTAGCTGCTGACGAACACCATTTACTGTTGGTCGTTGGCCAATATTCGCCACACCACCAATAGGTTGTTCCCCCAGCCCATAAGCTTCGACAACATACACACCAGACACAGGTGAAACACAGCGTTTTAGTGGAATATTTGCCGTAGGAAATCCGATAGTACGACCAAGTTTTCGACCATGGGAAACTCGACCGCTAATACTATAGTTTCTTCCCAGCATTTCTGACGTTCCCGTCAGATCGTTTTCGGCCAGCGATTCTCGAATCGCCGTACTACTCACACGAAGCTCTTCTAAGCAGAAACTTTCCGTGCTAACGACTTCAAATCCGTACTTTTGCCCAGCCTCTTTGAGCATAGCAAAATTACCTTTGCGCCCACGGCCGAAACAAAAATCGTCGCCAACAACCAGAAACTTAACACCCAAACGTTTTACCAACAAGTCACGGATAAAACTGTCCGCATCTAGACTGGCAAAATGATGGTTAAAATTCACACACAACAGTCGATCAATATCCAGTTTACTCAGTTGAACAAACTTATCTCTCAAACGAGTTAACCGAGCTGGTGCTTTATCTTTTAAGAAAAGCTCCATAGGCTGCGGTTCAAATGTCATTACGACTGAAGGTAAATTCAGCTTTTTGGCTTGTTCAGAGACTTTCTGCAGAACTTGCTGATGTCCTAAGTGAACACCGTCAAAATTACCAATCGTCAACACACAACCATTATGCTGTGCTTTGATATTATGAATACCGCGTATTAATTCCATTGGAATACGTTTAAAACCTATAGTTCTCAGTTATATTGGTGCGAAACTGGCGGATTATACCCTAATTAACATTATTCTGTCGCCGCTTTTAAATCCTTTAGGCGCAAGCCTAGAATCAATGCGGTGAGCAAATAAACAATTGCACCTAAAGCAATCAGCGCAGCCAGCATTAATGCACGGCTGTGGAAGCTCCACTCAAGCCAAACCGACATATCTTCTAACTGCCATAAAATCGCAGCCACCATAGCGCCGCCAGCAACAATCAGTCGAGCAATAAACAGCACTGTTTTACGTGAAAGCTTGTAAACACCTTGCTGATGCAAACCGTTATAAAGCAAAGCCATATTAATGAAGGCAGATAGTGCCGTTGCCGCTGCCAAACCTACGAAGCCATAGAACCAAGCAAAGATGGCGTTAAAAACCATGTTACTCACCATAGCGATAATACCGTAGCGAACAGGCGTTCTCGTGTCTTGGCGCGAGTAATACCCCGGAGCAAGAACCTTGATCAGCATAAAGTTCAGCAGACCAGCAGCATAAGCCAGCAGGGACATCGAAGCTTGTTCAACGTCATTGGCCGAGAACTCGCCGCGCATGAAGAGTACCATCAGCATTGGTTTCGCCAACACCATCAACCCCAACATGGCAGGTACACCTAGCAAAGTGACCATGCGCACGCCCCAATCCATGGTATGAGAAAACCCTTCACTATGGGCATCAACATGCTTGCGCGATAACGCAGGCAGAATAACAGTTGCAATCGCAATACCGAACAAACCTAGCGGGAATTCCAGTAAGCGATCAGAGTAATAAAGCCAACTGATAGAACCCGTTTGCAGGAAACTGGCAACAAACGAATCAAATAGAAGGTTAATTTGGCTCACTGACACACCAAACAAAGCCGGAATCATCAAAGTGCGAATTTTGACCACTCCAGGATCTTTCCATCCCCATTTTGGCTTAACTAAGGCTCCAGCTTTGATCAAAAATGGCAGTTGGAATAAAAACTGAACTAAACCGCCTAAAAACACACCTATTGCTAAACCAATTTCTGGCTGATCCAAGTTTGGCGAAATATACCAAGCGGATAAGATCATCATGACGTTTAGGAACACGGGCGTAAACGAAGAAACCGCGAACTTACCAAGGGTGTTTAATATGGCGCCCGACAAAGCAACAAAAGTAATGAACCATAAATAAGGAAAGGTGATTTTAAGAAGCAGGCTCGCCAGTTCGAATTTTGGCGCTGCGGGTCCATCATTTAACCAGTCCAGAAACCAACCTGCACCAAACAATGCTGTAACAACACCAGAGAACACAATACCCAGCACAGTTACAATAGAGACTAATACCCCTAATGTACCCGACGCTTTGGCTATCAGGTCTCGAGTTTTGTTCATATCACCAGAGGCATGATACTCAGTTAACACAGGAACAAAGGCTTGAGAGAACGCCCCCTCTGCAAATAGACGACGTAAAAAGTTAGGAATACGGTTGGCGAAGAAGAATACGTCTGCGCTGGCACCAGCTCCCATAAGATTTGCAACAACGATATCACGCACTAATCCCAGCACGCGGGAGATAAGCGTCATGGCACTGACAATCATGCCAGACTTGAGTAAGCGTTTGCTCACGATAACCTCGAAAAACAAGCTAAAACAACATAGTCGCCCACTGAATGCAAAGAATGTCATTCAGAGAGCAGATAAGTATTAGCATTGAAAAAAAAATACTGTTAGAATCCACGCCATCTTAACCGCGAAGGCCTTCTTATACCAAACTTGTTTGGTTCAGGTGGGTTTTTGCACAAATCATTTGACATTTTAGAGCAAATAGGGGATATTCCTCGCCCTTAAAATGTTACCTAACGAAAAGTTTTTGGGAGTTAGACCCTTGGCAAATAGTAAATCTGCTAAGAAGCGCGCTATCCAAGCTGAGAAACGTCGCCAGCACAATGCTAGCCGTCGTTCTATGATGCGCACTTACATGAAGAAAACTGTTGCTGCTATCCAAGCAGGCGACAAAGAAACTGCAACTGCTGCTTTTGCTGTAGTTACACCAATCCTAGACCGCATGGCGACTAAAGGCCTTATTCACAAGAATAAAGCAGCTCGTCATAAGTCTCGCTTCGCTGCAGCTATCAAAGCACTATAATTCTGGCTTGAATTATCAGCGATGAAAAAAACCGGCTTTTGCCGGTTTTTTTATTTTCTGATTTAACTCATTTTCTAAATCAGTTACTCACAGTACAGATTGTGAAGCAACTCAATCATCTTTTTCACTTCATCACTACTTAGAGTATAAAATACTGTTTGTGCAGATTTACGCGTGTTGACCAATCCATCTCGTCTCAACCATGCTAAATGCTGCGAAAGTGCGGACTGGCTTAATTCTAGTTTTCCGCATAACTCACCTACCGACAACTCTTGGTTGTGCAGCAAGCAAAGAATTTGTAAACGCCTTTCATTCGCCATCGCTTTGAGTAGAACAACCGCCTGAGCGGAATTCTTTTCCATTTCTTGTAGATTCATGAATAAGTCCCCTAGGAACAACTTCTAAAACGCTCTTAAGTCGGCATAATAAACTAATTCAAAATACCCTTTCTATTGAAGCAATAGCTTTGCTGACGACGTTTACTTACCCAATAACATAATAGCTATGCTCATGGGTTCATTATCTTGTCGCCTGCCTTTACTTCAATTAGCTTGGCTATCGTTATGCGGCATATTAGCGGGGTAAAGTGTTTTGGTAATATCAGTTAATTTTATTTCTGCGACGCATCTGAATTCTTATTGATTCATAACTTGCGCCTTTATTGCTGCTCGAATTAATTAGCCCTGTGTAATAATTGTTCTTTTTATCAAATTGTGTGAAGTTAATCCAACTGTAAATAATGACAAAAGTCTCATTCAAACAATTTAGTAAAATCTGCGTCACAAATATTTTTTACGGCTGGGTGCTGAATCATTCGTTCAGCAAAGATAACGTAATACTCTTCCTTCACTTCTTCGACAGGCGCAATCAGTTGCAGCGAAGAATCATCCGCCACTTCGGTAACATAAAGCAGCGGTGCTAAGAAAATGGCTTCTGGGTGATATCGGGCAAATGCCTTCATTAGCGCGGAATCATCAAACTCACCAAGAATATTAGGTTGAATACCTTGGTGATCGAACCATTGACGGACTTTTCTCCCCATAGATGTTCGACTTCCCGGCATCAGCAACTTACGTTCTTCTAAAACCGCAGGGAATGATACTTTGCCAAGATGATTGCGAGCAAAAAATCCCATATGACTTTCCCCCAGCTTTTTACTAAACAAACCTGGGCTTTGACTTGAATCAACAGGACAATCAGAAAGAATCATATCCAGCTTATGTTGGGACAACTGCTCAAGCAGAAGCTCGTGGGTAGATTCAAAACAACGTAAATGGATGCTGTTGTCTTCTGGAATGGTGGTCATCAGAATCTTACTCACTAACCTTTTAGACAGCGCATCCGCAACGCCAACATCAAAAAGAACATTGGAACGCTGACTGTAGTTAACGATATCCAGCATCTCATAACTTAAACCAAACATTCGGTCTGCATACTTAAACACCAACTGCCCAAGCTCAGTGGGTTCAATACTTCTGCCATTGCGTTTGGTCAGTTTACCGTCCATACGCTCTTCAAAAGCTTTGATTTGACCTGTTACCGTTTGAGGAGTGAGGAACAAAGCATCTGCCGCTTTAGTAACAGAACCTTGCTTGCATACCATCCAAAAGTAATAAAGGTGGTTATAGTTTAAATGAGACATAGTTGCCGAGACTCAGTAGCCAAATAATCGCTAAGGTTAAACCAAACACCCAGCATCAATCAATTAACTCGAAAAAACCGAACAAAATAAAGATTAACTACATTTTTTTCTACATCAGTTATTTTCTTTGTGACTCTTGCGTCATGTTTAGCTAATAGATAAACAAAAAAATGGCATTTTACCTAGTGCTAATCAAATCCAAAACACATAAAAATACTCTTATTATTCATATAGATAAAAACACATCAAAAAGCTCACATGCTCCAAATTGAATCTAATTAACAAAAATATCTATTTATTACAGAACTGTCATATTACTGAAATATTCGGGTTCTACTATCGCCGACAGATTCAACAACAGACCAAATGTAGTTAATTAAGGTCAATGGAGAAAACAATGATAAACCAAGCAGCTTCAACAGCGGCTCCGATTTCGTCAACAACTCGTACGCTTCGCTGGACAAACTTGGCTTTCATGATTTATTTGCTATTACTTGCCGTAACAATGGTAGGCGATGGCTTTAAATGGGCGGCAGCTGAACAAGCAAAAGTGCTTTTTGAGTTTGCTTCACACCCAGTTGCAGGATTAATGATTGGCTTAGTGGCGACAGCCCTGATCCAATCTTCAAGTACAGTCACATCAATCATCGTAGGTCTGGTTGCCGGTGGTTTACCTATCGAAACTGCAATTCCTATGGTAATGGGCGCGAACATTGGTACAACAGTAACCAACACTATCGTTAGCCTTGGTCACATTCGTTGTAAAGAAGAGTTCAAACGCGCATTCGCAAGTGCAACTATTCACGACTTTTTCAACTTGCTTGCCGTTGTCATATTCCTTCCTTTAGAGATCATGTTCGGTCTACTAGAGAAAATTTCTCACTGGTTAGTATCACCATTCCTTGCTGGCGGTGATATGAGCATGAAAGGTCTGAACTTCATCAAACCAATCACTAGCCCTGTTGTAGGCGCACTAAAACATCAACTAGCGGTTCTTGGTGATATGTTTGGCGGTATTGCATTAGTGGTTCTTGGTATTGCGACGATCTTTGTTGCGATTACCGTGATTGGCAAGCTGATGAAGAGCCTAATGGTTGGCCGTGCTCGTGAAATTCTGCAACACGCTATTGGTCGCGGTCCGCTACACGGTATTGCCTCTGGTACTGTTGTGACAGTATTGGTTCAGTCTTCTTCAACAACAACTAGCTTGATGGTTCCTCTTGTAGGTTCTGGTGTACTAAAAGTTCGCGAAGTGTACCCATTTACCCTTGGTGCTAACATCGGTACTTGTATTACAGCTCTGCTGGCTGCAACAGCGGTTTCAGGTGAGTTTGCAGTGTTCGCACTACAGATTGCTCTGGTACACCTATCGTTCAACGTACTTGCGACAATCTTGATTTACGGTGTTCCGTTCTTACGCGAAATTCCGTTGAAAGGCGCCGATTACATCTCAGACATGGCGGTTAAAAGTAAGTCTGTGGTTGCAGGATACTTACTCTCAGTATTCATCGTTATCCCAAGCGTAATTCTTGCTCTGTCTTAAATCGAATAACGTCAAAAAGCTCTCCTACAAGGGGAGCTTTTTTATATCTGGATTTTATATCAGAAGTAAAACCAGAATCTTTGCTTATTGTTAAAAGTGGCAATTACAAATAATTGCGTTATCATTTGTTTAAAGTTTCTTATTTTCAAATCTAACAGTAAAACTTACTGATTGTAGATTTGAAAATAGTAAAAGTTGCTTCGTATAACCCCACTGATACGGTGTGGGGGTCTCTACCAGAATCCGTAAAATTCTGATTACGAAGAGTTAAGCGAATAGGTTATCGCTTTCTCTTTGTATGGGCCCCATTTACCTCACATACCTATAAGGTAATAAAGGTAAAACACCACTCAAGATGAAAAGCGATTAATCACATGAGGATTAAGAGCATATATGAAACGATTTATCCAACAACTGCCAAAAGTTGAACTTCATTTACACATTGAAGGTTCTCTTGAGCCAGAGTTGATGTTTGAACTGGCAAAACGCAACAACATTGACATCCCCTTCTCTTCTCCAGAAGAAGTGCATGCTGCTTATCAGTTTTCAAACCTACAGTCTTTTCTCGACATCTACTATCAGGGCGCTAACGTTCTGATTCACGAACAGGATTTCTTCGATCTTACTTGGGCTTATATGCTTCGTTGCAAGCAAGACAACGTTATCCATACTGAGATTTTCTTTGACCCACAAACTCATACCGACCGTGGAATCGCATTTGAAACCGTGATCAATGGAATTAGCCGTGCACTGGATAAAGCACAGCAAGAGTTAGGTATTTCTAGCCAAATCATTATGTGTTTCTTACGTCATTTGAGCGAACCTGCGGCGATGGAAACCTTGCTTCAGGCATTGCCATTTAAAGATAAAATCATTGGTGTTGGCTTGGATTCTTCAGAGCAAGGTCACCCGCCGGAGAAGTTTGAGAATGTGTTCCGTGAAGCGAGAAACTCGGGGTTTATTACTGTCGCTCATGCAGGTGAAGAAGGTCCAGCAATGAATATCCGTAACGCTATCGACCTTTTGGGTGTACAACGTGTCGACCACGGTGTGCGCTGTGTTGAAGATGCAGCATTAGTGGAAGAACTCAAACAAACTCGTATGCCATTGACGGTATGCCCTCTTTCGAACTTGAAACTGAAAGTTTTTCAGCAGATGGAACAGCACAACATTGTGCAACTGCTGCGTCAGGGGCTTTGTGTCACCATCAATTCTGACGACCCTGCGTACTTTGGCGGTTACATGACAGATAACTTCAACGCGGTTGCGGATGCTCACCCTATGTCTTACCAAGAGTTAGCCCAATTCACCTTGAATGCGATTGAAGCGAGTTTCATATCTGATCAGGAAAAAGCGCGTATGACCGAACAAACTAAAGCTTACTTAGCTCAATACGTATAGTTACCAAAACAATCTGCCTCTCTGATTCCAAAAGAATCAAGAGAGGCAAAAGACGAATGAATTAAGACGCTTTAGGGGTAATGACTACGCACGCGGTATGTTTCTGCTTACCAAAACCTAAAATCTGGCACAGCGCCTTTTTGCCCAGTGGTACAAACGCTGACGCAATAGCGTGTTCCTCGCCTTCAGCATGCGGATCATGGAAGAAGAAAAACTTCTCACTCATACCACTTAATACTATCCAGTGAGGTTCCTTCTTACCATCAAAGCGATACGTACTGATAAGCAGCAGTACACATGCACCTTGTCTAACCCACTCTTCCAACTGCTCTTGGCTTGGCGGTGCATCAATGGTCGTCACATCTTGCGTTTCTAATTGCTGACAAAAATCCTGATGAACCAGCTCGATCACCGCTTTCTTATTGGCATCACGTACACTATCAATGAACGGAGTGCTCTTAGACTGGCTCCATAGCTCAACATGGAAACCGCGTCGCGTCGCAGCCAGTGCTAAACCTTGTCCGCTACAACCACCATGCCCAGCAGCCATGAAAATGGTCGTCGCTTCACGCCACAGTTGCATCTCCTGAATTCGTGTCGGTTCAAAGGTTTTATCCAGATAAGAAAAACTCATTAGCAAACAGGCTGCACCGCAAGTAAACGGCGTGGTTTGAACATACAACGGCATAGGTAACTGCACTTTCGGACCGTGCGGTGTAAGACGTTTCTGTAAGCGGCGGCCGTTGCAAAAATCATCGTAATAATGAATCAGGACTTTCAGTGTTTTATAGCCCATTTTTTCATATAAATTTATTGCTGCCGTATTGTCTTCGCGAACTTCTAGCCTTAATGTAGTGGAGCCTTGATCAAGAGCTGCACGCTCACATTGCTCAACCAAATTCTGAGCAATTCTCCGTCCTCTGAAATCAGGTTTAACGGCAATTGAATACAACCTTGATAGCTGTGTACCTTGATGAAATAGTAGCAATGCATATCCAGCCAATTCCTCACCAGAATCTGCCACAAAAATGACAGCTTGGTTGGAGTGTAAAAAACGCTTCATTTGACGAGGAGAAATTTTATCTCCTTCAAATAGCTGTTGTTCTAACGCATTAAGCGCAGAGAGATCAGCACTTTTCGCAAGACGAAAGTCCATACGATGTCCTTATGGTTGGCACGATTGCAACTCAATAATACACCCAAAGCAACTAAGCATGCAGCTAGGTAATGAACAATAAAATTCGAACGATTGTCTACACTTAATCGTATCGAACCGTTGGGAGTGATGAGCAGTAAAGCTGTTTACTGTGATGCGGGAATCTAATTTTAGCGTATATAGACTCTAGCAATAGGAATCAAAATAACATGGCAAACCTTTTAATCGTGACAGACCAAGCAAGCGACTGGCAACAATACTTCCCTTCAGAACAAGTTGTCAGCGTCGCCCAATACCTTGATGCAGACTGGAAAAACAACTTCCGTAGCGTTCAAGTGGTCAATTTGTGTCGTGATTATGATTATATGAGCAACGGCTACTACTGCTCATTGATGGCAGAAGCTCGTGGACACCGCGTTATTCCGCGCGTCATGGCAATTAACGACATTAACCAGCCATTTCTGCTTTCTTCCGGTTTATTGAAACTCAATAAACTGTGCAAAAACACCGATTCTATTCACTGTAAAATCTACTTCGGACGCACGCCAGAGCCGGGGTTGGATAAGCTTGCTCGTCGCCTGTTCGAGCAGTTCATGGTGCCTGTTATTGAACTGAAAATGCACAAGTACCAAGGTCAATGGCAGATTAACCGAATTGCACCATACCCATTCCAAGATTTGGAAGATCAAGAGCAAGACTTCTTCATCGAGTCTCTGGAAATGTTCTCAACAAAAGTATGGCGTAAACCGAAGCAAGAGAAAAAATACCGCTACGACGTGGCAATGCTGGTTGATTCTGAAGAGAAAATGCCTCCTTCAGATGCTTCAGCACTGAAACGCTTTGCTCGTGCAGCAAACCGCCTAGGTATGAACTTAGAAACCATTTCGCCTGACGACCTATCTCGCCTAGGTGAGTTTGATGGCCTGTTCATCCGCGCAACGACCAACATCAGCAACTACACCTATCGTTTTGCCAAAACCGCAGAAAAGATGGGCTTAGTAGTCATGGACGATTCCGAGTCGATCATGAAATGTACCAACAAGGTATTTCTAACCGAGCTATTGCAACGCAACAACGTGCCAGCACCTAAAGGCGTAATTGTGAAAAGCTTTGATGAGGACTGGAAAGAGAAGCTGCTTTCTCAGCTCGAATTACCAATGGTATTGAAGATTCCAGATGGCGCTTTCTCTCGTGGCGTTGTAAAAGTGCGTACTGAAGAAGAGTTGGCAAAAGAAGCTTCCGCTTTGTTTGAAAAGAGCGCGCTGATTTTGGCTCAAGCCTTTATGCCGACTGATTTTGACTGGCGTATTGGTGTGATGAACCGCCAATCAATCTTCGCCTGTAAATATATGATGAGTCGCGGCCACTGGCAGATTTATCAACACCACAATAGCGGCCGAGTTTCGTCTGGTGGCTTTGAAACTCTCGATTTAAAACAAGTACCGAAAAATGTTGTGGATGTCGCCGTTAAAGCGGCCAACCTTATCGGTAGCGGCTTGTATGGTGTTGACCTAAAAGAGATTGACGGCCAAGTCTATGTGATCGAAGTGAACGACAACCCAAGTATTGACCATCACGTAGAAGATGCTTTCTTGGGCGACTTACTTTACGACCGAGTGATGACTGAGTTCCTGCGCCGCATTCAAATGCGTGGCTTCTAATCGCAATCACCCGTAGCCCAAGATCATCTTGGGCTACTTTTTATAAAAAACATAAGCTTTACCAAAGCCATTTTCAGCTCTAGTTTCAAAACAGAGGCTTTCAAAAAAGCATGATTTGTAAAAGACAAACGCTTCAAAAGGATCACTATGGATTTTTTAATCGATCACTGGCAGTTTTCAGGGCAGCAACCAACTCAACCAACGGATAAATCAACCTCGCTCCAAGCTCATGATTGGTATCATTGCCAACGAGATATACCGGGGGTACGTGAATGGCTTCTAGAGAACGCTATCCCCGCATCGATTGTCGACAGCTTGTTAGCTGAAGATACGCGCCCTTTGTTTGAGCAATATGACGAACAGAGTTTTCTGTTGATACTAAGAGGCGTCAATCTCAACGACAATGCCGATCCAGCAGATATGCTCAGTGTTCGCATTCTGTATTATCAAGGTGTGCTGATTTCTACTCGTAAGATTCCATCCAAAACCATCAATGCTATCCGTGAATCTCTAAAGCAAGGTCTAGGACCAAAAACCCTTGCGGATCTTGTGCTGAACATTATTGATGGGCTCAACAAAAACATCGATAACTACCTTAATTCTGTTGAAGACAGAATTGAAGCGTTTGACAGTGAGCTAGAGCTAAGTGAAGACATGATGGACACTCATAAAGCCCTGCTCAAAATCAAACGCTTCATCAAGCCTCAGCAGTACGCGATTGATGACTATTTGTCTTCAGATGTACCGTTAGCTAACTTCAAGAATATGCGCTTACGCCATAGCGTAAACACCATTACCCGCATCAACGAAACGCTCGATTTCTTCCTCAGTGAGTTAGAAATCATTAAAGGTGAATTGCGCCAATACCACGCAGAAAAGATGAACCAGAACACTTATCTGTTCTCTGTGATTGCAGCTATCTTCTTACCGACCAGCTTTTTAACAGGTCTATTAGGTGTTAACGTTGGAGGCATTCCGGGAACCGAATCCCCTATTGCCTTTGCACTATTCTGCTTCGGGTTAGTAGGAATATTCGCTGTAGAGTTTTGGATACTAAAACGCCTGCAGTTTTTCTCGAAAAATTAATACCAGTAACAGGCAATAAATGAATTCTGCCCTAGGAACATAGGACACTATGTAATTAGGGGGAATGAATGCAGTCAACGCAGTTACAGATTCAAATAGGATGAGTACATGTATATTTTTGGCTACGGAAGCCTAATGAATTCACATTCCCGACAGCTCACTGGACAAACCGGAAGCGCCATTCCAGTTATTGCGCACGGACTAGTTCGCTCTTGGGGGAAAATTGATGACACTTACGCTATCTCTCCGCTAGTCGTAAACACTGGCGAAGGTCAGGTTAACGGTGTGCTGTTGGAAATTGATGACGCGGCTCTGGTTGAGTTTGATCGCCGAGAGAGTGGCTATCAACGTGTTTCTCTTCAGCCAAATCAGATTGAAACCGAGCATGAGTTCGACCCAAGCAAGCCGATTTGGGTGTATGTCACCGAGCAACATCTTCATCCTTGCGAGAAAAGTCCGATTGTTCAAAGCTATGTTGATACCGTGATTTGTGGTTGTTTAGAAGTCTCTGAAGCGTTTGCCAAACACTTCGTTCAGCATACTGTCGGATGGCATCATCCACTGCTCAATGACCGCCATAGCCCTAAATACGTGAGGCTTGCCGGCGTTTGCCAATCTAAACATGCTTTGATCGATAATCTTGTTGCCAGCGTCCGTTAAATCTCTTTTCTCCTTCTATTTTCGGATAGGAGGAGAGTACGTTTACTAAAAACGTTTACACACTCTATTATCCCTTCTCAAATCTAAGCTTAATCTCTCATATCTGTACATTACTTAACGGATTCGTTGCCATATTTTCACTCACATTGTTAAATAACGTTTCTTATGTAGCGAGGTCTCTCATGGCAACCATAAAAGACGTAGCACGTGAAGCGGGCGTTTCAGTGGCAACGGTTTCACGCGTGATCAATAAATCTCCCAAAGCGAGTAAAGCTTCGATCGAATCAGTAACGAAAGCGATGAAAGATCTTGGCTACCGCCCGAATGCTGCTGCTCGCGCTTTAGTAAGCCAAAGTACGAACACCATTGGTGTGTTAGTGAGTGATGTGTCTGATCCTTTCTTTGGTACGTTAGTCAAAGCGGTTGATAATGTTGCTCATCAAGCGGGCAAACACTTACTAATCGGTAATGGTTACCATGAAGCAGAAGAAGAGCGCCAAGCTATCGATCTGCTGATAAACAGTCGCTGTGATGCTTTGGTCATTCACTCAAAAGCGCTTTCTGATGAAGAACTAATTGCCTACGCCCACGAGATTAAAGCATTGGTACTGATCAACCGCCATATTCCAGAGCTCGCGGATCGTTGTATCTCTCTAGATAACTACAAAGGCGCTTACTTAGCGACAGAATTTCTGATCCGCCATGGACATGAAAAGATCGCTTGTATCAGTTCTTCTCATCACATTGAAGATGCTGATCAGCGCATTGAAGGCTATAAAGACGCTCTCGCTGCACACAACATTTCCCTGCCAGCAAGTTATTTGGAACTCGCCTCTCCAGACAGTGAAGGCGGTGAAGAAGCCATGACAAACTTACTGACTAAATCTTTGGATATTACCGGTGTTGTTGCCTATAACGACAATATGGCAGCAGGCGCTCTTTCGGTACTGGAAGAAAATGGGGTGAAAACACCACAAGACGTTTCGGTTATCGGATTCGATGACGGTTTAATTGCACGCTATGTGCGCCCTCGCCTCACAACGATTCGTTACCCTATTCAAATGATGGCAGAGAAGGCGGCAAAACTCGCACTACAACTGGCTAAAGATGAACCGTTGGAACAAGAACCAATGTGTTTCTCTCCAACGTTAGTACGCCGAGATTCTGTAGACAAAGCACCGTCTAAAAGCTCGTCTCAATAAGCAAAAAAAGCCCCCACTTCTTCAGAAGTGAGGGCAAAATCGCTTTCCCCCAAGAACTGTAAACCTTATCCCCCCAGCCCTTGGGTTCACTATGCACCCTACGGGTTATACCCTTCCTACTTGAAGCTGCAGAGGCGTTGGCTACGTTCGTTCACCCCAATCACAATCTATTTATAAACAAAATAGTTATCTATGTTCATGGGGATTCACTCACTTGCCGCCTACCTGCAACTCCAAGTAGTTTAGGTATAGTTCGCTAAAACGTTGAACTTATACACAGTGGTAAAAGCGTATTCTTCGCCCGGAAGAGTAAAACAACTCTCCTGTGGCCAATCAAAATGATTCGGTGAATCCGGTAAATACTGAGTTTCTAAAGCAAGACCTTGATACTGTTTATATGTGGAACCCTTTCGGTTAGGCGTTCCTTCTAAGAAGTTGCCACCATAAAACTGAATCGCTGGTTTATCGGTCAACACCTGCATAGACAGAGAACCGTCAGGCGCTTCAACGGTTGCGACTGGTTGTCCCGTTTTACAGCTGTCATCAAGTAAGAAGCTGTGGTCATAGCCTTTGCAGTTTTTCTGCTGTTCATCTGTTAATAGATCTTGCTTGACCGCCTTCGCTGTACGGAAGTCAAAACTGGTGTTTTCAACACTCGCCAGCTCACCCAAAGGAATGCCTTCAGATGTGGTTGGCAGATAATAGTCAGCATTAACTTGCAGTTTGTGGTCAAGAATATCTGCGCCAGATTCTGCGCCGAGCAAATTGAAATAAGCATGGTTAGTCAGATTCAGCGGTGTCGCTTTATCGGTTGATGCTTTGTAGCTAATCACGATCTGATTCTCGTCAGTAAGCTCATAAGTCACCGATGCGGTCGCATTACCCGGAAATCCTTGATCACCATCAGCAGAGAAAATTGAGAATTCAACTTTCTGTTTGCTTTGATTGACGATATTCCAGCGACGATGACTCCAACCCTCTTTACCACCATGCAAACAATGCGCACCTTGATTCGCTGCTAACGTATAGGTTTCGCCTTGCCAAGAGTATTGAGAGTTTGCAATGCGGTTTGCATAGCGACCAACCGTCACTCCTAAGAAGCTGCCATGCTGCTTGAAGTCTTCCATAGTGCTTAAGCCAAGCAAAACTTCGCGCATTTCGCCTGCGACAGGTATTTGGCAACTTAACCACGTTGCACCAATATCCATAAGCACAACTTGCACACCACTCGCATTCGTCAGCTCTACCAGCATTGCAGGCTTGCCATCGTAAGCGGGTGATTGAGTCATTGTTTCAAATAAAGAATGGGTCATCATTAACGCCCTCTAGTGAATCAAACCAGCGCCAGCTTTTGCCTGACACACATAAAAGGTTGCAGTAAGACCACTTTGTTGTGGGTAAAGGGTTTCAACCGCTTTTTCCACATCATCAACCAATGATGGCGGAACCAGCGCGACAATACAGCCACCAAAACCACCGCCTGTCATACGTACGCCGCCTTGATCGCCAATCACATCTTTCACGATGTCTACTAAGGCATCGATTTCTTTAACTGTGATTTCAAAATCGTCACGCATCGACGCATGCGACTGTTCCATTAGTTCACCCATGCGTTTTAAGTCACCAGCGCTTAAAGCATCCGCCGCTTGCAGGGTACGTTCATTTTCTGTGATTACGTGACGAGCGCGTTTTGCAACAACAGGATCGAGCTGCTCTACTTTGTCGTTAAACATTTCGATAGAAACATCGCGAAGCGCTTTCACACCAAAGATTTGTGCTGCCTCTTCACATTGCTGGCGGCGAGTGTTGTATTCACTGTCGACTAAGCCGCGTTGCTTGTTCGAGTTGATGATGACGACCGCCATATCTTCAGGCATTGAAACCGCTTTGGTTTCTAGACTGCGACAGTCGATAAGAAGCGCAGAATTTGCCTGACCTTCAGCTGAGATAAGCTGATCCATGATGCCGCAGTTACAACCGACAAACTGGTTTTCAGCTTGTTGACCGTTTAAGGCAATTTCAGCTTGGCTAATAGGTAAGCTGTAAAGTTCTTTAAATGTCTGGCCAATAACAACTTCTAATGCAGCAGAAGAACTTAAACCCGCGCCTTGAGGTACATTACCGCTCACTGCGATATCGGCGCCGTTAAAAGAGTAACCGCGCTCCATCAAGTACTTCACCACACCGCGAATGTAGTTAGCCCACATTTTGTTTTCGACAAAGGTAATTGGCTGAGTTAAATCGAACTCATCAATCGCATTGCCATAATCCACAGCAACAACTTTGACCTTCGAATCAGAACGAGGAGAGGCCGCAACCACAGTTTGGTAGTTAATCGCACAAGGCAAAACGAAACCATCGTTGTAATCGGTATGCTCACCAATCAGATTTACACGACCAGGAGCCTGAATAAGATGGCTTGCCTTATAACCCAGTACTGCTTCAAATGCAGCTTCAACACTATTAATTAAGCTCATAATTGTTCCACTTATTGTTCTTTGTAATGTACGTCTGATAACGAGCGTAGTCGCTCTGCGGCTTGTTCTGCGGTTAAATCTCGCTGAGTTTCCGCCAACATTTCATAACCAACCATAAATTTGCGAATACTTGCGCTACGCAGTAGTGGCGGATAGAACAAGGCATGTAATTGCCAATGTTCAACACTCTGACCATCTGTAAAAAACGGCGCGTAATGCCAACCCATTGAATATGGGAATGAGCACTGGAACAGGTTGTCATAACGGCTGGTTAATTTTTTAATCGCAATAGCCAGGTCATCACGCATTTCATCGCTAAGCTCGCTCATGCGGCGGATGTGGGTTTTCGGTAATAACATGGTTTCAAATGGCCATGCCGCCCAGTAAGGCACAAGCGCTACCCAATGTTCCGTTTCAACGACAATTCTGGAACCGTCTTTTAACTCTGCCTGCACATAATCCACCAGCAGGTTTGAGTTATTCTCTTGGTAATAGGCTCGTAAGTTATTGTCTTTACGTTCTATTTCATTAGGTAAAAAGCTATTTGCCCAGATTTGTCCGTGTGGATGCGGTTGAGAACATCCCATGGTTTCGCCTTTATTTTCAAAAGCCTGAACCCAGAGATACTCTTTGCCTAGCTCTTCAATCTGCTCATTCCATGTATCAATCACACCACGAATCGCTTGTGGAGATAATTCAGGCAAAGTCTTGCTGTGGTCCGGCGAAAAACAGATAACCCGACTTAAACCGCGAACGCCTTGCATCTTAAATAGGGGATGTTCATTTTCAGGTGCATCAGGAGAATCAGCCATTAACGCGGCAAAGTCGTTGTTAAAAACATAAGTGTCTTTGTAGTCTGGGTTCTTATCGCCAGAAATCCGCTCGTTGGTTGGACACAGGAAACACTTCGCATCATACGCAGGCAGTTCAGCGACAGATGGCTTTTCATCCTGACCACTCCAAGGACGCTTAGCTCGATGAGGAGAAACAAGCACCCACTGCCCAGTTAATGGGTTGTAGCGACGATGCGGATGATCTACAGGGTTAAATTCAGTATTCGACATAACTTTTATTCATCTCTCAAACTAGTAACCTTGCGGGTTAGCAACTTGCCAACGCCAAGTATCTTCTGTCATTTCTTTTACGCTGCGAGTTGCTTTCCAGCCCAGTTCACGCTCAGCTTTTTCAGTACTCGCCCAACATTCAGCAATATCACCAGCACGACGCGGGCAAACTTCATAAGCCACATCTTTGCCGCAAGCTTGGCTGAATGCCTCTACCATATCGAGCACACTAGAGCCTTTACCAGTGCCTAAATTATAGATATGCAAGCCGCTCTTCAGACCCACTCGAGTCAATGCTGCAAGGTGGCCATCGGCTAAATCCATCACATGAATATAGTCACGAACGCCCGTACCATCGGGTGTTGGGTAATCATTCCCGTACACTGAAAGTTTTTCTCTACGCCCTACTGCCACTTGTGCGATATACGGCATGAGATTGTTTGGAATACCTTGCGGATCTTCGCCCATCAAGCCTGATGGATGTGCGCCAACAGGGTTAAAGTAGCGCAGTAAAGTAATGCTCCAGCTCGGATCTGCGTTGAAAAGATCCGATAAACATTCTTCCACCATGTACTTGCTGCGGCCATAAGGGTTGGTCGTTGCGCCAGTAGGGAAAGACTCGGTAATGGGCACTGAAGCTGGGTCACCATACACAGTGGCAGACGAACTAAAGATAATATTCTTCACTCCCGCTTTACGCATAGAACGCGCAAGAACTAAAGAGCCGTTAACGTTGTTATCATAGTATTCGAGAGGCTTAGCCACCGACTCACCTACGGCTTTCAAGCCAGCAAAGTGAATAACCGCTTTGATATCATGCTCAGCAAAAATGGAGTCGAGCAGCGCTTCATCACGAATATCGCCGTGATAAAAAACTGGCGCTACACCAGAAATCATCTTAATTCTGTCCAACACCTTCTCTTTGGCATTACACAGGTTATCAAGAATGATCGGCTCCATCCCAGCGTCAATCATTTGCACGCAAGTATGACTACCTATGTATCCCATACCGCCAGTGACCAATACTTTCACTTCACTTACCTCAAACAACATCTCATTTAATGTGCAAGAGTTTAGCAGGCTATATCGTCAGCATTCTGTGATCACTGCTGCATAGTGGAAACGTTTACACAAATAACACTAAATTGTCATATACAGAAGGGGAGTTTAGATAACAAACATCTATGGCTGGTATAAGGTATTGCTCAAATGCCTTTATCTATAGGCGGTAAACGATTTCACATAAATATTTTGAAGCACATTTACTGGTTGTTTATTGAACAGAAAAAGGCAATCTCAACTAAACTTATTAAGTAGCTATAAGTTGCGTAATTAGGTTGATGAATTGAGTTGTCACCGAGGAAAAATTAGGGGGAGATGCCATGGACACGCACAGCAAAAATAGCGATCACAGCTATTTCGCATCTGCGGGAACTCTGAATAATCAGCTTACTGATATTCATGAGCGTTTGCGCGTGTCTGCTCCAGAAGTCGATCGCATTTCTTTTGCGCTTTACGATGAGGAGAATGATCACCTAAAAACCTATGCTGATAGCACCTTTCATGGCTTTGAACTCTTACACTACGAGTTTCCCTTATCAGAATTGCCAGCGTTAAAAATCTGTTCTGAAACTGGCGATTGTCGTTATTTAAATGATATTCCAAATCAGCTAGATGCCAAATTCCCTCATTCTAAATGGCTTATAGATCAAGGGTATCGCTCATCTCTGGCTGTGCCTGTTTTCCAAAACAAGAAGTTTATCGGTTTTATATTCTTAAATTCTTTTCAAAAAGATTTATTCAACCAGTCCATGACCGAAGCACTCAAACCTTTTTTGGAGATCATTCGTTTTGTTGTGACGTCAGAATATGACTTAGTGCACTCATTGATCGATTCAGCCAGCCATGTTCATTCACAATCTCAAGAACACTGGCAAGAGTCGTCTGAACACAAAGAAAGAATCTGTCGATATGCCAAAGTCATAGCACTTGAAGTTGCACACATCTACGAATTAGATGATGAAACCATTGAAAACATTACCCTGTTTTCTAAATGCCATGACATCGGCAAACTGTCTATTCCGGTGAGTTTATTAACCAAATCTAGCTCACTGGGACATGATGAACGCGATCAGTTAAAAGATCATGTGGAAAAAGGCGTAGAGATCATCAACAAGATCATTAATGAAATGGGCTCACCTGATCACCCTTGTGTAGCTGTACTAAAAGAGATCGTCGCTTACCATCATGAGTTTTTGGATGGTAGCGGTTACCCCTACGGTTTAACCCAAGAAGACATTCCAATATCTGCCCGCATTATCACCGTTGCCAATGTATTCGATGCGTTAACCAGCCACCGACCATACAAACAAGCTTGGTCGGTTCCCTTCGCGTTACTCGAATTAGAAAAGATGGTTGCCAACGGCAAGCTAGACAGACATTGCGTTAACGGACTCAGGTACCATCAGGAATATTTGAAGAAGGTAATTGAAGCCTATCCTGAGCCAGATCCCAAAGATAGGCTTGACCGTCACTGAGACATCATTTCTGCTTTTTCAGGTGTTTTTGCACGCACTTCGGCCAACGCACGTTCTAGATTTTCATTGGCAATCTTGTAGTAAGAAGTCTTTTTGTCGATGGCTTGCTGCAAATATGGGATCGCTTTTTCTGGTTTGCCCTGAAGCATTAAGAAATAGCCAACATTATTCAACGCTTCTGGAGCATCCATTCGGCGCATAAACACATTTAAAGCTCGCTGGGTTTCGCCTTTGGCTAAATAAATGAGTGCCAAGTTGTTTAACGCCTTCTCGTTATCTGGTTCTTGCTCAAGAGCGGCTAAAGTAAAACGCGTCGCATCAGTGTAATTTCCACTCATATAATGGGAATAACCCATATTCATTAACGCCTTACTCGATTTAGGCTCAATTTTTAAAGCATGTTTGTAAAACGCCTGCGCTACTTCATGTTGCGCTTTGACATCATCGAGTATGCCTAATCCCATGTAGGCACTGGCCGGAGAAAGATTGTCGCTGCTTAACGCCTCTATCTCTGACACACTTGCATCATCATCCAGTTTTATTCTGGAACTCAAACGCAGTTGATCCGCATTAATCGCTCGCAAAAAGTAGCTTCGACCTTCATCAACTTTACCTTGTTTACTGTAATTCGAACCCAATTGCTCCAGAACCTGAACGTTATTAGGGTTGTGCTCTAACGCCAGCAGATAAGCTCGTTCAGCAAGTTCATAATTGCCACGAGACTGATGTATACGACCAATGGTATACAAGGTTTTGTCGCTATATTGTGAGTCAGGAAACTCTAAAGAACGGATATATTCGTAAAGCGCCAAATCAGAATTGTTTTGCCTTAACGCATAGTCACCGCGTTTTATCGCTTCCGTTTCGGTTAGAGGCGCAGCGTCTGCACTAAAGGTTTCAACAGGTCTGCCATCATAAAGTTCACTATCAAACTTAGATTGTTTATCGGAATCGCTAGCGCAGCCGGCGATAAGAGAGATCAATAAGAGAGTGGCATAGTTATATTTTTTCATCATTTATCCTTTATTGCCCAAAAGCTTCCATTAACTTGATGATTGCCGGTCCAAGAACAACAATAAAAAATCCAGGCCAAATACAGACCAATAGAGGAAAAATCATCTTGGTGGGTATTTTAGCTGCAATCTCCTCCACTTCCTGATTTCGCTTGTCACGGTAATCTTCTGTATAGTCACGCAATGTTTGAGATAAGCTGCCGCCGATCCTTGATGCATGAGACAGCATGCTGATTAAACCAGCCAACTCCTCAACACCCGTTCGTTCAACAAACCCTTGAAACGCTTCTGACATATCGTAGCCCGCCTTGATTTTCAGACAGACGGTATCTAACTCATCCGCTAAATCCATATGAGACATGCCAAGTTCTTTTGATACTCGCATCAAGCCAGCATTTAAGCCTAACCCCGATTCCGTACAAACCACTAATAGATCAAGCATATCTGGGACACCAGCACGAATGCGCGACTGACGTTTTTTAACTAAATGTCGTAAGAAAATATTAGGAATAAAGAGGCCGACTCCAACACAGATTATTAAGATGAACAGCGGATTCTGCCCACTGTCTGAAAACGTGTAGTAGAGCAATCCGGCAAAAAGCCCGATTAGCGTAGAAAGTGTTTTTGTCACATAGAAGTATGTCAGTGCCGTTTCATTGTGAAATCCCGCATGCATCAGTTGATGACGCACCGTTTCTTTTTCTTTAGCATTACTGGTAGTAAAAATCGGTGATAAAGATTCAAGCGCATTATCAATTTTGCTATTTTTCTTTGTTATCTCCGCTTCCATTGTGTAGGTTTGTAGGCGATTACGAACAGTAGACTGTTTAGAACGACCAAATACCAGTAAGAATATAGTAATGACCACCAGAATACTGGCAAACATTATCATCAGCAGAATGAGGTTTTCTTCTGTTAATTTAAAATTCTGTAGATAATTGACTAGGTCCTGCATATATCAAACCTCAAAGTTAATAATTTTTCTTATCCACAAAGAGCCAATAAATAACCCTATCCCACCATATATCAATAAGCGGTGACCCCGAGGGTCACTGTAAAGAGGGTCCAAATATCCAGGACTAATTACACTTAACATAATAAATATAGCGAAAGGTGCTAACATTAATACCCAAGCAGACATTTTACTTTCAGCGGATAAGGTTTTTATTTTTCGCTGCAACTTGAATCTAGCACGTAATACTTTAGCGACTTTATCTAAATTTTCAGCCAGATCGCCGCCAGTCTCTTTTTGTAATAAAACTGCACTTGAAAAGGCAAACATAGATACGGTTGGATTACGCTCTACCATTTGCATCATGGCTAATCTGATATCGTAACCATAATTTAAAAGATTAAACGTATTCTTAAATTCACTGCCAACCGGCTCGGGTAATTCTTTTCCGACTTCATTAAACGAATAAGTAATAGGATGACCAGCAGATAGCATTCGCTTCATTATATCCAGAGCATCAGGAAAAAGTTCTTCAAATTTACTTAACCTTTTTGATATTTTTCCGCTAATAGCAAAATACAAAATTAGCCAAACAATAAAACTAGCTGCAAAAGCTATATAAAGTTCTGCGCCTAAGAAAATAAAAAGAATCAGAACCAATACTTGACTTAAAACCGTATAGGTAACCACTTGTGTTAATGATTTTCCTATACCGGCAAGCTCTAGGTTTTTTTTCATATTGGCGAAATAACTGTAACTCACCAATTTCTGATCAATAGGAGACAAGCTCTTGATGTAATGTTCATTCAACAATGAACGACTCTGCTCATCGACCTGCGATTGACTTTCTTTCAACCGCTTACTAATGGCTTTGTGCTTTGCTTTATTGCCAGCCGCTGGCATTAGGAATGCTTGGGAAATAAGAAAAACTGCGACAAACAGTAAAGCAAAAAAATACAGTTGGTCCATTGCTCTACCCCTTATTCAAAGGTTTCATTAAAAATTTCGTAAGGTAAATGCCAACCACGTTTAGACAATGAATCATGGCACTGTGGGATGACTCCGGTCGCAGTAAAAAATCCGATGACATTGCCTTCCTCATCCATGCCTTGGCGTTGAAATTTGAAAATTTCTGACATGGTAATGATGTCACCTTCCATTCCATTGATTTCGGCAATACTGACCATTCTCCGTTTACCGTCTTCCTGACGCTCCATCTGAACAACCAAATGAATCGCAGAAGCAATTTGTGCCCGTAAGTTTTTGGTAGAGATGTTCCAGCCAGCCATCGCAAACATATTTTCCACACGGCTCAAGGCATCTCTAGGAGTATTGGCGTGAATGGTTGCAAGCGAACCATCGTGCCCCGTATTCATTGCCGCCAACATATCAACCGCTTCACTGCCCCGAACCTCACCTAATACAATTCTGTCAGGTCGCATACGTAGTGAGTTCTTAACTAAATCACGCTGGGTAATTTCACCTTTACCCTCCAAGTTTGCAGGGCGGGTTTCTAGACGAACAACATGAGGTTGCTGTAATTGAAGCTCAGCGGAGTCTTCTATGGTAATGATTCGATCGTCACTAGGAATGAAGCCTGAGAATATGTTCAAAGTGGTGGTTTTTCCTGAACCAGTACCACCAGAGATAAGAATATTGAGTTCGCCTTTAACGGCTGCTTCGACAAACTTTGCCATTTGCTCTGAAATAGAGTTAAAGGATAACAAGTTATCCATAGTGAGCTTATCGACAGCAAAACGGCGAATAGAAACTGAAGGTCCATCAAGTGCCAATGGTGGGATAATCGCGTTGACACGGGAACCATCAGCTAAGCGGGCATCGACCATAGGAGACGATTCATCGATACGACGACCAACCTGGCTAACAATTCGGTCAATGATGCTACGTAGATGTCGGTCATCGAGAAAGGTATAAGGCGTTCTTTCTAGTTTGCCTCGGCGCTCAACATAGACACTTTTTGCTCCATTAACCAGAATATCTGAAACCGATGAATCATTTAAAAGTGGCTCTAGAGGCCCCAAACCAAACACTTCATCTTCGATCTGTTTTATGACACGTTTGCGACCCTCTGCACTCAAAGCATGACTTTGGTCTTCTGCCATTAGCTGAACCACTGCATCATGGAGATCTTTCTTAGCCCTGTCTTTTTCCAAGCTAGAAAGCAATGCCAAATCTAATGTTTCGAGTAGCCGGCGATGATAATAGTGTTTCGTTGCTTGCTCCTGTTCAAGCTGCTTACGGGTATCATCGATTTGTTTGTTTTTTGCTTCGGCTTCACGCAATTTGCGCTGAAGAGGGCTCTCATCCTGTTTAGGTGCTTCACTCTTTTCTTGATTTCCCAGTGCAGGACTAGATTTAGGCTTTACTGGTATATCAGCTTTTGGGGTGCTTTCTTCTTTTAAAAGCTCCTCTTGAAAATCAGAACTAATATTCTTACGTTTAAAAAACATACCCTCTCCCTAATCCATCAGGAAAATAGACGTCTCAGCCACCCTTTTTTCTCTTTAACTGGCGCTAATGTTTGTGATAAATCCACTACCGATTTAGTAATTGAGCTACCTTTTCTCGACTCTACAAATGGTTTCCCTAAGTTGGCACTTTCAATAGCCGCTTTAAAATCATTAGGGATAACATGTATTGGAACTCCTGAAATCGTCTGTTCGATATCTTTCAGTCGTATTTGCTGACGTTTTTCATAGCGATTAAGGATTATTTCAATTTGATCGCGCTGAATACCGTATTCAAAGGTCATTGCCTTTAGAATACGAGACATGTTTTTGACCGCGACTAAATTTTGTTGCGTGACCAAAAATGTTTTACTAGCTCGCGACAAAATAGGAGAAAACATTCGGTCGACACCACCGGAAAGATCAACAAATACATAAGGATAGTATTCCAATAACGTTGGTAATAACTTACCCATCTGCATCGCTTTATCAAAATTTTCATTATGATTTTCATGTTTAAAACTTAATACATGTAAACCAGATGGATGCTTAGAGACTAAAGCATGCAATGAAATTTCATCTAAATCTGACGCGTTCGCAATGGCGTCGTTAATGCTATAAGCTGGATTAATATTGAGATAATCCATGACAACACCAAAGTGAATATCCAAATCCAGCAATAACACTTTTTCTCTATGGTGCATGGCAACTTCAACCGCCGTATTTAAAGCTATTGTTGTCGCACCAGAGCCTCCTTTAGTATTAATAAATACAAACAGTTGCCCAAGTTTGCGTGCCGCTATTTTTTCCTCAGCAACATTTTTCAACAGAGGCATTAAATCCAAAATTGTGGCTTGATCAGATATAAAGTCTGTAGCACCTAGGCGAAGAGCTATTTTTAAAGCCCCATTATCACTCTCGTCACCAAATATAATTAATGAAGTACTAACTTCACTATCTTCAATCATTGGCCCGTCGTAATTTTGCAATTCCACTACTTTTTGTGCCCAGTTGGGACCTGTTTCTACAAAAATAAGGTCCGGTGGCGTAAAGTGTTTAAAACTGTCAGCAACAACACCATGAAGCGATATAGCTTCAAAATTTAAACTATTACACTGAGACAGCTCATTCATCATATGTAACTTGAATGCATCACTTGAATACAAAATCCATATAGACAAATTGGTCTTTATTCGAATGTTATTGCTGTCACCACGAGACAATTTAACTGCTTCTCCCATAGGGGCTCCCTTGATTATTTTTATTTGCAGTCAATATAAACTTTATCACCTGTTGATGAATCAAGTCGCCCTACCCCTAATGACTCTCTGACCAAAACTGTTTCAAATGCAGGAACCGATATGACACCATTATCTCCGAGAAAATTGAGTATTCCTGAAAATCCATAGTTGTAATCAACAACTTCCGCTTTAACATAATGAATCGGTGCATCATCGGCCAAAACATTTGGCACTGATACTCCTTCAGCATCCAGATAATCGATCTTCAGATTTTCGTTAGTAAATCCTTTGGGCACAAATTCTGACATTGTCAAACTGCGTATTACATCACCGTCATCAACCTGACAAACTGTCGCGATACGAGCAGCTCTTCGAGTTAAGTCATTCAAAGCTTGTAAGTTAAAAGTAAAGTATCCGAGCTCCAAAATGGCAAATACAAGCAACAGTAATGTAGAAGCGACCAGTGTAAACTCGACGATGGTGATACCTTGTTGATTACGTAATCTCCTCATGGCGCAACCCTCATCACTGCTGAAGAACGAACAGTTAAATTATCCAGTGCATCAATAGGAAGTAGATTAAGAATCGGCTGGTAATCATAGTTCGCACTGATTACCACGTAATTTCCCACAGGGATCACGGAAATGTTATCAAGTGTCAGTGAGTCAAGAACAGCTGTCGGCTTTTCGCCTTGCTCAAAAGACGTCTTTCCGTACATCACCATTTTCTTGATGTCACTTTCATTCGCAATCGAACCTGATGTGGCTGTGCCATAGATATCCACCACAGCGTAACGGGCGGCATTTTGTACAGATTTGTTTAAAGTGCTGTAGCGAATAAAAGCGTTACCAAATTCAATGACCACAGTAAATATGAACAACAATACTGGTAACGTGACCAAAAACTCTACTGCGGCAATACCCGATTGTTTATCGACAAAACTACGCATTTCAGGACTCCTTATTGAAAGGATCGTCATAGAGCACAATACGATAAGTACCTAAGCTATTGCTGACACCGTTATAAGGAACATTCGGCGTTGGGCATTTTTCCAAATACTCTCCGTATATCTGTTGCTTATCTCCGTTATTGGTCGGCGCGCGTTGCAACAAGAAAAAACAACCCACTGATTTCACGTTGTAATCACTCGCCCCTGTAGGAGAAGGATCACCATAAGCGTCGGCACTGCAATCTATGATAGGTACTGCTAAACGACGTCGGTCATTACCTGTATTTTGGTATTGCTCATAGTTAAAAGTCAGATCTTCTTGGCTATTAAGTGGATAGTCAGCCAAGACTGCTTCATATTGAGCGACCTCTGCATCAGTAAGTTCTTTGTTATTTTTGGGGTTCACATTGGTCGCTAATGCGGTCTCCGCTTCCGCTATTTTTTCAAACACATCCGTTATCGTGTTTACATCCTTATGATCATTCTTATAAATATCATTGAGTTCAGCTTCGGTGGTATTTGAGTCAGCAGGAAAAAGCACAGCATCGAGGTTAGATCTATCACCAAACCGCATATTGAGACCGTCACCAACAGGCCCTACGGTATTACCCGGTTTTGAACGAACAGTTTTCCCCGGAACCGTACATCCTTTGTATGCTCCTGCTAATTGCTCACTGAGCTTATAACTCTCTGTTTCCGAGGGCGTGTTGGGATCATCAGGGTCATAATTAAGTAACTGAAAATTGCCCGGCCCCATTTCGGAGTTGTTGGTAGCTAGCTTAAGTGCATAAATACTGTTGTACTCATAGCCCGAGTTACTTGTGTCACTAGGGTCTATTTCACATACAGCCATAGGAACCAGATTACAGCTGCCCCCGCCCGCACTAGGTCCAGCAACAGCACTGGCAGATAACTGTTTATTAAGACCAAACATCTGCATGACAAAACTGTTCAAAGATAAGTTGTTTACCGCAACCCTTACATAATGATCATCTCCTGCTGGATCATATCCTCCGGTCAAATCAGCTCGGTTTGCCAAGGTAATATTGACTTCAACAGGTGCGGAGACAAAATCTAACTCAGCATTTCCGTCTGCCGTCGCCATTTGAGCGAGAGCATCTTTGGCTGCTCCTGATGCGATAGCCAAAGCGCTTGCTGCTGTGCCATTGGTAAAGTCAGAACGATCAAGTACCAACGCCGCAGCTAATGCTGCGGAGTCAACACTGTTTTGCAATTTAGTACGGTTCATGAGCGCATGGTTGATATCAACGGCTAACGCTGCAATCCCCATAAAGGAAAACAGTGCGATTGTTACAATCACAGCAACCAGACCTCGCTGTTTTCGCATACTGCGAACTGGGTGATGTGTTTTCATATTGGCCTCAACTTAATTAAAGCCTAACAGCACTTGGCTGCTAGAGCCGCCCTCTAGAGTTTCACCACTTTTGCCAGTATATGCACTGTAAGCGTCTTCCATCCGCTCACCATTACCAGATGGTATAACTTCTAAGTTATTGAGAGTGGCTGACGTGTCATAGGTTTGTTGCACCCTAAGCTGGGCAACGTGTGTTCCCAAACGATGTTGATTGGCACAACCAGTAAGCAAAAAGCTCAACGACACTAATATTAATGATGTGTATTTCATTTGAAGCTTCTCCTTACATATCGTGACCAAATGATCCTTCAGCACCACCTCGAGAGTTGTCCTGCAACTCGTCATATTGCTGAGGCTCGGCACGATGTACCTCATCCGGTTTAGCGATATATGCGCCTCGACCTAATAGGTAATATTTAACATCGTTTGGCTCAACGAAAGCATCAGTCGGTAATTTAATTCTAGAACGATCGATAGGTTTAGCCAGTCTCGGCGTAACCAAAATGACTAGCTCAGTTTCTCCAGAAATATATGACTGACTTCCAAATAGCTGCCCCAAAACTGGCACATCCCCTATCCCCGGAAACTTAGAAGCTGAGTCTCGGACATTTTCACTAAGAAGACCTGCAATACCAATAGTTTGCCCGTCAGCCAACTCCAGTGTAGAAGAAGCACTTCGACGGGTAATTGGCGGAATATAGTAAGTGGCATTAGTTCCAGCCGTACTTAAAGACAAAGTTGTGGAAGTCGCTATCTCACTCACATCAACGGCCAAGTTTAAGTTAATTTTCTTATCACTGAGAATAGTCGGTATAAATTTCACTCCTACACCGTACTCTTTATATTCGATGGTAATACCTTCTTCACCAGGTACAGGAATCGGGAATTCCCCCCCAGCTAAAAATTCGGCTTTAGCGCCACTTAAAGCGGTTAGATTTGGCTCAGCCAAAACCTTGGCTACCCCAGTTTCTTTTGCGACATCAAGAGCTAAAGTAAACAGAGTATTCCCATCAATAAACGAAGATAGGACGCCTGTGCTTTCCGCCAGAGGCACACCGAGCACAGGGTTTACACCAAGGAAACCGCCACCAACAGAGGTACCACCAATTGAGAAGTTGCCGTTGGTCTGAAAGAAATTAAAGTTGGTACCAAAACGTCGCACTAAGCTGCGTTGCACTTCTGCTACGGTTACTTCAAGCATCACTTGCTGAGCACCACCTATAGTCATTAGGTTAACCACACCAGTGCTACCGCTTTCCTCATTACGAGTTGCAGTTTCACTATCTGCGGCCTGACCCGCAGCATAAGTTTCAGCCAAGCGTAATGCTAAGTTCATTTTTTCTAGTGAGCTTACCTGTCCACTTAAAATCAGACGATTTTGTGCACTTTGCACACTCACGGTTTCATCCGGCATTATCTCAAACAGCTTGGCCTTGAGATTGTTTACATCATGAGTCACTTCAATATTGATCGACTCAATTAACTGACCTCGACTATCCCATGCCATCAAGTTGGTCGAACCCAGTTTTTTACCGATTAAAAACAGTTCATCCGCTTTTAACATCACAATATCGAGAACATCAGGATCGCCCAAAGAAACTCGTGTCGCTTTGCCAGCAAGTTCAACAAAGGTCGATTTATGATGTGGAACATTGACCGTTTTACCGCTTTGAGTAGCCGCTATGACCCAGTGACTTAGTGCAAAACACAGTGTAAGTGCCGTTATTATTTTTTTCATCACTCACCTCACTCCCTGACCCGAACACTTGATGAATTCGTTCCTTTAATGATTGTCACTCGTGGAGCAACATACGGTTGAACAACTTTCGGTTCTATTGCTTGTGGATTACGCAGAGCCAGTTGTATAGCCCCTTTGGTATTCGCACTCAGTAATTTTTCTGCTTCTTTAGGCGTTACTTCAAGAGTTACAGCACGAACAATAATCGGTTTGTTTTCTTTGGTTCTGGCCGTCTGGTCTACCGCCAACACTTTGATATCTTTCAAAACGGTGGTTGTAGATGCTGAGTTTTGTCCGTATTTCACAGTGCTAAGAATATCAACCCGATTTCCCGGAAGAAGAAATCCTGCTACACCGATAACATCATTGACTCGAATCGTCACAGCTCGCTTATCTTCAGGAATGAGTGTTGCGAGCGTTGCGCCTTGCCCTGGAGCATTCACATGTTGAGCAATAATAATTTCATCTGGGTATAAGTTGTCTGCGGCAACCATACCAACCAACTCCGCAACATCAGAAAACTGATTTTCCGAACGCCACGCTTTTTCCAGTAATTTGGTGGTAAAGTGTTGCTCGTCAAGAATAGTGCCTGCAGGCACTTCAATGGCTGCCACCACAACTGGTTCTCGCTCAACAACTTCAACTTCAGTTTGAGGCTGTGATTGCCTATCCATCCATTGCTTAGCAAAAAATACTGCACCCAAACCGAAGATAATTGAAAGTAAAAATAACAGGATTATTTGATTGCGACTCATCGAGCGCCTCCTCCTTTACCATCAGCAGTGAAGTAAACCTCCCAAGCTCGTTTCAATATTTCAGGAGTAATCACAGAGGTGGCTTCTTCAAATGCAATGATGTCTCGACTGATTCCTATAATGTCTTTCGGTAGACAAGGATAAAAACCCACACTATGTATTCTGTGCAGATCATACAAACTATCAAAAGATGCTGGTTGAACAGTTAGTGCTCTACTAATCGCCATGTTTTCCCACAGAGCGTGATACTCAGAACGCTCAAGCGGATGAAATTGTATTTTGTATCCCAATCGACGTAAAAAAGCAGGATCACTGATTTTTTCAGGATCTAGGTTAGTAGAGAACGCTAGAGTAAGAATGAATGGGATGGTGATTTGCTGTCCGTTAGGCAAGGACAAGTGGTCAAAAAAATACTCCATTGGCACAATCCAACGGTTCAGTATGGTATCCACAGGCATAGGTTGACGCCCTAAATCATCGATAACCAATATTCCATTGTTCGCCATCATCTGAAGAGGTGCCATCCAAACCCGATTGTGCTCTGAATGATTGACTTCCAGCATATCCATGGTCAGTTCTCCACCGACTTGAATGCTAGGGCGTTCACACAGCACCCATCGACCATCATACTGGTCTTTGTAAGTCAGGCTTACCAACTGTGAATCTTTACTCACTACTGGTTTATGGTGCTGCTGAGATAAAACTTTGATGATATTTCCCGCCGCATAAACCGCATAAGGAATATAGACCGAGGTATTTAGCGAATTTAGTAGCCGAGTAGCGACATAGGTTTTACCAGTACCTGCATCACCGTACAATAATAATGCACGGCCAGAATTGATAGCAGGGCCTAAAACCGAGATCATTCTTTCAGCGCCAAACACATCACTCATTGCCCTAGTTACATCTGGACGAGTGACCAATTTAGCACGTACATCCTGAGCCTTAACCATTGCAGTGTAGTCTTGTAAGGAAACCGGAGCCGGCCCCAAATAGGCATCACGCGCAAAAGCGTTGTCCGCTTCCTGCATTCCGGTTTCAGATAGACCATAGCGAACATGACCAGAAGATTGGGCAAGATAAGAATTGGATTCAGCTTGATATACTTCAACCAATGATTTTTTGCGTAAAACGTCAATCAACTCTTCGATCATATGGCTGCTGATTGCCATCAAGCGAGTGAGCTGCAAAATGTCAGATTTAGGGTAAGCCGCTAGCTGTTTAAGTAGTAAATTCTCAAGAACAGCTTGAGGAATATGAAGCTCATCAAAAGTAGTAGGAACTTTAGGCGCGGCAGCCTGAGGAGTTAAAACTCCTTTTTCACTTGGCTTGATCTTTACAACTTCATTGACCTCTGATTCCATTTGAGACTCCCTTGTCTCTATAAAAGATAGGCTTTATGAAAAATGAGAGAAATAACTGTTTATAGCTAAAGCAACAATCATTACCGGAGCTAGAGGCATATAAGTGGCATTGGTTTGCATCGGCTTCATACTTTTAAAACTAACACTCACTAAAACGGCTTGATATCCTAAGTACCCGTATTGCACATCAGTTGTTAAACGTTTAATCAATTGGTACATCACACCTATAAACAAACAACTAAAAGCAAATGCCCAACTGTAGCTAGCCAACTCCTCCCAACCCAATATATATCCAATCACAGCAGCTAATTTGACATCGCCTGCAGCAACACCACCAACTAAGTAAAGCAACAACATCAATATAAATAATAGGGCAAAGCCGTATAACCGCTCGCTGATATCGATAGGGGAACCTAACGAAACGACAATAGCCACACTTAATAGCAATAAAACCCAAAAATTCGGAATGCGATGTTCACGGGCATCATAAACACCAATAATAAAAAGAATTACCCAAGTAAATATAGACGGATAAAGCACAATCCAGTTCACCAGTTCATTCCCAATTCAAAGCATTACGAAGAAACAAAAAGCGGTTATCAATAACAGGACCCAATACTGCGAATCCCGCGACTAATACTGCGATTAACAACGAACCAGCAACAATGTACTCAACCGCACTTAACCCTGATTCGCTTTGCCATAAAGATAGTATCTTTTTCATTACGTAGCCTAGCGCTTTCTAATAAAGTTAGAGGAAGCACTTACAAAAGTACTTCCACTTATCAGTTTAAATACATTAACAATCAGAGTTATGAATATGTAACTGCTAATCTGCAGTTGCATCAGTTAATCCACCTGTATTTAAGTCAGCATTTAATCCATCTAAAGCTTCGTCTAGTCTTCCTCCCAATGAAGTAAAACCAACAACTAAAACACCCACAACAAGTGCACCAGCCACAACATATTCAACAGCACTAAGACCGTCTTCGTCTTGCCAAAAGGCTTTGGCTTGTTCAATAAACTTATTCATTAGAGGCCTCCTTAATAAATGGCTCATTTCTAATGTAGAGAGTTCTTAAGTTTGCGGTTAGGACTTTTTTGTTCTCTTTTGGCACTTTTTTATACTTAAAATCGGTCATCATAGGAAAAACAGCTCAACCTTTAGGATGGATTTGTACTAACTACAAAGTGTTAAATTCATAGCAAAGCCTTTATAAAACAAGTTTCAAATAAGTTGAGACAAACAGTTAGAGCTGAGCATATTACCTAGATTACAAGCCACACTATTTATACTTGTACTTTCTCATTCTTGAAATTATTGAAAAAAATTACATCAACAATATGAAGCAATATCACTATTAATACTTACATCAACACGCCATTTCTCTAGGTAAAACCTACAACTTTTAGATGACAACTTGCACTTTCCAGTCACAACTCTACGCTTACATTACCATGACAACAAAATGACAATGCTGACATTATTCTGACAAAAAGAAGCTAAGAACCTAGTTGATTATCTACGGAAGGATAAAAACTCACTTATGGCAACAAAACATGTCGCTCACTGGCTTGGAAGCCCTGTGAATCAATTGCCCCTGAGAGCGCAACACGCATGTAACTCTTTTTTTACCGTGATTGAACACGGCAACGATGTCTCTGTTTTAAGTGAACCCAACATCCACTATGCAGTGTTTTTTCTGCACAGAGATAAATGCCAAGAGTTATTGCTCACGGCGCTAAGGATTTGTGCGAATCTCAACAAGTATTTGGTCGTTATTCATGAAGGGAACTTTCTAAACTCAATTAATAGAAACGAAGCGATTTTTGGCATTATTGATATATCAAAAGAAGATCCTCATATCGCAGCGAGTTTGATCAGTGAAAAGCTAAATCTCAGTTTTTCTTCTGGCCGAAGATCCTTGGATCCAAGGTTACAACATACTCCGCCACATCCTCATACAATGAGTAAGGAGATGTTAGACATATTGCGACATATTGATCTCAACCTTACTCAAGAAATTAGGGAAGAAGATGTCGCAAGCTATTGCCACTACTCAATCTCCTATTTTTCCAAGCTGTTCAAAAGAATGGTGGGGGTAAGCTTCAGAGATTACATTTGTAGCAAGAGAATCACACTTGCAAAGCGACTTCTACTCGAAGAGCCAAATGCGAAAATCGCCTTTGTTGCCTATCAGTGCGGGTATCATGATGTATCGTATTTTTCCCGTATTTTTAAGAAGAAAACAGGTATCAGTCCGGGAGTGTTTAGGCAAATCAACGCTCCTTAAATTTACAAATTTTCACGTTTTGATCTTTTTCGAACCAACAAACCCGTGCTAATGTTAAGTTGAATTAACATTTTTATAACAATAATAGGCTGTTGTATGGAGTTCGAACATGATTCTGCCAAATGAGTCACATCAACCTTACTGCTCTCTCCCACCACCAAACGAAATGATTTTGAAATGGGCCGAAGAGCGACCTAATGACGTTTATCTGAAACAGATAATCAACCGAAAATTCGTCGAATTTACTTATGCAGATGTTGCAGACAAGGCTTTGCGCTTGGTTTCAGCATTGCGAGCCCTAGGAGCCAAGCCCGGCGATAAAGTCGCGCTTGTTTCTAAAAACTGTGCGGAGTGGTTTATTTGCGATTTGGCGATGATGCTCGGTGACTATATCAGCGTTCCCATTTTTCCAACCGCAGGTTCTGACACAATCGAATACTGCCTGAATCATAGCGGCAGCCAACACATAATCATCGGTAAGCTGGATGATAATGAAGCGGTTATTGAAGCTATGAAGGCAACGCCGAACATCGTCAGTATCGCTTTACCTTACAGTTCTGCTCCAAAATGCCAATACGAGTATCAAGAGCTAATTAAACAGTACCCACCAAGCACAGAAAGAGCTCAGCATCACGATGATAAGCTGATGTCATTGGTCTATACATCAGGAACATCAGGTCAGCCTAAAGGCGCTATGCTCACCTACGGAGCTTTTACTTGGTCTGTCCAGCAATTAATAGATCTGATACAGATCGAAGACAACGATCGTTTGTTCTCTTATCTACCGTTAGCACACATCACCGAACGTGTGTACATTTTCGGAACCTCTATACAGGGTGGGGTCCAAACGGCCTTTCCTGAATCACTTGATACGTTTATTGAAGACGTCAGAATGCACCGTCCAACCTTCTTTATTTCGGTGCCACGTTTATGGACACTGTTCCAGCAAAGAATTCTAGATAAACTTCCTCAGCGAAAGCTCAACTTATTGCTGAAAATTCCGTTTGTAAACTCAATAGTCAAACGCAAGATAGCCGATGGTTTAGGGTTAGACAATGCAAGGATATTAGGCTGTGGTTCTGCACCTGTCTCTCCTTCTTTGCTTAGTTGGTATCACCAAGTGGGATTAAACATAACCGAAGCCTGGGGAATGACAGAATCATTTGCATACAGCACTATCAACTACCCTTTCCGCGCAGATAAAATTGGTACCGTCGGTAATGCAGGGCCTGGAGTAAAAATAAAAATAGCTCAAGATGGTGAGATTCTTGTTCTCAGCAAAGGGCTGTTCTCTGGTTATTACAAAAATGATATTGCAACTAAAGAGTCATTTGATAATGAAGGATGGCTGCACACGGGTGATATTGGCTCGATAGATAGCGACGGCTATCTCAGCATTCAAGGACGTAAGAAAGACACCTTCAAAACAGCTAAAGGTAAGTTCGTAGCACCCGTACCTATTGAAAAGAAACTGTTTGAATATTCGCGTGTAGAAATGATGTGCATGATTGGTTTAGGCTTACCAGCGCCAATACTATTGGTGGTTCCTCACGCATTTCCAAATTTTGACCGTTCGCGTTACGAAAGGACGACCGAGAAAATCATTAAACGCATTAATTCTGAGGTAGAGACTCACGAACAAATTAAAGGTGTTTTGATGATCAAAGAACCATGGTCAATAGCCAATGGTATTCTCACGCCGACGTTAAAAATTAAGCGCCATGTTTTAGAGAAAAAGTATCATGAAATTGGACAAAACTGGCCTAAAGATCAATTGATCGTCTGGGAAAAGTAAGTCAATTAACCCACCGCTAACGTCCTCTCTCCCAGTGAATGAGTAGTTTTAATCTGGGAGAGAACATCGTACCCCACCTAAGATAAATTATTCTCCGTCATTTGATTCAAGCTTGTATTGGAATCACCAATAAAACAAAAGCCCCATTCGCTTTCACGAATAGGGCTTAAAACACTTATTTAACTAATGACTAGTTAATTAGGCATTATTTCTTAGCGTTACGCTCTTTAACTTCAGCGATAACTTTTTCTGCTACGTTAGCAGGACATGGTGCGTAGTGTGCGAACTCCATAGAGAACTGACCACGACCAGAAGTCATTGTACGTAGTGTACCGATGTAGCCGAACATTTCAGATAGTGGAACGTCTGCTTTGATACGTACGCCAGTAGCGCCAGCTTGTTGGTCTTTGATCATACCACGACGACGGTTAAGGTCACCGATTACGTCACCAACGTGATCTTCTGGAGTGAACACGTCAACTTTCATGATTGGCTCAAGAAGTTGCGCGCCAGCTTTTGGCATAGATTGACGGAATGCGCCTTTCGCTGCGATTTCAAATGCGATAGCAGATGAGTCAACTGCGTGGAAGCCACCGTCGAACAGTTCAACTTCAACGTCTAGCGTAGGGAAGCCAGCAAGAACACCGTGATCCATCATGCTTTCGAAGCCTTTTTCTACTGCAGGCCAGAATTCTTTAGGTACGTTACCACCAACAACTGTTGATTTGAACGTGAAGCCAGAGTTTGGCTCACCTGGTTTGATGCGGTAGTCGATCTTACCGAACTGACCTGAACCACCAGACTGTTTCTTGTGCGTGTAGCTATCTTCAACAGCTTTAGTGATTGTTTCACGGTAAGCAACTTGAGGAGCACCAACAGTCAGTTCAACACCGTAAGTACGCTTAAGGATGTCTACTTTAATGTCTAGGTGTAGTTCGCCCATACCTTTAAGGATGGTTTCACCTGAGTCTTCGTCAGTTTCAACTTGGAAAGATGGATCTTCTGCAACCATTTTACCGATCGCGATACCCATTTTCTCAGTAGAACCTTTATCTTTAGGTGCTACAGCGATTGAGATTACTGGTACAGGGAAAATCATAGGCTCTAGAGTACATTCGTGCTTAGGATCACATAGAGTGTGACCAGTTTGCACGTTCTTCATACCTACGATAGCGATGATGTCGCCAGCTTGAGCTTCAGTGATCTCTGTACGATCGTTCGCTTGCATCTCAACCATACGGCCGATACGCTCAGTTTTACCAGTTGCAGAGTTAAGAATGGTGTCACCCTTCTTAATGCGACCTGAGTAAATACGTACGAATGTTAGAGCACCGAAACGGTCATCCATGATCTTAAACGCAAGAGCTTTAAGTGGAAGTTCAGCGTCAACGATCGCTTTCTCACCAGTTGGTTCACCAGTTTCTGGGTTAGTTAGATCTTGTGGTTCAACTTCTGTTGGGCTTGGTAGGTAATCTACTACTGCGTCAAGAACAAGTTGCATACCTTTGTTTTTGAATGCAGAACCACAGAATGTTGGGAAGAACGCTAGGTCACGAGTACCTTTACGGATACAACGCTTAATGTCTTCGATAGAAGGTTCTTCGCCTTCCATGTAAGCCATCATTAGCTCGTCATCTTGCTCAACAGCAGTTTCGATCAACATTTCACGGTATGTTTCTACATCATCAACCATGTCTGCTGGAACTTCTTTGACTTCGTAGTTCTCTGGTAGACCAGAATCATCCCACACATATGCTTGGCGGTTTAGGATGTCAACAACACCAACGAAATCGTCTTCACGACCGATTGGTAGAGTCATAACTAGTGGGTTTGCACCTAGTACTTTTTTAACTTGCTCAACAACGTTAAGGAAGTCTGCACCCATACGGTCTAGTTTGTTTACGAAAATGATACGTGATACTTCAGATTCGTTAGCGTAACGCCAGTTAGTTTCTGACTGAGGTTCAACACCGCCAGAACCACAGAATACACCGATACCGCCATCTAGAACTTTAAGTGAACGGTATACTTCAACTGTAAAGTCAACGTGTCCAGGAGTATCGATAACGTTTAGACGGTGATTTTTCCATTCACACGTTACAGCTGCTGACTGGATAGTAATACCGCGCTCAGCTTCTTGCTCCATGAAGTCTGTAGTAGATTCACCATCGTGAACCTCACCAGTTTTATGGATTTTACCAGTAAGCTTAAGAATACGCTCAGTGGTAGTGGTTTTACCCGCGTCAACGTGCGCGAAAATACCAATGTTTCTGTATTTCGATAAATCTGCCATTGTCTTACTCTGTTAATAGGATATAAAATGCGCGCAGAGTATATCACAATCTGTCAAGACTGATACCCCCGCAAACCGCTGCCCTTAAAAAATATTTAACTACAGCTAATGATCGTGAAATATAGGCGATTCCATCCCAAGACGCGAGCTAAATCAAAAATATTTTCTCGACTTTCATCTTTGGGAATAACACACCTAAAGTTCATCAAATGCTTCAATTGCCTCTGAAAGCTTCTTAACGCCATGTATCTGCATTCCTGCAATACCACCTTTAGGCATATTTGCAGCAGGAACAATGGCCCTTTTAAAGCCGTGTTTGAACGCTTCATTCAAACGTTCTTGCCCGCTTGGTACCGGGCGAATTTCTCCGGCCAGCCCCACTTCACCGAAAATAACAACGTCTTTCGGTAGCGGTTTGTCACGAAAACTGGATAGAAGAGCCATCAATAATGCCAAGTCAGCGCTGGTTTCCGTTACTTTCACGCCACCTACTACATTGACAAACACATCTTGGTCAGCCATTTGCAGCCCACCGTGCTTGTGCAACACCGCAAGCAATAGTGACAAACGGTTCTGCTCCAGCCCAACTGCAACTCGCCTTGGATTCGCCAACTGCGAATAATCCACCAGCGCCTGTATTTCAACAAGCAATGGACGTGTACCTTCCCATACAACCATCACTGAACTGCCTGAAGTCTCTTCTTCTCCACGAGAAAGGAAAATGGCAGATGGGTTACTTACTTCGCGCAGCCCTTGGCCTGTCATAGCAAATACGCCAAGCTCATTGACAGCACCAAAGCGGTTTTTATGACTGCGTAAAGTTCGGAATCGTGTATCTGAACCACCATCAAGCAATACTGAACAGTCAATAATGTGTTCCAGTACTTTCGGACCAGCTAAAGAGCCATCTTTTGTAACGTGACCAACAATAAATACCGCAACATTGTTTTGTTTTGCATAGCGAGTCAACGTTGTTGCTGATTCTCGGACCTGAGCCACCGTTCCGGGAGATGACTGAACATCAGCAACATGCATCACCTGAATCGAGTCAATCACCATAATTCTTGGCTGCTCTTTTTCTGCGACCTGACAAATTTTATCAACGTTGGTTTCAGAGAGCATTTTCAGATGCTCTTTAGGCAACCCCAGTCGAGATGCACGCATTGCGACCTGTTGAAGTGATTCTTCGCCAGTGACATAAAGCGTAGGCATTTGAGGTGAGAGCAAACACATGGTTTGTAACAAAAGTGTAGATTTACCAGCACCAGGGTTACCACCGATTAAAATTGCAGCGCCAGGCACCACACCACCACCAAGTACACGATCCAGTTCTTTAAAGCCACTACTAAAACGAGGAACTTCCTGTAGATTGATTTCTGAAAGTGTCTGAACCTGTGATTCTGTAGCACTTCCCGCATAACCACTGAGTCGCTCATTACGCGCAACCTGTGGTGAAGCAGCCAGCCTTACTTCAGATATGGTATTCCATGCGCCACAAGCGTTACACTGACCTTGCCAACGGGGAAAATCTGCGCCGCAATCGTTACATACGTAAGCGCGTTTTGCTTTTACCATGCTTCCTCAAATTCATCTAAGTTGTGACATAGAGACTTTAATAATATGTTGAATCAATGCAACATATTGCTAAAGAAATCATTATCAATGCCGATTTTATTAAGTGGACATTACTCTAACAGAAAACTATGCAGCAATCTGAAATTCTCTCCCTCGCTGAACGGCTAATTCCCGCTTATAAATCAGCCGACTTTGAGCAACTCCTGAATAAATTCACGGGGGGACAGCCGCCGTCTGTCAAACTTCTGGTGAAGATGGAATTGAATCGAGTCATGGCTCCATGCTCCAAAAGCATTGATTTACGCGGGCGAGTTCAAGGTGAATGCAGAGAATATGAGTTAGACGGCAAAAAACATTGGCTGGATGATGTTGCATTTAATACTTATCACAAGAGTGTTAAGAAGTTTGGCGGTTACACCGAAGGGGTTTGGGAGAATTTAATTAATACTCGCAACAACTTTCGCGTTATGAATCAGCAAGGCACATTGAACAAAGGTAAGAGTGTCACTGTAGATGGTAGCTTTGAAGTTGAACCGATTAAATTGGGTTATGACCTTAAACGCTTAGAAAATCGCTTAAAGATTAATACTCAGGTCAAAATCCATCTGCCAAGTAATGAGCAAGTGGTTCACGGTTTGAGTGTCGATTTATCAGCATCTGGCGCCAAATTCAAAGTTCCTTCAGCATTCAACTACAAACTTGGTGATACCATTTGGGTTCAATTCACCGAACTCACAAAAAGCAGCAAGCTGGAAGAGCTAAACAAACCGATTGAATATCGTATTCTTGGTGTTGATGAATCTTACGATAATGACGCGATAAAGTATTTGCGTGCTTTGAAACTGTCAGAGAGCCTAATTATTGAAAAGGTGATTGAAGAATCGCTAAAAAATAACAGCCAGAAAGCCCGTCACGACAACCAAGATAAAATTATCCGCGCTCGGACTCGTGGTTACGAACACAGCTATTTAAAACATACTTGTAACTTGCCTGTATTTTTCAGTGGTAGCGAACTGAAATTGGCATTGCTCACCGAACACAATCATCAGCTTTGGCAATACTGGCACGACGAGCGAAACCAACAATCTTTAAGTAGTCTGTTCAATCAGACTCGTATGGACATGCTCACCAAACCAGGTGTAAGCGGCAGTAATAATGTCCTTTATGCTTTCAAACACGAACATCAAGATAAGACGTTCTTCTTCTCGATGATGATGCCCGAAGCCACTAGCGATCAACGTAAGCTGTTTTGGCATGTCGGTGCACGTAAAGAAAGTTGGAAAGCTTTCCGTTTATCGGTATTTGAGCTTTCTCAGTCAGAGCGAGAAGAACTGGCTAATCATTCCAGTGAACTTGCGAACCAGTCGCAAAAACTCACTCACTGCGGTGTATTACAAGAAATCAGTGATTTCAGCTCGGCGAAGGACTATTTACTAGTCGACAAACCTCAGCTGCCAACCAGTGATCTCAACCCATTTCGTCATCCCCGTAAGGTTATTGGCTCTCCTACAGGTATCTATTTTGATGCCCGCTCACGCCGGAAAGAGCCTCGCTACACACTGAAAACCCCAGTGAGTGTCATTTTCAATGACCAAGTTCTTGGAGAAGGTGCCACTGTCGATCTTTCCAAACGCGGACTGAATGTGATTGTGAATACCCCTTTACAATTGAAAGCGGGGGACATGATCAACATCGATTATCTTGAGTTGAAGCTGTACGACAAAAATTTACCTCTCAATAATGTTCCATATCGGGTAATTAGAATCAGTCCTGAAGGACAGCGGTTGCATCTTGTGATCGATGAAAATGCGCAAACGATGAAAACCATCGCTTTTTTCAATAGCATCATTGAAAGCAATCAAGACAAGTTAAAAGCAAAAGAAGAAGTTCTGCCTAGTCCACAGTTACTTGAAGGCTTACACAATATTTTGCTGGATAAGATTGTTAGCGCACCAATTTTTGTCGAGAAAAGCGGTCCTAGCCTGAAGCCTAAAGTGATTGGTGTAAATTACCCTCTTCCACCTCACTTGGCTTTGCTGGCCAAATTGGGGCAAGAAGGTCAAATATCCCTTGAGCCAATCTTTAAAGGTCACACCAACACCTTACTGGCGACACCAATGAAGCGAATTGATGGTGCTGAAGCTCAACACAATGAAGTCTATATTGCTGCAATCAAATTTGGCTCACGCATCCAGTCTGTTGAGACTCGATTGTTATCAGATTTTGCCAATACAAACGAACGCATCAAGTTCATTCAAAAGGCACAATTGATGGGCGAGATTTTCATTCTAAGACTTTGCGGGGCTCCAGTGTTTGATCCATTCACAGTACTGTTGAGACGAGATATTGATGAGCTGGCACAAATCAGCCTCCATCAAGCCAAAAACTTAGAGAAAGAAATCGGTGCAATTGTTGGATATGGTGAGATTATCGATATTACTGAAGAAGTTCTTATCCGGTTGGAATTAACGAACTAAAACTTTTCTTGTTACGCAAATAAAAAATCCAGTGCTAATACACTGGATTTTTTATTCTCATTTAACTTAGGTTACTCGTTAGCCGTAAGCTCAGCTTTCTCTTTCGCTAGCTGAGCTTCGCGCACATCTTTGTAGATTCGCCCCAACTCAATAAACGAGTAACGATGTTCTACGTACTCATACACATTGAACGAGATAGCCAACTTATAAAGTGACACAGCATGAGCATAATCACCTTGCATGTGATAACGCTTACCTAAGTAGAAGTAGGCTTCTGTTAAACGCTGAGCTAATACATTGTTGTCACGCGTACTCGCTAATATCGCTTTGAATAGTTGCTCTTCAGATATTTCGTCCAACATCATAGCAACCAACAGCCATCCCCACTCTTCATTGTGAGATTTGAATTGTTGGCTTAGCTCGGCTTTTGCAGTATTTGGATCGAGATCCATTTTAATGATGTAGCGCCAAAGAGCTCGAAACGGATCGTTAGGATCCATTTGATAGTGTTTGTCAGCTTCATCGAATGCAAGCTGTGGGCGCTCACCGTAATAAAGCGCAACCGCTCGGTTACGCATTGCATATTCATTGTTCGGATCAAGCTCTAATGTTGAATCAAAAGACTCGTAAGCTGCATCGAACTCACCAGTTTCAGTGTAATAAACACCTAACAGATTAAAGATATCTGATTGTGCGGGGTTTAACGCTAACGATTGGGTGAAATCTAAACGAGCTAAATCACGTAAGCCGACACTGTCATAAGCGTTGCCACGTTCAAAAAGCATTTTTGCTCGAACTTCGTCGGTTAAATCAGAGCGCTGTAATAGCTGAGTCAAACGCGCTATTTGAACTTCCTGCTGCACACTAGCCTGTAAAGGAATAGCCATTGGTGGATAAACCCAAGGTAAGGATTGATCCGATTCTGATGAATTGTTCGCACATCCAGCTAATAGCATTAACGCTACACTGGCCGCTGCGGTTTTGAACCATTTCACTAATAGATACTCCTGTATACCCCAAACGCATGAAAAAGGGAGCGAATCACGCTCCCTTTATAACACGCTTTCTAGATAAAATGCGAAAACAGTTCGCATTCCATCTTTTGCGTAAACTTATTCCGCTTCTGGAGCAGAATCAGTTGCAGCTGCTTCAACTGGCTTTTCTACTGCTTCTTTCATGCTCAGACGAACACGGCCTTGGCGGTCGATTTCAAGTACTTTAACTTGAACTTCTTGGCCTTCAGTTAAGAAATCAGATACTTTCTCTACACGCTGGTCAGCGATTTGAGAAATGTGTACAAGACCATCTTTACCAGGAAGAACGGTTACGAATGCACCGAAATCAGCGAGACGTGCAACTTTACCTGTGTAGATCTTACCAACTTCAACTTCAGCAGTGATTTGCTCAATACGACGAATCGCTTCTTGCGCTTGCTCACCAGAAGTTGCTGCAATTTTGATTGTGCCGTCATCTTCGATTTCGATCGTTGTACCCGTTTCTTCAGTTAGCTGACGGATAACTGCGCCGCCTTTACCGATAACATCTTTGATCTTATCTGAGCTAATCTTCATTGTGTGGATACGCGGAGCGAATTGTGAAATATCGTCACGAGCACCAGAGATAGCTTCATCCATCACAGACAGGATGTGCTTTCGTGCACCTTGCGCTTGGTTAAGTGCAATTTGCATGATCTCTTTAGTGATACCTTCGATCTTGATGTCCATTTGAAGAGCAGTAATACCAGTGTTAGTACCTGCTACTTTAAAGTCCATATCGCCTAGGTGGTCTTCGTCGCCAAGGATGTCTGAAAGAACAACGAAATCATCGCCTTCTTTAACAAGACCCATTGCGATACCCGCAACAGAAGACTTGATTGGAACACCTGCGTCCATAAGAGCCAGTGAAGTACCACACACAGATGCCATTGAAGATGAACCGTTTGATTCAGTGATTTCTGAAACAACACGTACTGTGTACGGGAACTCTTCTGGAGAAGGCATTACAGCTGCAATACCGCGCTTAGCCAGTTTGCCGTGGCCGATTTCGCGACGCTTAGGAGAACCTACAAAACCAGTTTCACCTACACAGTATGGAGGGAAGTTGTAGTGTAGTAGGAAGTAATCTTTCTTCTCACCAGTTAGCTCATCAATGATTTGCGCATCACGTTGAGTACCTAGAGTTGCCGTTACTAGCGCCTGAGTTTCGCCACGAGTGAATAGCGCAGAACCGTGAGTACGTGGAAGAACACCAGTACGTACATCAAGTGCACGAACCATGTCTTTCTCACGACCATCAATACGTGGGTTACCCGCGATGATGCTACGACGTACAACTGTTTTCTCTAGATCGTGGAAAATAGTGTGAACTTCTTTTAGGTTCAGCTCTTCATCTTCAGCAAGTAACTTTTCATTCACTTCAGCACTGATTTCGTGGATACGGTCATAACGCGCCATTTTTTCAGTGATTTGGTAAGCTTCAACAAGTTTAGTCTCAGCTAGCTCAGCGATTTTCGCTTTAAGCTCTGTGTTTTCTGCTGGAGCTTCCCAAGACCATGCTGGAGTTGCAACTTCTGCTGCAAATTCGTTGATAGCATTGATAACTGTTTGTTGTTGGTCGTGACCAAATACAACAGCAGAAAGCATCTCTTCTTCAGTTAGGTTGTCTGCTTCTGATTCAACCATCAATACTGCAGATGAAGTACCAGCAACAACAAGGTCAAGCTTAGACGCAGCAAGCTCAGTGTTGCTTGGGTTAAGTACTAATTGACCATCAATGTGACCAACACGAGCTGCACCGATAGGGCCATTGAATGGGATACCAGAAATAGCAAGCGCTGCTGAAGTACCAATCATAGTTACGATATCTGGTTGTACATCAGGGTTAACTGAAACAACAGTAGCGATAACTTGAACTTCGTTTTTGAATGCATCTGGGAATAGAGGGCGAATAGGACGGTCGATTAGACGAGCAGTCAGTGTTTCGCCTTCAGAAGGACGGCCTTCACGCTTGAAGAAGCCACCTGGGATTTTACCTGCAGCGTACGTACGCTCTTGGTAGTTTACAGTTAGAGGGAAGAAGTCTTGACCTTCTACCGCTTCTTTTTTACCAACAACAGATACAAATACTGCGGTGTCATCCATAGTAACCATAACTGCTGCTGTCGCTTGACGTGCAATAACACCTGTTTCTAGCGTTACAGTGTGGTTGCCGTACTGAAACGTTTTAACAACTGGTTTTTCGAACATGTAAATATTCCTTGCTCTGAGCAGATGCTCAGATTTATTAAATGAATCTCACACATTACGAATCGCGACTAGTAAAAACGTGCTCAGTTCTTTATTGCAAGAAACGTCCGCAAAACACGCTTTGAATAGCCGCGACCGTTTGGTCGACGTGGTTGACTGTAATGTAGTGAGTATTGATTGGAAATCCTTACAGAGGATTTCGCCGTGCGTAGTATATACCCGCTTGCTTCAAGATGCTAATTTCAGGAGATAATTGGTGTGCTTTTTCCGGTATTCCAGATGCCTTATATACCATTAAAACGTAGGCTGAAATCTAGCTAAAGCGCGCGATTATATTAGATTCTGGATATTTGGTGGCGAAATTCCAGAATGACACTGTTAAGTAACTGAGTGTCACACTCTCAAATCGCAGACACAAAAAAGGGGCTAAAAAGCCCCTTTTTCTTCAAACCTGCTTGGCAGACGCGAATTAACGACGTAGGCCTAGGCGTTTGATTAGGTCGTGGTAACGATCTAGATCTTTACCTTTTAGGTAATCTAGAAGTTTACGACGGCTAGAAACCATACGTAGAAGACCACGACGGCTGTGGTGATCGCCTTTGTGTTCTTTGAAGTGACCTTGAAGGTGGTTGATAGAAGCTGTAAGTAGAGCTACTTGAACTTCTGGTGAACCAGTGTCGCCTTCAGCACGTGCATATTCTGCTACGATTGCTGCTTTAGTTTCTGCATTCAGAGACATAATTCTCTCCTAAAGAGTTAAGTTTATATTTGTGTCAGCCAATCTCTGATTCAGCCGACACGTGAGGGGCGGATTATAGGGAATATCCTGTAATCACACAAGCGCTATTTCACGTAATAAAATTCGTAACTTCGCACCATAAATCTGTCATTGAAGTTGCAGACAAGCAAAAAGCGAACGACTCCTCACGAGCATAGATAAACTATGTTATTAGGGTGAGTCAACGCAGTTAACAACGCTGCAGCTTCAAGCGCGCGGTGGATAAACCACTAAACGCTTCGGCGCTACTTTCCCATCGTTATCGATTTCAGCAACACCTAGGAATAGCTTCTCTTCACCACCCGTCATGCGAACTATACCGTCTGTTGGAGCACCAAAGACTTGAACCGCTTGACCGTGCTGAACCATATCAACCAGCTCAGCAACCAGATTTACTTCAGGCAAATCTTGTACTGCGGTATCCATTGGTAACAACAAAGCATCAAGAGCATCATAAGGTGAACGCTCTTCACGATGAGCCTGTTCAACAAGCTCGTTAAGCTGCTCTAGTGTCACCATATTTTCATATGGATATTTAGCAACACCAGTACGACGTAACATAGTGACGTGCGCGCCACAGCCTAGCATTTCACCTAAATCATCAACGATAGTGCGGATGTAGGTACCTTTTGAGCAGTGTACTTCCATCTCAACTTCATCGTTTTCAAAACGATGCAGAACAATATCGTAAACGGTGATTTTGCGAGATTCACGAGGAACTTCGATACCTTGACGAGCATATTCATACAGAGGACGACCTTGATATTTCAATGCTGAAAACATTGAAGGTACTTGGTCAGTTTCACCCCTGAATTTTTCGATACAACTGATCAGAGTTTCGCGGTCTACGTTCACTTCACGAGTTTCAACTACTTCACCATCTGAATCTGATGTGTCAGTGCGCTCACCCAGCTTTGCGATCACGCGATAACGTTTATCGGAATCGAGCAGAAACTGAGAAAACTTAGTTGCTTCACCCAAACAGATCGGAAGCATACCCGTTGCTAGAGGATCTAGCGCACCGGTATGTCCTGCTTTTTCTGCGAAGAAAAGGCGCTTAACTTTTTGCAGGGTATCATTTGATGAGATGCCGGTTGGTTTATCAATCAGCACCACACCATTTATCGGACGCCCTTTACGACGACGAGCCATTACTCTTCGTCCTCGCGACCCGCATCTTTTTGCTTACGCTTATCGGTACTGACTACTTCAGAAACAAGGTTCGACATACGCATACCTTCTACTAAGGTACTGTCATAGTGAAAACGAATTTCAGGTGTTAGACGTAAGCGAATACGTTTACCAAGCATCATACGAATATGAGCTTCATGCTCACGTAATGCTTTTAAACATGATTCTGGTGTTTGCTCGCCTACACATAAGAAAGTGACGAACACTTTAGCGTAAGCAAGGTCACGAGAAACTTCTACATCAGAAATGGTCACCATTCCTAATCGAGAATCACGAACTTCGCGCTGAAGGATCATCGCTAGTTCTTTTTGTAGTTGCTGAGCCACACGCTGAGTGCGGCTAAATTCTTTTGGCATAATTTTCTCACTAAATAGAAAGAATGGGGGAATGGTAAACCCACTCCCCCATGGCGTATTCAACAACCGAACATTGCCGTTTGTTCTAGTTGATGAGCCATTATGACTAACGAATAATCATTAGGTCTCATCAATTTTAACGAATTAATCGATGGTACGTTGAATCTCAACCGTTTCGAATACTTCAATTTGGTCGCCTACGCGAACATCGTTGTAGTTCTTAACGCCGATACCACACTCATAACCGTTCTTAACTTCTTGCATGTCGTCTTTAAAGCGACGTAGCGATTCAAGTTCACCTTCGTAAATAACCACGTTATCACGTAGTACACGAATTGGGCTGTTACGCTTGATTGTACCTTCAGTAACCATACAACCAGCGATTGCACCCAGTTTCGGTGACTTAAACACGTCACGAACTTCAGCAAGACCAATGATTTCTTGCTTGAATTCTGGAGCAAGCATACCGCTCATTGCCGCTTTAACTTCATCAATCAATTGGTAGATGATTGAGTAGTAACGTAGATCGATATTTTCGTTTTCAACTGCACGACGAGCTGATGCATCAGCACGAACGTTAAAGCCAACAACGATAGCGTTTGAAGCCGCTGCTAGTACTACATCTGTTTCTGTAATACCACCAACACCTGAACCTACAATGTTCACTTTTACTTCATCAGTAGATAGTTTCACTAATGAATCAGAAATTGCTTCAACAGAACCTTGTACGTCAGCTTTCAGTACGATATTCAGTTCAGAAACGTCACCCGCAGTCATATTAGAGAACATGTTCTCTAGTTTAGATTTCTGCTGGCGAGCCAGTTTCACTTCACGGAACTTACCTTGACGATAGTTTGCAACTTCACGAGCTTTACGCTCATCACGTACAACTGTCGCTTCGTCACCCGCCGCAGGAACACCTGAAAGACCTAGAATTTCTACCGGGATAGAAGGACCAGCTTCGTTAACTTCGTTACCAACTTCATCACGCATTGCGCGAACTCGGCCATATTCCTGACCACAAAGTACGATATCACCTTTGTTCAGAGTACCTGACTGTACAAGAACAGTTGCAATTGGACCGCGGCCTTTATCTAGGCGTGATTCGATAACAACACCAGAAGCCATACCATCTTTAACTGCAGTGAGTTCAAGAACTTCTGCTTGTAAAAGGATAGACTCAAGTAGTGAATCAATGTTTGTACCCTGTTTTGCAGAGATATGAACGAAGATATTCTCACCGCCCCACTCTTCAGGAATAACATCGTATTGAGCTAGCTCATTCTTAACGTTATCTGGGTTAGCATCTTCTTTGTCGATCTTGTTCACAGCGATAATCAAAGGTACACCTGCCGCTTTTGCGTGCTGGATAGCTTCAACTGTTTGTGGCATTACACCATCATCTGCTGCAACAACAAGAACAACGATATCTGTCGCTTGAGCACCACGAGCACGCATTGACGTAAACGCCGCGTGTCCAGGAGTATCAAGGAACGTAATCATGCCGTTTGGTGTTTCTACATGGTATGCACCAATGTGCTGCGTAATACCACCTGCTTCGCCAGAAGCAACGTGTGTACGACGAATGTAGTCCAACGTTGACGTTTTACCATGGTCAACGTGACCCATAATGGTAACGACTGGAGCACGTGCAACTTTTTCGAACTCGTTATCACGGTCTTGCATTACCGCTTCTTCAAGTTCATTTTCTTTACGAAGAACCACTTTGTGACCCATTTCTTCAGCAACAAGTTGTGCTGTTTCTTGGTCAATCACTTGGTTGATCGTCGCCATTGCTCCCATCTTCATCATCACTTTGATGACTTCAGTCCCTTTTACTGACATCTTGCTTGCCAGTTCAGAAACTACGATAGTTTCACCAATCACAACATCGGATTTAGCAACAACTGCGCTCTTATCAAAGCCGTGTTGCATTGACGATGGCTTGGCAATCTTGCCAGCTTTACGACCTTTACCACCACGACGAGTATCGCGCTCTTGCTTATCGTCGCGATTAGACATTTTCGTCTTTTTCGTCTTAGCAGCAGCACTACGGCGACGAGCACCTTCTTCACGACGGTCTGCTTCATCTTCTGCCGCACGAGCATAGCTCGATGTGGTCACATGGTAATCTGTATTCTCTTCCATTTTACCCTTTTTCTCTTCTTCAGCAGACCAACGCTCATTATTCTGTTCAGCCAATTCACGTGCTTTCTCAAGCTGACGAAGACTCTCTTCTTCAGCTTTACGCTTAGCTTCTTCTTCCTGACGACGCTTCAGTGCTTCGGCTTCTTTTCGCGCTGCTTCTTGCTTCATTTTATCTTCAGCAGAACGTTCACGTTTCGCCCCACCCTGTGCATCACGATTAGCTTCTTCTGCTTCACGTTTTGCTTTTTCATTTGCTTCTCGTTGCGCTTTTTCTTCTGCTTCACGTTTTGCCTTTTCTTCGGCTTCACGTTTCGCAGCTTCTTCAGCTTCACGTTTCGCTAATTCTTCAGCTTCGCGCTTAGCAGCTTCTTCTGCTTCGCGTTTTGCTTCATCTTCAACTGCACTGCGCTTAACATACGTTCGTTTTTTGCGCACTTCAACTTGAACATCCTTACTTTTACCGCCACCAGCACTTACGCTTAGTGTACTACGGGTTTTACGCTGGAGCGTTAAACGAGTTGGCTCAGATCCTGAGCCCTCTCCATGTTCCTTACGTAAGTGATTCAGAAGTTTGCTTTTTTCTTCTTCTGATACGCTGTCTGAACTCGTTTTTTTCATGCCAGCATCAGCAAGTTGTTCTAATAAGCGGTCAACTGGAGTACCAATTTCTTCACTCAGTGCTTTAACTGTAAGTTGTGTCATGCCGCTTCCTCCCTTGCTGAAATTATGCGTCTTCACCGAACCAACAAATGTTACGAGCTGCCATAATGAGCTCGCCAGCGCGTTCTTCGGTTAGACCTTCAATACCTTCAAGATCGTCGATGCCTTGGTCTGCTAAATCTTCTAGTGTTACTACACCTTTAGCAGCAAGTTTAAATGCCATATCACGCTCAAGACCAGCTAGAGATAGTAGGTCTTCAGCTGGCTCTAGGCCTTCGAACGATTCTTCTTGTGCCAATGCAATTGTTGTCAATGCATCTTTCGCACGGTTACGCAGTTCTTCAACTAGGTCTTCATCCAGACCGTCTACTTCTAGTAGTTCGTTGACAGGAACATACGCAACTTCTTCTAATGTAGAGAAACCTTCTTCAACCAACAGCTCAGCAAAATCTTGCTCAACATCGAGGTACTTCATGAAGCGCTCGATAGCTGCCATTGATTCTTCTTGGTGTTTCTTGTTTAGATCTGCAACTGTCATTACGTTCAGTTCCCAACCAGAAAGTTGAGACGCTAGACGTACGTTTTGACCGTTACGGCCAATTGCTTGAGCTAGGTTATCTGCTTCAACAGCGATATCCATTGAGTGTGCATCTTCATCAACAATGATAGAAGCAACGTCAGCTGGAGCCATTGCGTTGATCACAAATTGTGCAGGGTTATCATCCCAAAGCACGATATCAATGCGCTCACCACCAAGTTCGCTAGATACAGCCTGTACACGTGCACCACGCATACCGACACACGCACCTACTGGGTCAATACGGCGATCGTTTGTTTTCACAGCGATTTTCGCGCGAGAACCAGGATCACGAGCCGCACCTTTCAGTTCGATCATCTCTTCGCCAATTTCTGGCACTTCCACACGGAACAGTTCAGCCAACATTTCAGGCTTAGAACGTGTTACGAATAGTTGGAAACCACGAGCTTCTGGAGCCACTTTGTAAAGTAGGCCACGAACACGGTCGCCAGGACGGAAGTTTTCACGTGGCAGTTGGTCTTCACGTAAGATAACCGCTTCAGCGTTGTTACCAAGATCTAGGATAACAGTCTCACGGTTAACCTTTTTAACCACACCTGTTACTAGCTCACCTTCGTTGTCGATGAACTGCTCAACGATTTGTGCGCGTTCGGCTTCACGTACTTTCTGTACGATAACTTGCTTCGCTGTTTGCGTTGTGATGCGGTCAAATGTTACAGATTCGATTTGCTCTTCGTAGTAATGACCTAACTCAACTGAATCATCATCATAAGATGCAGCGTCTAGAGACATCTCTTTTGTTGGGTTTTCCACTTCGTCTACAACTAACCAACGACGGAAAGTTTCAAACTCACCCGTTTTGCGGTCGATAGCAACGCGAACATCTACGTCAATTTCGTATTTTTTCTTAGTCGATGTTGCTAGCGCAATTTCAAGCGCTTCAAAGATACGCTCACGAGGTACTGCTTTCTCGTTCGAAACAGCCTCTACAACCGCTAAAATTTCTTTACTCATTGTTATAGCCTCTTAAGCTCTTTTCTCTAGGAGAACTAAAATTTAGGGATCAGGTTAGCTTTTGAAATGTTGCTAATCGCAAAATGTTCTTCTTGACCATCTACAGTTATAGCAACAGTTTCACCATCAACTGAGTGAATGATGCCTTTCCATTTACGACGGTTTGCTACAGCCATTTTCAAAACGATGCTGACCTCGTGACCGATAAATTGATCATAATGTGCAGCTTTAAAGAGTGGTCTTTCCATACCTGGCGAAGACACTTCTAAGTTGTAAGCAACAGTGATTGGATCTTCAACATCCAATACAGCACTCACTTGGTGACTTACTTCTGCACAATCGTCAACGTTAATACCGTTTTCATGATCAATGTAGATACGTAGTGTTGAGTGTTGTCCTGCGCGAACAAACTCCAATCCAACTAACTCATAACCTGATGCCGCTACAGGCGCGTCAAGCATTTCTGTTAATTGTCTTTCTAAACCAGTCATTTAAACCACTCCAGAAACAAAAAAAGGGCATAGAGCCCAATTTAAATTCCAAGCAAAGCACCTGTATTTCACATTAAGAAACACAGATAACAAAAAACCCCGAAAGTCGGGGTTTTTGCTGCTGGACCCTGATAAATTGAGAATTTCTTCTCAACTGCAGTGAGGTAAACACTGCCAAACTTGCAACAATTAACTCTCTATAAAATAGAAGATAATTGGTTGCGGGGGCCGGATTTGAACCGACGACCTTCGGGTTATGAGCCCGACGAGCTACCAAGCTGCTCCACCCCGCGTCCGACTTGTGAGCAATTATACGCTCAACAAGGTGTTTTACAAGTTTGTAAACATGGTGCCGAGAGAGGGACTCGAACCCTCACACCGAAGCGCTAGCACCTCATGCTAGTGTGTCTACCAATTTCACCATCTCGGCATAACCTTTCTTACTTTAAAGTAAGATTATTGAGGAATTTCGTCGCCTGTTGGGGCTGGAGCTTCACTCAATGTACCTTCAGTAGTTTGCTCAATCACTTGACCTTTAGCAGGGTCAACCCATTGTGATTCAGTTTTATGTGTAGACATGTTGCCTAGCACAAGACTAAAGATAAAAAATATTGTTGCAAAAATTGCAGTCATTCGGGTTAGAAAATTTCCTGAGCCGCTCGCGCCAAACACTGTGTTTGAAGCACCAGCACCGAATGAGGCTCCCATATCTGCGCCTTTACCTTGCTGGATCAACACTAGGCCAATGATACCAACCGCTGCCAACAGGTAAATCACAAGTAGAACTGTAAACATCGCTTCCACCTATGTTCCAAATTGTTGAGCCAGCGCCGTTCTAATCATTTGCAATCATCGACAAGAACAAGGCTAGCGACCTCCTAACAGAAGGCGGACGCAATACTATCGAATGCGAGTATGACTGACAAGGGATATTTGTTAAAAATATCCCGTTTGCTTATCAAACGGTCAAAAAAGGCTCAAAGTGATATTAGTTTAAACTTGGCTCCAAAATTTTAACTTGGTTAAAAACTTAGGAGCCAACAAAAACAAGACTTAACAGTTAGCTTTTACAGCTTCTGCAATTTTTAAAGCGGAAGATTTAACCAGTTCAGCATCTTCACCTTCTACCATTACTCGAAGCAAAGGCTCAGTGCCTGACTTGCGTAACAAAACACGGCCTTTAGCGCCAAGTTTTGCTTCAACTTCTTTAACGCTCGCAATCACAGCTTCTGCTTCTAACGGATTGGTATCACCACTAAAACGCACATTTTCCAGCACTTGAGGATAGAGTGTCATTCCTTTGGACAACTCGCCTAGTGACATTTCACTACCGACAACTGAAGCTAAAACTTGTAGCGCGGCAACAATCGCATCACCAGTGGTGACTTTATCCAGCAGGATAATATGCCCAGAGTTCTCTGCACCGATCTTCCAGCCTTTTGCCAGTAATTGCTCCATTACATAGCGGTCACCAACTGCAGCACGAACAAATGGAATACCCAGTTGTTTTAGACCATTTTCCATACCTAGGTTTGTCATTAGCGTACCAACAACACCACCTTTCAATTCTCCACGACGTAATGCATCGCGAGCAATGATATAAGCGATTTGGTCGCCGTCGACCTTATTGCCATTCTCATCGACCATAATTAAACGGTCGCCATCGCCATCAAAAGCCAGACCTAGATGAGCTTGCTCTTCCACAACACGTTTTTGTAGTGCAGCGACATCCGTTGCACCTACTTTATCGTTGATATTTGTACCATTAGGTTCAATACCCATAGCAATAACATCGGCACCCAGTTCTTTAAACACATTCGGAGCAATGTGGTAAGTCGCGCCGTGTGCACAATCAACGACAATTTTCAGTCCGGCCAAACTTAATTTATTTGGAAAAGTGCTTTTGCAGAATTCGATATAACGACCAGCAGCATCAACTAAGCGTGAAGCTTTACCTAGTAGAGCAGATTCAACACAAGTGATCTCTTTGTCTAACTCAGCTTCAATAGCCAACTCCACTTCATCAGGCAGCTTTGTACCATCCGATGAGAAGAACTTAATGCCGTTGTCGTAATACGGGTTGTGTGATGCTGAGATAACAATCCCCGCTTCTGCACGAAATGTTTGAGTCAAATACGCTACCGCTGGCGTTGGCATTGGGCCAGTCAATACAGCTTTTAAACCCGCAGCTGCAAGACCCGCTTCTAGAGCAGACTCCAACATGTAACCAGAAATGCGGGTATCTTTACCAATGATCACTTGCTTAGTACCTTGTTTAGCAAGTACGCGCCCAGCAGCCCAACCAAGCTTAAGTACAAAATCAGGAGTAATCGGGTATTGACCTACCTTGCCACGCACGCCGTCAGTACCAAAATAACGTCTTTCGTCAGACATAATGTATCCTTAACTAATTTTTATAACTTATTGTTACTTATAAATTGTTGTTCATTGTTTGGATGATTTTCATCGCTTCCAATGTCTCTTCGACATCATGAACGCGAATAATCTGTGCGCCTTTTATAGCGGCAATCGTTGCACAAGTCACACTTGCAACCATACATTCCGCTGGTTTCTTCTCAAGAAGCTTAAAGATCATCGATTTACGCGACATTCCAGCCAAAATAGGTAACCCCAAGCGATGTAGTTTTTCTAAGTTGGCGAGTAAATGATAGTTGTGCTCAATTGATTTACCAAAGCCAAAACCTGGGTCTAAAATGACGTTCTCTCTTGGAATTCCAGCTTTTTCACAAGCTGCTAATTTCTCTAGCAGAAAGCTTTCAACTTCATCCAGAACATTATCGTATTCCGGATTGATTTGCATCGTTTTCGGTTGTCCTTTCATGTGCATGATACAAACAGGCACTTGCGCTTGAGCTGCAACTTCCAAAGCTCCCGGCTCTTGCAGGGAACGAACATCATTGATTAGGTCTGCACCAGCCGCTATCGATTGTCGCATCACTTCAGCTTTACTGGTATCAACTGATATCCAAACATCTTGGTTAAACTCTCGAATCGCTTTGATTGCTGGAATGACGCGTCGAAGTTCTTCCTCAAGGCTCACATCAGGAGCACCCGGTCTGGTAGATTCTCCACCAATATCGATAATGCTTACACCAGCTTCTATCATTTGTTTGGCACGAACAATGACATTATCTATCGACGTATAACTGCCGCCATCTGAAAATGAATCCGGAGTCGTGTTCAGAATCCCCATAACATGAGGACGGTCTAGAATGAGTTCTTTAGTTGCTGTTGTTAATTTCATAAACGATGAATGTTTCCATAACCATGTTTCCATAACCCGGAAACAGAAAACCCCGAACAAGTCGGGGTTTTATAGATGATATAAGATTACTCTGAATCTTTTTTCTCAGCAGATGAGTCTTCAGAATTACCTTCTGCTTTCGACTCTTCTTTTTTCTCTTCAACAGGCTCAGAAACTTTAGAAGCCTCTTCAGCATTTTCTTGCTGAGACTTAGCTTGATCGCCCCAACCTGCTGGCTGACGAATCTCTGATTTACGCTCCATCAGATCATCAATCTGGCCGGCATCGATCGTTTCATATTTCATCAATGCATCTTTCATTGAATGCATGATATCCATATTTTCGAGCAGAATCTTGCGAGCACGTTCGTAGTTGCGGTCAATGATGATACGAATCTCATCATCTATCAACTTAGCGGTATCATCCGACATATGTTTGGTTTGCGTTACACTACGTCCAAGGAAAACCTCGCCTTCCTCTTCAGCGTAAAGCATTGGACCTAACTTCTCAGAGAAACCCCATTGAGTGACCATCTTACGAGCAATATCAGTAGCTCGTTCGATATCGTTAGATGCACCAGTCGACACTTTCTCAACACCGTAAATCAGTTCTTCAGCAAGACGACCACCGTACAAGCTTGAGATCATCGACTCTAGATGCTGTTTTGACATACTTACACGATCTTGCTCTGGTAAGTACATAGTCACACCAAGAGCTCGGCCACGAGGAATGATCGACACTTTATAAACTGGATCATGTTCAGGCACTAAACGACCAACGATGGCATGACCTGCTTCATGGTAAGCGGTTGATTCTTTTGTTTCTTCTGACATCACCATTGAACGACGCTCTGCGCCCATCATGATTTTGTCTTTAGCCAGCTCAAACTCGACCATAGAAACATTTCGCTTGTTACCACGAGCAGCAAACAGAGCAGCTTCATTGACAAGGTTCGCTAAGTCAGCGCCTGAGAAACCCGGAGTACCACGAGCAATTAATGAAGGCTCAACGTCACCTGCCAGAGGAACTTTACGCATGTGAACTTTAAGGATTTGCTCACGTCCGCGTACGTCTGGTAAACCAACAACCACTTGGCGGTCAAAACGACCAGGACGAAGAAGTGCAGGGTCAAGTACGTCAGGACGGTTAGTCGCTGCGATAACAATGATACCTTCGTTACCTTCGAAACCATCCATTTCAACCAGCATTTGGTTTAGTGTTTGCTCACGTTCATCGTGACCACCACCAACACCAGCACCACGTTGGCGACCTACTGCATCGATCTCATCAATGAAGATAATACAAGGCGACGCTTTCTTAGCTTGTTCAAACATGTCACGCACACGAGATGCACCGACACCAACAAACATTTCTACGAAGTCAGAACCAGATATGGTAAAGAACGGTACTTTGGCTTCACCAGCGATCGCTTTAGCAAGCAATGTTTTACCTGTACCGGGAGGACCAACCATCAACACACCAGTTGGAATTTTACCACCCAGTTTTTGGAAACGGCTTGGATCACGCAGATAATCAACCAGCTCTTTTACATCTTCTTTTGCTTCATCACAGCCTGCGACATCGCCGAATGTGGTTTTGATTTGCTCTTCGCTCATCATGCGGGCTTTGCTCTTACCAAAGGACATCGCGCCTTTGCCACCGCCACCTTGCATCTGGCGCATGAAGAAAATCCACACACCTACGAGCAGAATCATTGGGAACCAAGAAATGAAGATAGTTCCAAGTAGGCTTTGCTCTTCTGGAGCAGTACCTTGAACTTTCACATTTTGATTGATCAAGTCATCAAGTAATTTTTCATCATATACAGGCATATAAGTCACGTAACGTGCACTACTGCCTCTACGAGTAAAGCTTATCTCACTGTTATTGAATTGAGCTTCTTGAATCTGGCCTTGACCAACTTCTTGTACAAAGGTCGTGTAATCGATAGTTCTACCGTTGTTATCACCTGGACCAAAACTTTGGAATACAGACATCAACACAACAGCGATTACAAGCCACAGAATTAAATTTTTTGCCATGTCACTCAAGGTGTAAGCCTCTCGATAACTAGTTGTAATTAAAGGTAGGGTACTACAGTTTCTAGGCTGTAGCCATAGTGTTAACTTTTCTCACCTAGGTAAAATAGTTAACCTTTGTAACCAGTGGCGACGATATAAACTTCTCGAGAGCGAGCCCTTGAAGAATCTGGTTTACGAATTTTCACAACGTTAAACATGTCGCGGACATCTTTAACATATTGGTCAAATCCTTCGCCCTGAAACACTTTGACAACAAAACTACCATTAGGCGCAAGAACTTGTCGACACATATCTAATGCTAATTCCACCAGATACATCGCCCTAGGTTGGTCAACAGAAAGGTTACCTGCCATATTAGGTGCCATGTCGGACATTACGACATCGACCATATCAGGCTGAATTCTTTCTAAAAGCGCTTCCAAAACCGCTTCTTCACGAAAATCACCTTGAAGAAACGATACACCAGCAATTGAATCCATCGGCAAAATATCACAAGCAATAACTTGCCCATTATCACCGACAATACCAGCGGCATATTGTGACCATCCACCAGGAGCGGCCCCCAAGTCAACCACTGTCATTCCGGACTTCAACAATTTGTCTTTTTCTTGAATTTCTTCAATTTTAAAGATAGCACGTGAACGATAACCTTTCTTTTTAGCTTCATTCACATACTTGTCATCAAAATGTTCTTTCAACCAGCGGCCAGAGCTCGCTGAATGTTTTTGTTTACTCATTCTAATCCTAATCAAACAGCGTCTATCTGAGAAAGTATGGTAGAAAATATAGTCTTCAAAGATAGATGGCGCTAAAATAGCTCTTTTCAACCCTGATAATAAAGAAATTTGGGCGCGTAATGAACCTAAGCAACAAACAAAAGCAGCACCTAAAAGGTCTAGCACACCATTTAAACCCAGTCGTCTTAATGGGCGCTAACGGGCTGACCGAAGCTGTTCTGGCAGAAATCGAAATTGCGCTTGACCACCATGAACTGATTAAAGTTAAAGTGGTATCTGAAGATCGCGAAACAAAACAACTGATTGTTGACGCGATCGTTCGAGAGACTAAAGCAGAGAAAGTACAAGTAATTGGTAAAGTACTGGTTCTGTATCGTCCTTCAGAGCAACGTAAGATTGAACTACCTCGTAAGTAATAACTGTTCTGCAGTAAAAAGTGTTACTTAAGATTACAAAAAGGTCGCCTTAGCGACCTTTTATATTTTAAGAGAACTAAAACTCTACAGTTAGAGGTAATCTACTCTATCAATTTCAAATACTTTATCGCCACCAGGCGTCACGATGGTCACTTCGTCACCTTCGCTTTTTGCAATCAATCCGCGAGCAATAGGTGAACTAACAGAAATTCGACCTGCTTTGATATCTGCTTCATCATCACCAACAATTTGGTAAGTTTTTTCTTCATCAGTATCTACATCGATCAGTGTCACTGTAGAACCAAAAATAACCTTACCTGTCTTATCCATTTTCGTTACATCGATAACTTGAGCCACAGATAGCTTATATTCAATATCACGGATCTGCGCTTCACAAATGCCTTGCTCTTCACGAGCAGCGTGATATTCAGCATTCTCTTTCAAGTCACCTAGCTCACGAGCTTCTGCAATAGCTTGAGAAATTTGTGGGCGCAATTTCAATAATCTTTCAAGTTCATCACGCAGTAATTTCTCACCGCGTACTGTCATAGGAACTTTTTCCATTTTATACCTCTACGCCAAAGCTGCCTTTGGACAAAACGAAACAGCCTAACCTCCCTAGAGAGATAGGCTGTATTAGATAAATGTATTTCGTCTAAGTGTAAACAAAGTTTCTGTCGAAATCATCCAAATTAAAAATTAGATACAAGAATTGGCTTTCCGCGCACAAACCTAGATTCCACAGCGATCTAGTTCACATTTTATCCAGCTCACATTCCCACCATTAAAATAAAAAAACATAAATATTTGCACTTAACATTCGATTAAAAAAAGATCAGAAAAACAAATAAACCCTTTAAATACATTAACTTGATATTTTTTAAGCACAATAAAACATCGTTCGATTGAGTTTTTTACATCATTTTACTAACAAGCACGGGAACTTTGCGGTTTAAATCTAACTACGCAATATCCGTAAGATCTCTAAACTTGTTTATGCAACTTTCACATAAACATGACATAGGAATCTTGATCGGCTTAAGTATTCAAACGACGATAGATATGTGCGTTGTAGTATATTCACACTCTATTTCTATTTATGGACAGTAAATTAGGATTAAAAAATGAAAAAGACTCTAATTGCTCTAGCAGTGGCAGGCGCAGCAGTGGCAACAGGCGCAAATGCTAACGAACTATACAACAAAGATGGCGACACTCTTACTATGGGTGGCCGTGCAGAAGCACGTCTGTCTCTTAAAGATGGCAAAGCAGACGACCTATCTCGCGTCCGTCTAAACTTCCTTGGTAAAAGCATGATCACCGACAGCCTATACGGTGTTGGTTTCTACGAAGGTGAGTTTACAACATCGGATCAAGGTAAAACTGACAGTTCAGGTTCAGATAGCCTAATGAACCGTTACGCTTATGCTGGTATCGGCGGTGACTTCGGTGAAGTCACTTACGGTAAAAACGAAGGTGCTCTAGGTGTTATCACTGACTTTACCGATATCATGGCTTTCCACGGTAACTCAGCAGCGGACAAATTGGCTGTAGCTGACCGTACTGACAACATGATTTCTTATAAAGGTGCATTTTCTGACCTTTCACTAAAAGCTAGCTACCGCTTTGCTGATCGCGATTCAGACCTACAAGACGACAACGGTCAAGACGGTTACTCTCTATCTGCAATCTATACATTAGGTGATACTGGCTTGAAACTAGGTGGTGGTTATGCAGCTCAAGACGAAGCTAATGAATATATGTTAGCTGTGTCTTACAAAATCTCAGACTTCTACTTAGCAGGTACTTTCACTGACGGTGAAAAACAAGTTAGTAACACAGATAAATCTACATTTGACTACACTGGTTACGAATTTGCTGCTGCATACAAACTGGGGCAAACTGTATTCACTACTACATACAACAACGCTGAAACTGATAGCGAAACATCTAAAGACAACCTAGCGGTTGATGCAACTTACTTCTTCAAGCCAAACTTCCGCGCTTACGTATCATATAACTTCAACCTAATCGATGAAGGTGATGTTATCGGTACTGTAGCTGCTGGCAACGGTACTGCGACAAAAGCTCAAGCTGAAGACGAAGTTGTGCTAGGTATGCGTTACGATTTCTAATCGTAAACAATGCCTTTTCTTAAAACGCCTGCTTTGCAGGCGTTTTTGTTTTTGACACATAAAAGTTTAACCAAAACAGCAATGAAACTTGCTGCTTAACACATTATACTGACTGCACTTTTAGGCAATTTTGTAGTCCGTATGCAGCATATCTTTTTAGCCAAACTTACCTTTGAAAAAATCGTTTTTGGTTTTGTGGTTGGATTGACGATCACCCTACTTTCCTTTCAGGCGCAGGCTAATCAAGTTGCTGCTCAGCTCCCCCCTGCTACTCGTTATGCACTTATTGCGAAAAAGCTTACTGACAAGATTGAAACAGACACTCAATCGACAAACCAATACTTCCCTCCTGCCAGTACGTTAAAAATCGTAACAGCCCTTGCCGCAAAACTGGAATTGGGCGATGAGTTTCGTTTCCAAACAGCCTTATCACAGTCAGGTAATAGCTATTCTCTGGTATTTTCTGGAGACCCAACTTTATCTTCAGAAAACATCAAGCAACTGCTGGGCAATATAAAATCCACAAACTCGGGGGTAATCTCTGGCGACATTTGGTTAGATAACACAGCATTCACCGGATATGACAAAGCCGTAGGTTGGCCTTGGGATATTGTAGGGGTCTGCTATAGCGCACCAGCAAGTGCGATCAATATCGATGGTAACTGCATTCAATCTTCGATCTATACAGAGAAAGATGGAACCACTCGTGTTTACGTACCTGAACAATACCCTGTTTATGTAATGACCGATGCTGAAACGGTTTCTGAACAACAACAAGAGTCACGATACTGTGATTTAGAACTCTATCCGACACAAGAAAACCACTATCAACTGTCCGGATGTTTGGCTGAACGAGCAAAGCCACTGCCTCTAAAATTTGCGGTACAAAATACCAATCTTTATGCACAAAGAGTCGTGTATAAATTGCTCAATCAATTGGGACTTCAGCTTAAAGGTGAGATAAAAATAGGAAAGATGCCAAAGACAGGAAAAGTCATCGCAACTCATCAATCAGAACCTCTGCCCGTTCTGCTCGATACCATGCTCAAAGATTCTGACAACCTGATAGCGGATACGTTAACAAAATCTATAGGCAGACATTATTACCAACAAGCAGGTAGCTTTAACAACGGTACAGAAGCCATAAAGGAAGTGATCAGCAAGCAGACCGGTATTTCTCTTAAAGATGAGCAACTGGTCGATGGCTCTGGTTTATCACGTAATAACCGGCTTCAAGCGTCAAGTATGCTTCAAATCCTGCATTACATTTGGAAACACGACAAAACCTTAGGTTTAATTAACCTATTACCGAGTTCTGGAGAATCAGGGACATTGCAGTATCGCCGTAGCATGCGAGAAGAGATGATTAAAGGAAGAATCAAAGCCAAGAGCGGCTCTCTCTACGGAACGCACAATATGGCTGGATATGGTTTAGATGAAAAAGGGAAACCAAGTGCTGTCTTCATCCAGTTTGTTACGGATTACTTCCCACCAGAAGTCGAAAACGAAGTCCCTGTAGAAGCTCCTCTGGTGACGTTTGAAAAAAGCTTTTATCGACAAATTGTTGAGCTCAGTAAATAGCTTTAGAGCTAAGAAGCGCGTTGATTAAACATACGTATCCTTAAAACACAAAAAGCGCCTGTCGGCGCTTTTTGATGTTCGATATGCAGCAAATTACTTCACAGTTACTCGTGCAAATTTACGCTTACCAACTTGGTAAACATAAGTGCCCGCAGTTGGAACTAGCTTAGCATCTTCGATTTTTTCACCGTCTTGCTTAGCCGCGCCTTGCTTGATCATTCGCATTGCATCGGATGTTGAATTAACAAGACCAGCATCTTTAAGTAGGTTAGAGATTGCAATACCAGCTTCAAATTCGAATTCTGGCATCTCATCTGGCATCGCACCTTTTTGGAAACGATTGATAAACTCTTGTTCTGCTGCTTCAGCATCTTCTTCACTATGGAAACGAGCAATGATCTCTTTAGCCAAAAGAATCTTAGCGTCACGAGGGTTCGCGCCATTCGCTACGTCTGATTTCAGTTTTTCAAGCTCAGCAAGAGGGCGGAATGACAGTAGCTCGTAGTAGCTCCACATCAGATCGTCAGAGATAGACATGATCTTACCGAACATCTCACTCGGAGCTTCACTAATACCAATGTAGTTATTGGCTGATTTAGACATTTTCTTTTCACCGTCTAAACCAACTAATAGTGGCATCATTAGTACAACTTGAGGTTTTTGACCGCTAGACTTTTGCAGTTCACGTCCCATCAGTAGGTTGAACTTTTGGTCAGTACCACCCAGTTCAACGTCAGTTTCCATCGCTACTGAGTCATAACCTTGTAGGAGTGGGTACATGAATTCATGAATAGCAATTGGCTGGCCGCCTGCATAACGCTTCTTGAAGTCATCACGCTCTAGCATACGAGCAACCGTTTGGTTTGCAGCCAGACGAATCATACCTTCTGCACCAAGCTCAGATAACCATTCAGAGTTAAACTGAATTTTAGTTTTCGCAGGGTCTAAGATCTTAAACACTTGCTGCTTGTACGTTTCAGCGTTACGTAGAACGTCTTCACGTGTTAGCGGTGGGCGAGTAGTATTTTTACCCGTTGGGTCACCGACCATACCCGTGAAATCACCGATAAGGAAAGTAACGTCATGCCCTAAGTCTTGGAAAGTACGTAACTTATTCAGAATCACAGTGTGACCTAAATGAATATCTGGTGCTGTTGGATCGGCACCCAATTTGATACGTAAAGGACGGCCTTCTTTAAGCTTAGCAATCAGCTCTTCTTCAGGAATCAGTTCCTCAACACCACGTTTAATTTCAGCTAAAGCCGCTTCAATACTCGCCATTCTTGTTCACTCCCACAGATTTGGCAAAAATTTAATAGTTCGACATATTACTTGAATAGCGATGCATTTTGAAACCAGTTAGACTACGTAACTGGATTTTTTATTAATTATTGACTGAATGACCTCCGAGTATGCTTTCTATTTTCACTCGTCTTCCATGGATTCATCGAACTTTAATCGCGTTATGCAGTGCGTTGATTGTTTTTGCTCTTTTATTTTTGCCTAGCCCAGAGTCTTTGCAAAAGAATCCAAACAAACTACAAGTAGGTCGTCACTACCCACTTGCTATTAATAGTGAAGCTCTCTCTCCGGGCTCGACGATTCTTCCTTCTGCGATTCTGCGCTGGGAGCAATACAAGGTTCGTTCCGGAGAAAGCGCCGCAGTTCTATTCCAACGTATTGGACTCAGTGCCAGACAGCTATACAGCTTAACGTCTAGTAACGATGAGATTAACAAACAGTTAAGCCGTCTACGTCCAGGCGATGAACTGCAATTTGGCTTTGATGACAACAATGAACTGGTTCAACTTAAACGTAAACTGAGTGCTTACGAAACCTTTGTGATAACCCAATCTGAAAATGGTTACACCTCGGAAATAGACAAGAAAGAAGTCTTCTACCAATACAACTATGCAGAAGCAGAGATCACATCAAATTTCTGGAATGCCGCGATGTCTGCAGGTTTAAGCGCCAACCAAATTATGGAGTTGGCAGGGATTTTTGGTTGGGATATCGATTTTGCTTTGGATATACGTTTTGGTGACAGCTTCAAACTGCTCTATCAAGAAAAGATCGTTGAAGGGGAAGTGGTTGATCGCGGAAATATCATCGCTGCCAGCTTTATCAACCAAGGCACAAACTTTACTGCAGTACTTGATGACAATACAGGGAACTACTATGACCCAAGTGGTCGAGCTATGAAGAAAGCCTTCTTGCGCTCACCGCTTGATTTTCGTCGGGTATCTTCCAACTTTAACCCAAGACGCTTACACCCAGTAACTGGACAAGTGAAAGCACACAGAGGTACCGATTATGTTGCGCCTATCGGTACACCTATTTGGGCTGCTGGCGATGGCGTGGTAGAAAAATCGAGCTATAACCAGTTCAACGGTAACTATGTATTTATCCGCCACAGCAATACCTACATTACCAAATACCTGCATTTGACTAAGCGAACCGTAAAAACTGGTCAAAGAGTGAAGCAAGGGCAAGTCATTGGTACTTTAGGCAGAACAGGCCGAGTGACAGGCGCTCATCTGCATTACGAATTCTTGGTCAATGGTGTTCATAAAAATCCACGAACAGTGTCATTGCCTCAATCTCAATCATTAACAGGCAAAGCAAAACAAACTTTCATTGCCAATGCGGAAATTAGACTGCAGCGTTTAGACAGATACAGCCAGTTACTGTACGCAAAATAACGAGTTGTCTGTATCTATATAAACCAAAGATGAAGATGTCTAGAAGACAAAAAGGGCTGAATATAAACTCAGCCCTTTTTGTCAGCTTTTTTTAACCGCTATTCTTGGTGCTTATTTCGTCCCAGCATCAATAGACACGGCGTCAATACAAGAGTTAGAACTGTTGCAAATGCTAAGCCGCCAGCGACGGCTGTGGCTAATTGCGACCACCACTGAGTACTTGGTGCACCAAATTCAATCTTTTGGTTGATCAAGTCAATATTCATTTCCAGAACCATAGGCAATAAGCCAAGGATCGTGGTTATGGTGGTGAGCAATACCGGACGTAAACGTTGAACGCCTGTTCGGAGTATTGCCTCTTTCTTATCCAAACCGCGTTTTACCAGCTGATTATAAGTATCGATTAAAACAATATTATTGTTTACCACAATACCTGCCAGTGAAATAACGCCAATGCCGGACATAATCACACCAAACGGTTTCTGGAAAATCAACAAACCAGCGAAAACCCCAACCGTCGAAAACAGTACCGCACTCAAGATTAAAAAAGCTTGGTAGAAGCTGTTGAACTGAGTGATCAGAATTACTGCCATAGCCACCAATGCAACTAAAAACGCCTTTTCTAGGAAAGCCGCCGAATGCTCTTGCTCTTCGTTCTGGCCTCTCATTTTAAACTCAACGCTTGGTGGTAATCCTAACTCAGCTAATGCTTGCTCTATTTTTGGTAACTCTAGCCCCAAGTTATAGCCTTCGTTTAAATCAGCCATCACGTTGATAACTCTGCGTCCATCAATACGTTCTATCGTATCTTGCTTATGATCTGGCTTGATTTCAGCAAAATTGGTAATCGGTACTAAACCCGCCGGTGTTTTTACCCGAAGCTGATCAAACCGCCCAATATCGCGCTTGTCTTCTGGGTAGCGAACAAGAATATCCACTTCTTCGTTGGCATCATCGGGTAAGTAATCACCAATTTTTAGACCATTAGTAACAAACTGAACCGTGTTACCCACCAAAGTTGCATCAGCAGCAAAGCGAGAAGCATCATCACGACGAATATCAATCCGCCAGTCGATACCCGGTTTTGAAGATGAGTCGCTAATATTGGTAAACACAGCATAACTGTCAGCCCAGTGGCGTACCGTTTTAGCCGCCAACTCTAACTCTTGAGCATTATTGCCGGAAAGCTCTATAACCACGTCATGATCGACTGGCGGCCCCGCGTCCGGAAACTTATACTCAATTTCCACACCCGAAAACTTATCTGTGGTCAGTTTTAGCTCATCAATAATTGCCATGACTTTACGACGATACTGCCAGTCTACAGGCTTAACTTGTATTTGGCCGATAACATCATCGCCACCAGTTTTGGTATAGACACTCTCAAACTCTTCATGACCCAGCATAACCTGTTCAATTTCACGCATAATAGTGTCTTTTTCATGAATAGAAAGATCACCATAAGAACGCACTTTAACATTGAAAAATGGCGGATCGACCTCAGGGAAGAATTCCACACCATTACCGGCTTTGACATAGGCAAATCCAATTGCGACAGACATGACAATCGCACTCAAAAGGATTTTCAGCGGGTGATGTAAAGCAACAGAAAGCGTCTGGTAATAAAGCTTGGTGATACCCGTCGCCTTATCAAATTCGCCTTCGTGTAACGCCACCATATTGGCTCTCGCTTCGGCAGTTACGTTTTGAGGACGCCCCATTACGCTACCTAAAACTGGCACAAACAGCATCGCCATAATTAATGAAGCGGTCAACGTAGCAATCAGAGTCAGAGGTAAATACCTCATAAACTCGCCTGTTACGTCCGGCCAGAACAGCAAAGGGGCAAACGCCGCGAGAGTGGTCGCAGTAGAAGCCGTGATAGGCCATGCCATACGTTTCGCTGCATCGCGATAAGCTTCCCCTCTAGGCATTCCTTCCTGCATTCGCCTATCGGCAAACTCGGTCACAACAATCGCGCCATCCACCAGCATACCGACCGCCATAATGAGCGCGAACAATACGATGATGTTAACGGTTAATCCAAATACCGAAAGTGTCAGCAAGCCGATTAAGAATGAACCTGGGATAGAAACACCAACCAACAATGCGGTTCTCACACCCAATACGGCGATGATAACGATAACGACAAGAATAATGGCTGATAACACATTGTTCTGCAGGTCATTTAGCATCATCTCGACATCTTGAGATTCATCCCATGTGTACTTGACCAATAAGTTGGATGGCCAATCCTCTCTCTTTTGCGCTTCACGTATAACGGTTTTGACAAGTTCTACCGTTTCAATGATGTTCTCGCCCGCTCGCTTTTTAACATCCAAAACGATGGCGGATTTGCCGTCTAGTCTGGCGAACGAGCTTGGGTCTCTGAATGCGCGTCGTACTGTTGCAATATCACCGAATGTGACAACTTGCTTGCCATCCACTTTCACTGGCAGCTCTAAGACATCTTTTATCGAGTCAAACACCGAAGGAACTTTGACAGAAAAACGGCCATAACCCGTATCTACAAAGCCTGCGGCTACAACACGGTTATTTAACGCTATCAGGTTGTAAATATCGCCCTGATCTAATCCATAACTTTCCATGAGCAGTGGATCGACAATGATCTCAACGATGTCGTCTCTGTCACCGGCAATATCCACTTCTAGAACTTGACGGAAACTCTCCAACTTATCCCGTAATAGACGAGCGATTTGTACTATGCCACGTTCAGGTACTGTGCCGTATAAAACAACAGACAATACTGGCTGTGCATTCGCTAACGTCACTTCGTTTACGGTTGGCTCATCACTGTCGGCTGGCAATTTCGGCTTGGCTAAATCTACCGCATCTCGCACATCCGCCATCGCCTTATCAAGATCGACACCGACGTTGAATTCAAGGACAACAGAAGCATGGCCTTCAGAAGAATTGGACGTCATCTCCTTAATGCCTTCGATGGAACGTAATTCTTGCTCTAAAGGACGAGCAATCAAACGCTCCGCATCTCCCGGTGAAATACCTTGGTGAGAAACAGAAACATAGATGATTGGGATAGTAATATCTGGACTCGATTCTTTAGGAATCGTGACATAAGTTAATGCGCCCGCTACAAGAATAAACACCAATAGCACGAGCATAGTTCGAGTACGCGACAGTGCCGCGTCAATTAACGCAAACATGTCGCCTCCTAAGGCTTACTGTCCTGTAACGGTTGGGTTTCTATATCTGCTGTGTGCTTAACCGCTGCGACTTTATCACCATCACGCACAAAACCTTGACCACGAGTAATGATGTCAACTTCTTCGCCTAAGCCCGTTAGCCAAACGCCGTCTTGCTCCGCTTTGACCAGTTGAATAGGAACGAAATGAACCCTGTCTTCAACCAAGGTTTTCACCCCTAAGTTTCCTTGATCATCAAGCGCAAGCATGGCTGGAGTAATTTTCACTGCCATTTGCGTTTCTAAATTCAATTCAACTTGAGTGCTTACCCCTGCTGGGATCTGCTGATTCGGATTAGGTACTTCCACTTCAATCGCGAAAGTATTGGTTGAAGGAGAAGAAAGCTGAGACAAATAACGCACGGTTCCCTGAGTTTGAGAGCCTTGAATAAAGTGAATGGTTGCTGGTTGACCTTTAGTAATACTCTGAATATGGCGTTCACTTACATTCGCTTCTATCACCAATTTCTTAAGATCAATCAAGGTTGCTACTGGGTCGCCAACCCCAACGAAATCGCCCTGTTCAATAAACAAGTTTTCAACTACGCCATCGAAAGGTGCAACAATTGAAGTGTGCGCTAGGTGCATTTCGACCGTTTTCACACTGGATTTGGCATCGGTAAGTTCTGCAAGAGCGTTTGTATAAGCGATTTCGCCCTGCAATCCACGATTTTTAAGCGACTCTGCCGCTTTGAACTCTTGACGTTTCACCGACAACACTGCCTTTGCTCGATCAAGCTGAGATTGCAAATCACCTTGATCAATAAGCGCAATTACTTGCCCTTTAGAGACTTTGTCACCTTTGTCGATTTTGGTGAGTAAGATCTTGCCTGCGATTTCCGCAGATAAACGAGCTTTCTTATCTGGCGCTGTGCGGCCGTAAAGATCGATTTTCTTTTCTGTAGGTTCAGCATGGAAGGTTTGATACATCACTTTAGCAAGTGGGATGGTATCTGCAGATTTTTCTGGTGCTTGCTCTTGTGCGTTAAGTGAGCCAAGACTCAGCCAGAGGGTTAACAATATGATCAGTATGAAAGAAACGAGCCAAGGCTTTTGTGTAAAATGTCGCCCGCCAAGTAAGCTTCTCAATGAGACATGAGACATGGACAATCCTTTATATATATGTCCCTGCACAACAACTCAAATATGCAAGGAGAGTGAATCAGCTGAAATTTCATTTAGATAGCTAATTCACTCTACATCATTAGTTAAACACTAAACGATGCACCGCAACCACATGTGGTTGTTGCGTTTGGATTGTTTACAAAAAAGCGAGAACCTTCTAGCCCTTCCGTATAATCAACCACTCCGCCAATCAGATATTGCAGACTCATAGGGTCAACCACTAGGGTTACTCCGCTATTTTCGATTGTGGTGTCTCCATCATTTACATTCTCGTCAAATGTGAATCCGTATTGGAAGCCACTACAACCACCACCTGTAATATACACACGTAGTTTCAGTGCCGGGTTTTCTTCTTCAGCAATCAACGCTCTAACACGTGTTGCTGCTGCATCCGAAAAGGATAACGGTACATTTACATCACTCACAATGACCTCTCTCAGTCGCGTAAATGTACACCAGATATTATTCACTAGATCAATCTGATGGACATGACTCTTTTTTAATAATGCGGCGATTATCTAATACCTGACCTATACGTTCAAGTATTCACCGATACTTAGTTCAGAGTCTTCAGAAATGATGAGCTCCATTTTTGCTGATTAAACTAGATAACTCAGTGAGAAGGGTCAGAAATTTAGTTAAAACGTTTCACCTCCGCACTCACAAGCGTACAATGCACAGCAACTTGGTCCGAGACACAATAAAGAGGAAGATTCCATGACCAAATCAGCTGATCTCTATAACAAAGCTCAATCAAAAATTCCTGGCGGCGTTAACTCTCCTGTTCGTGCGTTTAACGGTGTTGGTGGCTCTCCAATTTTTATTGAGCGAGCAGACGGCGCATTCATCTTTGATGCTGATGGTAAAGCATACATTGATTATGTAGGTTCTTGGGGACCTATGATTCTTGGTCATAACCACGCCGTTATCCGCGAAGCAGTGATCAACGCGGCAAACCGTGGTTTGAGTTTCGGCGCTCCGACTGAAATCGAAATCACGATGGCTGAGCTAGTGTCTGAGTTAGTTCCTTCAATGGAACAGCTACGTATGGTGAGCTCTGGTACAGAAGCGACCATGAGTGCAATTCGCCTAGCGCGTGGTTTCACTGGTCGTGACAAGATCATTAAGTTTGAAGGTTGTTACCATGGTCACGCAGACAGCTTATTAGTAAAAGCAGGTTCAGGTGCCTTGACGCTGGGTCAACCAAGCTCCCCTGGCGTACCTGCTGATTTTGCAAAACACACATTAACGGCACGCTTTAATGATCTTGAATCAGTACGTGAACTGTTCGCTGCAAATAAAGGTGAAATTGCATGTATCATCGTTGAACCTGTTGCAGGCAACATGAACTGTATTCCACCAGTGGAAGGCTTCCACGAAGGTCTACGTGAGATCTGTGATCAAGAAGGCGCATTGTTGATTTTTGATGAAGTAATGACCGGCTTCCGCGTAGCCCTTGGCGGCGCTCAAGCTCATTACAATATCAAGCCAGACTTAACAACATTAGGTAAAGTGATTGGCGGCGGTATGCCTGTCGGCGCATTTGGTGGCCGTAAAGATGTCATGCAATTTATCGCACCAACAGGCCCTGTATACCAAGCTGGTACATTGTCAGGAAACCCAGTAGCGATGGCTGCGGGCCTTGCGTGTCTGAGTCTTCTGAAAGAAGAAGGTAACGAGAAACGTCTTGCATTTAAAACTAAGCAATTAGCTGACGGTTTTAAATACCTTGCAGATAAACATGGTGTCCCAATGGTCGTGAACCAAGTGGGCGGTATGTTTGGCTTCTTCTTCACTGAGCAGGAAAGCATTACCTGCTACGAAGACGTGACCAAATGTGATATCGAACGCTTTAAGCGCTTCTTCCACTTAATGCTGGATAAAGGTGTTTACCTTGCGCCGTCGGCATTTGAAGCAAGCTTTACTTCTCTGGCTCACGGCTCAAGAGAAATTGAAGCGACACTTGAAGCAGCGGATCACTGTTTAGCGATTATTGCAGCTGAAGCAAAATAACGTACAACCAGTTTGAACAATAAGGCTGCTTTGGCAGCCTTATTTTATTTCCAGTTGGCAATAACTAGTACAACTAGTACGGCAACAACAACGCCGATCCATGAAATTCTGCGACGTTTTACATTCTTAGTTTCGCAACACTTCTCATCATTGCAACATCCCATAATACCCTCTTCATTGCTAACCAACTGAATTACAGCCATTATAAACATACTTATTTGATTCCAAGGACAACCAAAAGTGCCAGAAAAAATCAAAATTTCATCCAGTCATTGGGTTCTTGTTATTGCCCTACTCGTCGCTGGTTTCGCCTGCTACTTACTCGTAGAACCCTATATCAATTCGATTGTTATGGCATTCATTATTTCCATGCTTATGATTCCTCTGCATGAAAAATTAGACAACATGATGCCCACTCATAGAAACATCTCATCATTGCTCTCCTGCATTATTCTGACATTTATTATTGTCATTCCGCTGCTTTTCGTATTTGCGGCGATCGTTCAACAAGGATCCAAGTTTTCTCAGAACGTATATCAGTGGGTAACCCATGGCGGCATTCAGACTCTGTTTAACCATCCTTGGGTGGTAAAAGGATTAGGTTTAGCTAATCAGTATTTACCTTTTGATGGTATTAACCCACAACAAATTGCACAGAAAATTGCACAATTCGCGACCAGCTTTGGCACTAATCTGGTTGGCATCAGCGCCAAGATATTAGGTGATGCGACAAGTTTTATTATGAGCTTCTTCTTGATGCTATTTGTTCTGTTCTTCTTGCTAAGAGACAGAGAAAAGATCATCTCAACTATTCGTCATATATTGCCATTGTCTCGTAGCCAAGAAGACCGCTTATTGGATGAGATTGAAAGCGTGTCCAAATCAGCAGTGATGGGATCTTTCCTTACGGCGATCGCTCAGGGCGTTGCTGGTGGTATTGGTATGTGGTTAGCAGGCTTTCCGGGATTGTTCTGGGGAACCATGATGGGTTTTGCGTCGTTTATTCCTGTTGTCGGTACCGCGCTCATCTGGATCCCAACCGCGACGTATCTATTCCTAACGGGTGAGACAACTTGGGCTATCTTCCTTACCGTATGGAGCGTGGCTATTGTTGGCTCTATCGACAACTTGCTCAGACCTTTCCTGATGCAAGGCAGTGCAGGAATGAACACCCTGATGATCTTCTTCTCGCTACTGGGTGGTATTCAGCTGTTTGGTTTAATTGGCCTTATCTATGGTCCTCTGATCTTCGCGATTGCCATCGTACTGTTTAACATTTACGAAGAAGAGTTCCATAACTTTCTCGATAACCAAGACAACAGCTAAAAAGCTTCATGCTTGGAGCCGACTATGCGAGAATCGGCTCCAAAATTGAACCTAGCTTAATTGAACCTAAAAGATAACAGGCTCTAAATGTCTAATTACATTACCCCAAGCCAAATTGCTCAACGCCAGCTTGCATACTTTGAGAATAAAAAAGTACTCGTAGCAGGTGAAGCCGAAGATCTGTTTCCTGTCGAACTTGCCAAACACTGTGTTTCCGTTTCTGTGTTTACCACCAACTATGGCTACTACCGTCAGCTTAAATCAAAGTCAGCGATTAGCGTCCATTTTGGTGCCGAGCTAGAAGGCGATATCGATGCAGATATGGTGCTTCTCTACTGGCCAAAAGCAAAGATGGAAGCGGAATATCTGCTCGCTATGTTGATGGCAAAACTTGGGGTCAACACAGAGATCGTGGTTGTTGGTGAAAACCGCTCTGGTGTAAAAAGCATCGAGAAGATGTTTGCAGACTATGGTAGCGTGACAAAGTTCGATTCTGCCCGCCGTTGCTCTTTCTATTGGGGTCAATGCTTAGAACAGCCAAAAGCTTTCCAGATCGAAGATTGGTTCAAGTCTTATACCGTTCAATATCAAGAACATGAACTTACCATTCGTAGTTTGCCTGGCGTATTTAGCCATGGTGAGTTTGATTTAGGCAGTCGATTACTGCTCGATAGTTTGCCTAAGCTTAGTGGTAAAGTGCTTGATTTTGGTTGTGGCGCTGGTGTTCTTGGCTGCGTGATGGCGACACTGAACACGGATATTCAGTTGGAAATGTGTGATATCAGTGCGTTGGCTGTACGCTCAAGTGAGGAAACACTGAAAGCCAATCAATTATCTGGCCGTGTATTCGCATCAGATATCTACTCAGATACCGCGACAGACTATAACTTCATCGTCACTAACCCTCCGTTCCATGCCGGCTTAGACACCAGCTATAACGCAACGGAAACCTTATTAGAAAAAGCACCAAGCTATTTAACCGCTAATGGTGAACTATTCGTAGTGGCCAATAGTTTCTTGAAATACCCGCCGATTATTGAACAGTCGCTAGGTAATTGCGAGACGTTAAATAAGACCAGCAAATTCTCTATTTATCACGCAAAAAATCCTAACACCTGGTGATAATTTAGTTAAAAATGAGCCTATGTCCACGCTTTAAGTGGGACTTACTTGTCAAAGAAAAAAAACTTGTTAACTTCTGCGTAACCCGTTTTTACTCAATCACACAACTTGCAGGTTTTCCTGCAAGTTTCATTGAAAGAATTCTCTTTGATATGTTCAGGTTTTATCGCAGGCAAAAGTTTAAACGCTTACAAAACACCTTGATGCTGGCCTTTCTGGTTCTCAGCATTACTCCTCTGACTGTCACAGCTATTTTCTTCTTGAAGTCTCATATTGACGATCTTCAAGAACAAAGTACCTCCCACCTGCTGTCAGTTCGGGACACCAAACAACAACAAGTTATCGATTACCTCAACGCCAAAGAGTCTGAGGTGATGGGCTTTGTCCGCTCAGAGCTCGCCTATGCCAGTGGTGGACGATTTTATGGCCTAGTCAATGCTTTTACACGTTTGGGCGAAAACATAGAACAAGCCAGAGAGAACGCTCAACAGCGCTATATCTTAGGTTCCGGAGATCAGGTTAAAACGTCTGTGTTACCGCAATCCAGTAGCTATGTCGGCAGTGAGCGTTACCGCCTTTTGCATAAACGTTATCACTGGGCATACATGGAACTGCTCAAACGCTCTGATTTTGATGATATTTTATTGGTCGATTTACAAGGTAATGTCACTTACTCAATCAATAAAAACGAAGAGTACGGTACCAACCTGTTTAGCGGAAAATTCAAAGACGCGAACTTAGGTCAGACCTTTCAGCGCTTAGAAAAAACTGTTTCCGAGCAGAGAAAAAACAACGAAGATTTTACCCCTGTCATTCTTTCCGATTTTGTTGAGGAAAACGGACAACAATACGCCTGGTTTGGTGCACCGATCATTCAACAAGGTTATCTGCACAGCTATGCGATGTTCCGCCTGCCAAACAAGGGAATCACCAAACTCATCGCTGACAGCAACAACTCACCAATGCAGACGCTTCTTGTCGGGCCAGATCACCGCTCCCGAACGCTTTCTTACCTACAAGACGATATAGATAAAAGTCGTGAAGTCATAAATTTAGCTTTATCTGGCAAGAAAGAAGTAGGTACCTACACTGACGCCGTTGGTGAAAAAAATATCGCAGCTTATGCTCCGATCAACCTAAACAGCACACATTGGGCTATTGTCGTAGAACTGCCCGAAAAAGAGGCTTTTGCGCGAGTAAACCAGTTAGAAAAACTGTTCATTTTTGCCATGCTGACCGCCATCGTGCTAGTGGTTATCGCGTCACACATGCTTTCAAACTTCATTACTTCACCACTGTTAAGACTAACGTGGGCAGCTGAACGAGCATCCGCTGGAGATCTCGATGAAAGTATGATTAATACCGATCGTAAAGATGAGATTGGTCGTCTTGCGGTGAGCTTTGAACGTATGCAGCGTTCTATCCGTGAAAAAATCCAACTCATCAAATCGCAAAACAGTGAATTGGAAAAAAACATCCAAATCATTCGAAAACAAAACGATGAACTGCAACTTGCGAACAAGCTGAAAGATGAATTTCTGGCCACAACCTCTCACGAGCTGAGAACCCCTCTGCACGGCATGATTGGTATTGCAGAAGCCTTAATATCCGGAGCTAACGGTCCTATTACTTCTGATCACAAATATCAGTTGGATATCATTGCCACCAGTGGACAACGCCTTGCTCGACTGGTCGATAACTTACTCGACTACCATAAGATGCGTTATGGCGACTTGGATATTCAGTGTGATGCGGTTGATCTGTCCAGCTCAACGCGTTTGGTGTTAGAACTCTCTAACCACTTGTTGGGTAAGAAGCCTATAAGAATCATCAATCAAATTTCAGACAATCAGTTCTGGGTTTTTGCCGATCCGCAGCGTTTAGAGCAAGTGCTGTATAACCTGATTGGTAACGCGATCAAGTATACGTCGGAAGGCAAGATTGTTATCTCTGCTTCTCAAATTGATGATCAGGTTCGTGTCCAGGTTGTCGATACCGGTCAAGGCATTCCCGCCGAACAGTTGGAACATATTTTTGAACCGCTCATCCAAGGAACCGTCGAGACTAACCGTTATCGTCAAGGTTCTGGATTAGGTCTATCAATTAGCCGACAACTGATTGAACTGATGAACGGCACTCTTTATGTCAGCAGCCAGCCGTTGGTTGGTACAACATTCAGCTTCACGCTGCCTATTGCTTCAGCAGAAGATATTGAGCGCGCGAGACTGACTGAACAGCCTCACTACCAAGTACTTGAAGTTGGAGAGGTTGAGCTGCCCGATACCAGCAATTTGCCGGAGAATAGTGACGGACCTTTACTGCTGGTTGCCGATGACGAACCTGTAAACCTTCGAATTTTGGACAGCTTCTTACGCTTAGAAGGCTACCGCGTACGCACCGTTGCTGATGGTAACGAAGTGCTAAGAGCCGTTGAGAACGAAAAGCCAGAGCTACTGCTGCTCGATATTATGATGCCGGGCATGAGTGGTTACCAAGTGTGTGAAAAGCTAAGAGAAAAATACAGCCTCACCGATTTACCTATCATCATGCTTACTGCGCTGAATCAAACAGAAGATCGCTTGAGAGGCTTTGCCGCTGGCGCGAATGACTATCTGTCAAAACCGTTCAATAAAAAAGAGTTAGCAGCTAGGATTCATGCTCATATGGCTGCAAGTCAGGCAGAACAACGGCGATTGGAAAATCTTGAGTTGCAAAATGAACTCAAGCAGAGAAATGTCGTCGAGGCCGATTTACTCGAAACACAAGAACGATTGCTGGAACAGTTAGAATCCGCACCTGAAGCCATTGTGTGCCTCAAAGAAAACAACAAAGTTCTATTCGCTAACCAAGCGGCATCCAGACTGTTTAAGCGCACACAAGAGCAACTGAAACGCTCTAGTGCTGAAGAGCTGTTTTCCCATAAACATCTCAATATTACTCAAGAACACTATTGTGGCGAAGTCGATATTTTTGTTGGTGATTCACGCCTTCATTTACCAGCGGATATTCTAAAGCTCCCTAAAGGCTCTGGTATGCAGGCGATTTATATTTTAAATATTGGCGGTGCTCAGAGCGCACAAAGAATACATAACCTAGAAACAGCGGTTGATGCCCTATCGAGTTATGCGTTTAGTGGCGATAAAGAAAGACTGCAGCAACTTAAAGAGTTAGGCGGAGAGTTCACCAGAATTGCAGATAAAGCAGAAGGCGACAATCAATCCAAGCAAGAGCTTATGCGTGCAGTGCTTGTTGATGCGATGACAAGCGCACTCAACTACTGGGAGAAAGCTCCCGGCCAAACCAAGTTCACTTTTGCAGAACAAAGCGGACTGTGGCGTGTTTACTTGGACAGAAGTACATTGCAAACACGTACACTCGACAAGTATCTGCGTATCGAAACGCTGCCGAAAACCCCACGCTGGCGTACCGTACTAAACTCGCTCGATTACATCCTTGAGCATCACAATGAGCCGGGGTCAGAGCGCACTCACCTTGAAGCCTTGCGTAACAAGTTGCAGAAACTTATCGCTGCTATGTAACACCATTAGCAGCGATAAACATCAACTCTAATAGCCCACTGACGTGGGCTTTTTTATGCGTGTTAGTTAAATCACTTCCCACCCAGTCTCACCCTCTTCGGTAAGGCTTTTTAGCTACGAGGAGGATTATCGATAAAAGCAGCCATCAGCGTTCTTTAGAGGCACTCCTGACTTCATATCAGTAACCGAGAGTTCAAACTTAACCAAGTTCTAAACACGTTTCACTTAAGTTAATTTACGAAGAAAATTAATATCTTTATTTTTAGTTATTGTCGTTAGAATTAATCCACTTTCAGCCCCAGAAAGCCCCTATCATTAGCTAAAAAAGAAGAAATTGTTTGGCTGTGGGATTTGAATCACAACAATTCGCCAGAATTAATTTACGCAGACAAATTAACGGAGGAAAGCGGTAGTGATAATAATCTCACTTTATTGAAAACAGAATCCAAACCAATAAAAACAAGACACAAAAAGTAAGCAACCACTAACCATTGAGCAAAAAACACACACTAAAGATGTTTTTACCACTTATATTAAACGGTTAAAACATCATCAACCATAACAAATTTTGACGTTAATGACGGAGAATGGATGAGTTTTGACGTTTTTAACGAGAAATGGAATTGCTAAATGTTCGTACAAAGTGTTTTCTTACCTCAGCCAACGGTTTACAGGCCACTCATATTCCTCCTGCTCCTCCGCTGGTGGAACTCAATATGAGGTAAACCTTTGGAAATTGTTCATCCCATGATGACATTCATATCCATTCGTGAAATGAAGCAAACAGTAAGGAACAGCTATGCTTGCCAATATTAAAAAGACAGCACTCGCAACAGCCGTTATCGCTGGAGCAATTAGCGTCTCAGCTCCTGCCCTAGCACGCAGTGAGCTAACCATAGTACCTGATTTCTACCCAACTATGGTTCGTAACTTCAACCCGTACTTAGCAACAAACCTACGTACAACCACAGATTTCATCTATGAGCCATTAGTGGTTTTCAACGAGATGAAAGGCAACACTCCGGTAATGCGTCTTGCAGAAAGCTACAAAATGGCTGACGACCTAATGAGCGTGACATTTAACGTTCGTAAAGGCGTGAAATGGTCTGATGGCCAAGCGTTTACTGCAGATGACATCCTATTTTCTTACCAATTACTGAAGAATAAACCTGAGCTTGACCAACGCGGTATCAACAAATGGGTTAAGAGTGTAGAGAGAGTAAATGAATACACCGTACGCTTCGAACTGACTGAAGCGAACTCAAACGTACCATACGAAATTTCGCTTGTTCCGATCGTAGCTGAGCACATCTGGAAAGATGTCAAAGAACCTACCACTTTCACCAATGAAAACCCTGTTGGTACTGGTCCGTTTACTGAAATCGACACCTTCACTCCGCAACTTTACATTCAGTGCCGTAACCCTAACTACTGGGATGCAGCAAACCTAGAAGTTGACTGTTTACGCGTTCCACAAATCGCAAACAACGATCAGCTATTAGGTAAAGTCGTGAACTCTGAGCTGGATTGGACTTCATCATTCATTCCTGACATTGATCGCACTTACGCAGCAGCAAGTCCTAACCACCACTACTGGTACCCAGCATCTGGTACTCAAGCGTTTGTGGTTAACTTCAAAAACCCAGATCCAGCAAAACAAGAAGCTCTGAACAATGTAGATTTCCGTCGCGCATTCTCCATGGCGATTGACCGTCAAACCATTATCGACATCGCATTCTACGGTGGCGGTACAGTGAACGACTTCGCGTCAGGTTTAGGTTATGCATTTGAAGCTTGGTCAGATGAAGAAGTACACAGCAAGTACAAAGGCTTTAACACTTACAATGCTGAAGGTGCAAAAGCACTTCTAGCTAAAGCAGGCTTTAAAGATGTGAACGGTGACGGCTTCGTCGACACGCCTTCAGGTAAATCTTTTGAGTTACTGATTCAATCTCCAAACGGTTGGACTGACTTCAACAACACAGTTCAACTTGCAGTAGAACAGCTTAATGAAGTGGGTATCCAAGCGAAAGCTCGTACTCCTGAGTTTGCTGTTTACAACGAAGCAATGCTGAAAGGTACTTACGACGTAGCATACACAAACTACTTCCACGGTGCTGACCCTTACCTATACTGGAACAGTGCATATCACTCAGCACTTCAAGGTGGTGAAGGTATGCCTCGCTTCGCAATGCACTTCTACAAAAACGACAAGCTAGACGGTCTACTAGATAGCTTCTACAAAACAGCAGATAAGAACGAGCAGGTACAAATTGCTCACGGTATTCAGAAAATCATCGCTGAAAACCAAGTTACTATCCCTGTATTGTCAGGCGCTTGGATGTACCAGTACAACACCACTCGATTCACTGGTTGGTGGAGCGAAGACAACCCGAAAGGTCGTCCAAGCGTATGGGCTGGTATCCCAGAACGTCTACTTCACGTACTGGACCTAAAACCAGTTAAGTAAACGTTAGTTCTTTGCGGCGTACTTCGTGCGCCGCCTATTTAAATCCCCACTATTTGAAAAACAGATGGCGCCATGCGTCAGGGGATTTCTCGCTCTAAATTTCGCTAGCACGTAAACAAATATCGGGTGAGTAAGGTGTAAGTTATGGGTTATTTTTTAAGACGTTTGTCATTTTATTTTGCCGCGCTGCTCGTTGCAGCCACCATCAATTTCATTATTCCACGAGCAATGCCTGGTGACCCAGTTACCATGATGTTTGCTAACGCAACAACACAGGTAACACCTGAGCGTATCGCCGCAATGAAGGAGCTACTAGGCTTCGTCGGCGGACCTTGGTACGTGGAATATGCCGTATACATGAAAAGTATCTTTAGCTGGGAGCTGGGTACTTCAATTAAGTTCTACCCTTTGAGCGTTAATGATCTTTTAAGTGGTGCATTTGGCTGGTCACTTTTCCTTGCCGGTACTGCCGTCATTATCTCTTTCTCAATCGGCTCAATTCTCGGCATCTTTGCTGCGTGGAAACGCGGTAGCCGTTACGACACCTTCATCACTCCGGGTATGCTGGTTATTCAAGCGGTTCCTCAAGTGGTTATCGCCATGCTTGCCATGTTCATTTTTGCTATCGGCTTGAAATGGTTCCCAACGGGTTACGCATACACAGCCGGCACCATGCCTGACTGGACAAGCTGGACATTTATTAAAGATGTCGGTTACCACGCAGTACTGCCACTTATCTGTGCCTCTATCGTTCAAATCGGCGGTTTCTTGGTCAACATGCGTAACAACATGATTAACTTGCTTGCTGAAGACTACATCACGATGGCGAAAGGCAAAGGCTTGAGTGAAAACCGCGTTGTATTCAACTACGCAGCTCGTAACGCATTACTGCCAAGTGTCACTGCGCTTTCAATGTCACTAGGTATGGCTATCGGTGGTCAGCTCATTATCGAAATCATTTTCAACTACCCAGGTCTTGGTACGGTTCTGTTTAACGCTATTACATCTCGTGACTACCAAGTTCTACAAGGCCAACTTCTTATCATGACTCTGTTTATGCTGTTCTTTAACCTGCTCGCAGACATGCTGTATGTCGTACTCGACCCTCGTCTACGTAAGGGAGGTAAATAATCATGAAAGCACTTTGGAAACTGTTATCAGGCAACCGAGTCGCCATGATAGGTGTCGCTATTCTCTCTGTATTCTTGTTCATCGCGCTTGCTGCACCGCTGATTACGAAACACGCACCAGATAAACGAACTGGCAACCCACATGAATACCCATCGTTTGTTGTGAAAGCCGCCAAAAGTGACCCGAATGGCTGGGTTGCTGAGAATCTGGCGACAGACAGAAGAACTCTGACTATGTCAAAAAAAGCGGATCACACACTAGGTACAACACGCATGGGACGCGATGTTTGGTCACAAGTTGCTTACGGCGCACGCGTATCTCTAGCAGTAGGTTTCGGTGCAGGTATCACCGTTTGTTTCCTGGCAACCATCATTGGTGTTTCAGCGGGCTACTTCGGTGGCAAGGTGGATGACTTCTTAACCGCAGCAATGAATATCATGTTGGTTATCCCTCAGTACCCACTGTTGTTCGTGGTTGCTGCTTTCATTGGTGAAGCTGGCCCACTGACCATCTCCCTCATTATCGGGTGTACTTCCTGGGCATGGGGTGCCCGTGTTGTTCGAGCTCAGACACTTGCACTGCGTGAGAAAGAGTTTGTAAAAGCGGCTGAAGTATTAGGTGAGAGTTCATGGCGCATCATCTTCGTTGAAATCCTACCAAACCTTATCTCAATTGTCGGCGCAAGCTTTATCGGCTCAGTAATGTACGCCGTGATGATGGAAGCCACTATCTCCTTCCTCGGTCTGGGAGATCCAAACACCATCAGTTGGGGCATCATGCTTTACAACGTGCAAACCTCTTCATCTATGTTGGTTGGCGCTTGGTGGGAACTGTTAGCTCCATGTTTATCACTGACGTTACTCGTCACTGGTCTGGCACTGCTTAACTTCGCGGTAGACGAAATCGCTAACCCACAATTGCGTTCTCATAAAGGGATGAAGCGTTGGAAGAAACTCGCGCAGCAAGACAAATCGCAGCGTGAGCCTAACCTACCACCTCAAAATGCACTATGGAGCGGAGACAAATAACATGACAGCACCACTTATCTCAATCCGCAACTTATGCGTGGACTATATTACTGATGCAGGCGATGTTCGCGCCTGTAACAACGTCAGCTTTGATATCGCACCGGGCGAAGTGTTTGGCTTAGCGGGTGAATCTGGTTGTGGTAAATCAACCGTCGCCTTCTCGTTGATGCGCCTACATAAGCCGCCTGCGTTTATTACTGGTGGCGAAGTGATCTTCAATGGCGAAGACATTCTTCAATACAGCGACGAAAAAATGCAGTCATTTCGCTGGAGCCAAATGTCGATGGTCTTCCAAAGTGCGATGAATGCTCTCAACCCTGTACTCACCATGGAAGAGCAGTTCTGCGATGTGATTATGCGCCATACCAATTTGACCAGAGAGCAGGCTAAACGCCGCGCTGAAGGCTTGTTGGAAATTGTGGATATTCACCCGAGTCGTTTGAATGACTACCCACACCAATTTTCAGGTGGTATGCGTCAGCGTTTGGTGATTGCGATTGCGTTAGCGCTTAATCCAAAAATGATCATCATGGATGAGCCAACCACGGCACTTGATGTGGTGGTTCAGCGTGAAATTCTGCAAAAAATCTACGCACTAAAAGAAGAGTTCGGCTTCTCTATTTTGTTTATCACTCATGACTTGTCACTGATGGTCGAGTTCTCAGACCGCATTGGCATCATGTATTCCGGTGAACTGATTGAAGTTGCGCCTTCAAAAGAGATTCTACAAAGCCCATTCCACCCTTACACCAAAGGTCTGGGAAGCTCATTTCCACCACTAACGGGGCCAAAAACCAAACTTACGGGAATTCCTGGTAACCCTCTGAACTTACTTGAAATTCCGCAAGGTTGTCGTTTTCAGGCACGTTGTGACCGTGTCCATGAAACCTGTACCAAAGTTCCGACTCAGCTACGTCAAATAGAGCTGGGACGCTTTTCCAATTGCCACCTCTATGGTGAGCCGATTGCTCAGGTAAAGCTATAGCTTGAGACGTGTACAGCAACGCTATTCGCAAAGTTAGGGGTGGAAAGAAATATGAATATTCAAAACGAAAATCTATTAATTGAAGGGAAGAATCTGGTTAAAGACTTCCCGATCAACAGCAACACATTGAAGCAGCCAATGATGCGTGCAATCAATGACGTGTCATTCAAGATGTACAAAAGCCGTGGACTTTCCGTGGTTGGTGAATCCGGTTCTGGTAAATCCACTACCGCTAAAATGATCGCCAAAATGTACGCTCCGACTTCAGGCAACATTGAGTACAAAGGTCGTGACATTCAAGAGATCAAATCTCGTTCTGATCTGATGCATTACCGCGAAGGCATACAAATGGTTTGGCAAGATCCGTTTGGCTCGCTAAACCCGACTCATACCATTTTCCACCATATTGCCCGCCCACTTTTGATTCATAAGAAAGTGAAATCAGGCAATAAGAAAGAGCTTCAGGAACGTGTGTATGACCTGTTGGAACAGGTGGGATTAATTCCACCAAAAGAGACGGCAGCGAAATACCCGCACCAGCTTTCAGGCGGTCAGCGTCAGCGTGTCAACTTAGCTCGTAACATTGCTGTAGGTGCTGAAGTTGTGCTGGCTGACGAACCGACTTCAATGCTTGACGTATCAATCCGTGCTGGTGTTTTGAACTTGATGGAAGAGATGAAGTTTGAGAAGAAAATGTCACTTCTTTACATCACTCACGACATCGCCACCGCTCGTTACATCGCAGAAGATCTGGCCGTGATGTATGTCGGTCACATGGTGGAATGGGGAGATACCGAGCAGATCATTCACGATCCGCAGCACCCTTACACCCAGTTACTGGTTTCAGCGGTTCCGGATCCCAAAAAATCGATCCACGAAAAACTGAAAGGCAACAAAGGTGAGATCCCGTTGTGGACACCTGCTTCAGTTGGCTGCCCGTTTGCTGGACGCTGTACTCATGCCACCAGCAAGTGCCGCGAGCAATTACCAGCAATAACCCAACTGGCGGATAACCACTTTGTCCGTTGCTATTTATACGAAAACTAAGCGTTTAATAACAATTAATAGGCTCGCCTTCGTCTTGGGCGGACCTGATGTATTAAGAAGGCTCAGCGCTGCTAAGCAGTGCTGGTCAAAAGGCAACTGGAGACCTAAATGCAGTTACTGATCAACCACATTGGCTATGAAACATTGGGACCAAAGCAGGCAGTGCTTTTGAGTAGAACCTCAGAGCTACACGCTACTTTTGCTCAACTTGTTTGCAGTTATAGCCATAAGACTGTCGCTCAACTCACCATTGAGCGACACGGTAAAGTGGCGAATTGGCATCACGGATATTTTCACCGTATCGACTTCTCTCAGTTTACTGGAGAAGGCAGCTTTTACTTACGTGTTGAAAACTCTCAATCTGAAAGTACGCAATCTGAAGTTTTTTCTATTGCTCAGGGTCTACTGATGCAGCGCACTTTTTCAGACGTGCTGCATTATTTCAAGTCACAACGCTGTGGCGGAATTTTTGACAAGCAAGATAAGTCGGTACCTCTGTTAGGCACATCATCCACTGCCGATGTGCATGGTGGCTGGTACGACGCTTCAGGTGACGTTAGCAAATATTTAAGTCACCTTTCTTACGCTAACTATTTGAATCCACAACAAACCCCCATTGTGGTATGGAACCTATTCAAAGGGTTAGCGATTTTAGACCATCGCTCGGAGTTTGCTGCATTTTCTCGCACTCGCCTTAAGGAAGAGGCGTTGTTTGGTGCTGATTTCTTAGTTCGTATGCAGCACTCCGAGGGATTTTTTTATATGACGATTTTCGACCAGTGGAGTAAGGACATTAAGCGCAGAGAAATCTGTGCTTATGAAACTCAGCAGGGTCACAAATCCAACGATTATCAAGCCGGTTTTCGTCAAGGTGGCGGAGTGGCAATAGCCGCGCTTGCGGCCGCTGCAAGATGCGATATTGATGGCGAATTCAGCCGTGAACAATATCTCGCTGCCGCAGAGAAAGGTTATTGGCATTTAAAAAAGTGCAATACCCGCTATCTCAATGACGGTGAAGAGAACATCATTGATGAATACTGCGCCCTACTCGCAGCATGCGAGTTGTATCGCTCAAGCAGTTCAAAACAAGAGTATTTACAAGAAGCTCAAGCATGGGCTGAACGCTTGTGTGCAAGACAACACAACGATGAAAATCATCTAGGTTTCTGGTCTGCCAACAGCGATGGCAGCCGTCCCTACTATCACGCATCGGAAGCAGGGCTTCCTGTCATTGCTTTGTGCGAGTATCTGGATATTGAAACGAACAAAGAGCGTTTGGAAAAAGTTCGCACTGTCGTGGCTCAAGCATGTCAGTTTGAACTCACGATTACTCAGTCCGTTTGCAACCCGTTTGGCTACCCACGTCAATACGTTAAAGACGTCGATGGAGAAAAGCGCAGCGCATTCTTTATTTCACAAAACAACGAATCAGGCTATTGGTGGCAGGGCGAAAATGCCCGTCTGGCTTCGCTGGCAGCAATGGCTTATCAAGTACAACCGTACTTACAAGACCAACAACTAAAAAACCAGTTGCTCAGCTTTGCACAAAATTCGCTTAACTGGGTTACAGGCTTAAACCCATACGACATGTGCATGCTCGACGGGCATGGACGCAACAATCCTGACTATTTACCACACCTAGGCTTTTTCAATGCCAAGGGCGGTGTCTGCAATGGCATCACCGCAGGTTTTGATGATCCGCAGGACATTGCGTTCAATCCTGAAAAACAGAAAGACGACATGATGCAAAACTGGCGCTGGGGAGAACAATGGATCCCACATGGTGCTTGGTACTTAATGGCAATTATGAGCCAATTAGTGCACTTCAAAACAGCCTGCTCTGCTCAGCTAGAGGATCAATGTCATGAGTAATTATTTCGTTGGCATTGATGGTGGCGGTACCTCTTGTCGAGCACGCATTCGTGACATCGACGGTAACCTTATCGGTGAAGGCAAATGCGGCAGCGCAAACATCCTGCTAGGTGTAGATATAGCGTTGCGTTCAATCACTGAAGCCATCCGCATTGCCACAAAACAAGGTGGCTTGGATGAAACCTATCTACACAGAATGCATGTCGGCCTTGCTTTAGCGGGAGCGGAACAAAAGTCCGCATGGTTTGCTTTTATGCAGCAGCCTCACCCGTTCGCTTCTGTCACCTTGAACACTGATGCCTACGGGGCGTGTCTCGGTGCTCATAACGGCGATGATGGTGCGATTATGATTGCCGGTACTGGCTCTTGTGGAATATTACTCAAAGACGGCCAACAACATGTGGTTGGAGGCAGAGAATTTCCAATTTCAGACCAAGGCAGCGGTGCAATGATGGGGCTGAGCCTGATTCAAAAGGTCATTCTGACCCAAGATGGCATTCGTCCTCATACCCCTCTAAGTCAGCATGTAATGGAGCATTTTGATAACGATGTAGACCAGATTGTCGAATGGTCTAAATCGGCTTTACCTCGTGATTACGGACAGTTTTCTCCAGCCATTTTTTCTCATGCTCAACAACATGATCCTCTGGCGATTGAGCTTCTTAAACAAACCGCTGCAGATATCGAAATGTTTCTTAATGCTTTACACCACAAGGGTGCAGAGAAAATTTGTCTGATGGGCAGTATTGCAGAACGCATTTTGGATTGGCTATCTCCGCCCGTTCAACAATGGATTGTTACACCTCAGTTCGACGCTATTGAGGGCGCACTGATGTTTGCTGGCAAACCAGCACACAATTTGTATTAAGAGAATTTGTATTAAGGGTTAATGATGAACTATCGAATTGACTTTGCTGTACTTTCTGAGCAGAAAAATGATTGCCGATTTGGCCTGACACTACACAACTTAAGTGAGCAAGATCTAAGTGATTGGTCATTGCATTTCATCATGGATCGCTTTATCCAGCCTGACAGTGTCTCCAACGGCGAACTCCATCAGGTAGGTAGCTTCTGCAGCCTATTACCGCATCAAGCGGTATTGCCAGCTAATGGTCACTATTACTGCGAATTTCGCATAAAAACAGCACCGTTCCGCTTTTACAGTGACGGAATTAAAGAGGCGTTTGTACAGCTCAATCATACTGAAGCAACTGTTCGTTATGATGTCGCTGTAACCCCTATTGTTCTGGCTTCTCCATATCAAGAACGTAGTGAAATCCCAGCGACAGAAGCCGCAGAGTTATGTTTGATTCCTAAACCGAACAAGGTTGAAAAGCTGGGCGGACATTATGTTTTAGCCTCCACCAGCCAGATTACACTGCACTCTGCTAATGCGGAACAAGCTGCCTCTTGGCTGCAACAAGAACTCAAACATCTTTATGAGTTTGAACCTCAACCAATTGGCAATGCGGATATTGTCTATCAGAGCAACCCAATTTTGGATGAAGAACACTATCACCTGACCGTTAACGCCAAAGGCATACTCTTAGAAGCCAGCGGTCACGTGGGTTTTGTGCACGCTTCGGCGACACTGTTGCAACTCATTAAACGCACACAAGACGGCTTGGTTGTTCCGTGCGTCAAAATCAGCGATGCACCACGATTCAAATATCGCGGCATGATGCTCGACTGCGCTCGTCATTTTCATCCGGTTGAACGCGTAAAGCGTCTGATCAATCAGTTGGCTCACTACAAGTTCAGCACTTTTCACTGGCATCTCACCGATGATGAAGGCTGGCGCATTGAGATCAAATCACTGCCTCAACTGACTAATATCGGCGCTTGGCGTGGTGTAGACAAAGTGATTGGTCCTCAGTTCAGTACTGTCACCGATCAGCACGGTGGCTATTACACCCAAGAAGAGATCAAGCAAGTGATCGCTTATGCCGGAGATCGAGGAATCACAGTTATTCCAGAGATCGATATTCCGGGTCACTGTCGCGCTGCGATCCGTTCGCTGTCTGAATGGCTGTTAGATACTGAAGATCGCTCTGAATATCGCAGTATCCAAAACTATAGCGACAACGTTTTATCACCAGCCCTTCCTGAAACGTATCGCTTTTTGGATCTGGTTTTGGAAGAAATCGCCGCTCTGTTCCCAAGTCACTTTTTCCATATCGGTGCTGATGAAGTCCCTGATGGCGTATGGATTAACAGCCCTAAATGTCAGGCGTTGATGGCAGAACATGGCTATGAGGATGCCAAAGAGCTGCAAGGTCACTTACTGCGCTACGTTGAGAAAAAATTACGCTCTTTAGGCAAACGTATGGTGGGCTGGGAAGAGGCTCAACATGGCAACAAAGTCAGTAAAGACACGGTTATCTATTCTTGGCTTTCGGAGCAAGCGGCACTGGACTGCGCCAAGCAAGGTTTTGATGTCATCTTGCAACCGGGTCAGTACACCTATCTCGATATTGTTCAGGACTATGCACCAGAAGAACCCGGTGTTGCCTGGGCTGGCGTCACACCATTGGAACGCGCATACAGCTACGAACCTTTGGCAGAAGTTCCCGCCGACCACCCTATTCGCAAACGCATCTTAGGCATGCAAAGCGCACTGTGGTGCGAAATTATCAATGACCAATCTCGTATGGACTACATGCTCTACCCTCGCCTCACCGCATTAGCGGAAGCAGGATGGACACAGAATTCATTACGTGACTGGCCTGATTATCTGGCTCGCCTCAAAGGGCACTTACCATTGCTGGATAAACAGGAGATCCACTATCGATCTCCTTGGAAATAACGTTATTCATTTTTGCCATTCCCATGCCAAAGCATGAGATGGAAGTAAGTACATATTCAAGTTCGCTAGCATCGACATTGACTGCGTTATTCGCAGTTTTAGAAAAAGGAAATCACCATGAAATACGGCTATTTCGATAACGATAATCGTGAATACGTCATCACACGTCCAGACGTACCTGCGCCATGGACCAACTATTTGGGAACGGAGAAATTCTGCAGCGTTATCTCTCACAACGCAGGTGGCTACTCGTTTTATCACTCACCTGAGTACAACCGAGTCACCAAATTCCGTCCTAACTTTACCCAAGATCGTCCGGGTCACTATGTTTATCTGCGTGACGACGAAACAGGTGATTTCTGGTCTGTTTCTTGGCAGCCAGTAGCAAAAAGTTTAGAGCAAGCCAACTACGAAGTTCGCCACGGCTTGTCATACTCAAAATTTAAATGTGACTACAACGGTATTGTCGCAAGCAAAACGCTGTTTGTACCTAAAGGTGAAGATGCGGAAGTTTGGGATGTTGTGATTGAAAACACTTCTGATCGTCCTCGTACCATCAGTGCATTTAACTATGTAGAGTTCTCTTTCAGTCATATTGCTTCGGACAATCAGAACCATCAGATGTCCCTTTACTCTGCTGGTACAGACTACAAAGATGGCGTCATTGAGTACGATCTTTACTACAACACTGACGATTTCCTTGGTTACTACTACCTAACTGCAACGTTCGATGCTGACAGCTATGACGGTCAACGAGATACCTTCTTAGGTATGTACCGTGACGAAGCTAACCCAATCGCTGTTGAAAAGGGACAGTGTTCTAACCGTACTCAAACCTGTTACAACCACTGTGGTGCTTTGCATAAGCAATTCACACTACAACCGGGCGAGAAAGTACGTTTTGCGGTCATACTTGGTGTTGGTAAAGGCAATGGCGAGAAACTTAGAGCTAAATACCAAGACCTGAACGAAGTGGATAAAGCCTTTGCAGGTATCAAACAACACTGGGATGAACGTTGCAGTAAGTTCCAAGTGAAGTCTCCGAATGCAGGCTTGGATACTATGCTGAACGCTTGGACGCTCTATCAAGCAGAAACCTGTGTGGTTTGGTCACGCTTCGCCTCTTTCATTGAAGTGGGTGGGCGTACTGGTCTTGGCTATCGTGATACTGCGCAAGATGCGATTTCGGTACCGCATACGAACCCAGCGATGACGCGTAAACGTTTAGTGGATCTTCTGCGTGGGCAAGTGAAAGCGGGCTACGGTTTACACCTGTTCGATCCAGACTGGTTTGATCCAGAAAAAGCCGATGTAAAACCTTCAAAATCACCGACTGTCGTTCCAACACCTTCTGACGAAGATAAGATCCACGGCATTAAAGATACCTGCTCTGACGATCATCTTTGGATAGTGCCAACCATTCTTAACTACGTAAAAGAGACGGGCGATTTCGGCTTTATTGATGAAGTGATCCCTTATGCTGATGGTGGTAACGCAACAATTTACCAACACATGATGGCAGCTCTGGATTTCTCAGCCGAATACGTCGGACAAACGGGTATTTGTAAAGGCCTGCGCGCTGACTGGAACGACTGTCTGAACTTAGGCGGCGGTGAATCCGCAATGGTTTCTTTCCTTCATTTCTGGGCTTTGGAAGCATTCCTTGAATTAGCTAACTACCGCAACGATAGTGAGGCGTTAAGCAAATACCAAGCAATGGCTGACGGTGTACGCGATGCTTGTGAAACCCACTTATGGGATGGACAAGGCGAGTGGTATATCCGTGGTCTCACCAAAGATGGCGACAAGATCGGCACCTTTGAACAGGTGGAAGGCAAAGTGCATCTTGAGTCCAACTCTCTGGCCGTTTTATCAGGCGCGGTTTCTCAAGAACGCGGTGAAAAAGCCATGGATGCGGTTTACAAATACCTGTTCTCGCCATACGGCTTACACCTCAATGCGCCATCATTCGCTACTCCGAATGATGATATCGGTTTTGTGACTCGTGTTTATCAGGGCGTAAAAGAAAACGGCGCAATTTTCTCTCATCCAAACCCTTGGGCTTGGGTAGCAGAGGCGAAATTAGGCCGTGGCGACAGAGCGATGGAATTCTATGACGCTCTTAACCCATATAACCAGAACGATATGATTGAGACTCGCGTTGCAGAACCTTACTCCTATGTACAGTTCATCATGGGACGCGATCATCAGGATCATGGTCGAGCAAACCACCCATGGTTAACCGGAACATCAGGCTGGGCTTACTATGCAGCGACTAACTACATCCTAGGTGTGCGTACTGGCTTTGATACCTTAATAGTTGACCCTTGTATTCCAACCTCATGGCCGGAATTTGAAGTGACTCGTCAATGGCGCGGCGCAACTTACCAGATCAAAGTGCTAAACCCAAATGGTGTAAGCAAAGGCGTTAAGTCAATAACGGTGAATGGTGAGCAGGTTGATGCAATCAAGGCTCAGCCACAAGGCAGCGTTAACCAAATCACTGTGGTAATGGGTTAATAAAAGTTAACGACGGAGAATCAGCGAACCAACATTGAACACAAACACGCCCTTCCTATCCATGGAGCTCCAACCGTGCCATCCATGGCACGTAGGGTTTGTTTATCAATGCTGGTTCACTGCCTTTTCTCTAAGGCGTTGCTTAGAGCGTCGATTAAAGGAGAACAGAACATGATTCAATTTGGTACTGGTGGCTGGCGCGCATTTATTGGTGAAGAGTTCACCAAAGACAACGTGCGTTTAGTCGCCCAGGCGTTAGCCAATATCATCAATAGTGAAAATGTGGCCAATGAAGGCTTTGTGATTGGCTATGACCGCCGTTTTCTTTCCGACAAAGCCGCAAAATGGTTTGCAGAAGTGTTGGCTGGAAACGGAATTACCGTCAGCTTTATCGACAAATTCGTGCCGACACCGGTAGTGATGTATAAGGCAAAGCAGCTCGACTGTGCTTACTCTGCATGTATTACCGCCTCTCACAACCCTGCTGATTACAATGGCGTAAAAGTATTTATCCGTGGCGGCCGCGATGCCGATGAAATTATCACCAAGAAGATCGAACAGCAGATCGCAACACTGATGTTAAGTGACGTAACATCCATTGAATTTGATCAAGCGATTCAGGATAAACAGATTATTGCGATCAACCCAATGAATGAGTTTGTCGATTCGATCATCGACTTTATCGACATTGAAGCGATCAAAAAAGCCAACTTGCGCGTATTGATCGATCCTATGTTTGGCGTGGCGAAAAATGCGCTGCAAACAGTATTGATCAATGGCCGTTGTGATGTGGATGTGATTAACGATGGTAAAAACCCCGACTTCGGTGGCTTGATGCCATCACCAAACGCAACGACCTTGTATCGCTTGCAGCATCTGGTTAAAGACGAAGGCTACGATATTGGTATTGGTACCGATGGTGATGCTGACCGCCTTGGCATTATTGATGAGAAAGGTAATTTCATTCACCCTAATGAAGTATTGATGCTGCTATATTACTACCTGCTTGAATACAAGGGCTGGAAAGGCTCAGTGGTACGTAACATCGCCACCACTCATCTGCTCGATAAAATCGCCGCAGATCACAACGAAAAGTGCTTTGAGGTTCCCGTAGGCTTTAAGCATATTAGCTCGCAAATGGAAGCTGATGATTCACTGTTAGGCGGTGAAAGCTCTGGCGGCTTAACCATTCGCGGCCATATCAAAGGCAAAGATGGCGTGTTTGCTTCCAGCCTGCTTGTCGAAATGATCAGCGTAACAGGCAAGAAACTGTCTGAAATGCTGGACGAAATCTACGCTCGTTATGGCTACGCCTATACCGCTGAAGGTGACTGCAAATTTAAAGCTTCAGAGAAGCAAGCACTGTACAACAAAATCTATGTTGAGAAACAATTGCCAGACTTTGAGTTTGAAATTGAAAAAGTCAGCTACGAAGACGGCGCGAAGGTTTACTTCAAAAATGGAGGTTGGGTAATTGCCCGCTTCTCAGGTACTGAACCTTTGTTGCGTATTTTCGCAGAGATGGAAGACAAACCTACCGCTGAGCGTGTTCTGCTACAAATGAAGACGTTTTTGTCTTTGTAAGGCGTTTACTACTCCCCCTCGTCTGAGGGGGAGTACACTAAATCAAAATGCCAAAATCCCCTGCTCATCAATCTCCACTACCACCTTCTGCCCTACCGAAATAGCCTGAGCTGACGTCGCCAGAAGTTTAGTACCGTGCACATCAATCACGTAACGACAGTGGTCGCCCATAAATTGCTGCTCTAGAACGGTGACTTCACCTTTATCTGAAGACTGAATCAATACTTGTTGAGGACGTAGCAATAATTCACAGCAGCCGCCAACCGCAATTTCAGTCTGTACTTGCGCTTCCAAGGTTCCAAGAGGCGTGTCAAACAGACCTTGTGTATTACGAGTCGCTGGCAGATAGCTACCACCACCAAGAAAATCCGCAACAAACTTGCTTGAGGGCTGATAGTAGAGCTCTGAGGCGGTACCGAACTGTTCAATAACACCGTGATTCATCACGGCCATTTTATCGGCAAAGGCAAAAGCTTCTTCTCTAGAGTGAGTGACGAAAATCGCTGTCACGCCCTGCTTTTTGAATATTTTACGAATCTCTGCGATCAAATCGTGTCGAACTTGAGTATCGATATTGGAAAACGGTTCATCAAGTAAAAGAAGATCCGGTTTGTAAGCCAACGAACGAGCAATGGCAACGCGTTGCTGTTGTCCACCAGAAAGCTGATGAGGGTAACGATCACCAAATGAGCTAAGATGAACTAGTTCCAACATCTCTTGAACTTTGCTGTTACGTTCAACCGCCGATAAGGTTCGCAACCCAAAGCCAACATTCTCTTCAACGGTTAGATGTGGAAATAGTGCGTAATCTTGGAAAATCATACCGATATTGCGTTTTTCCGGCGCAAGCCAGTTGGCTCCATCATCGATGGTGACGCAATTTAGGCTCATATGTCCTGAAGTTAAAGGCAGTAGTCCAGCAATCGCTTTAAGCAGGGTTGTTTTGCCACAACCACTTGCCCCAAGTAAGCAGACAATCTCACCTTTATCAACTTCAAGCGATAGAGACTCCAGTACCGTTTGAGTGTCGTACTGACAAGTGAGGTCTTGAATGGAAAGTGCGCAGCTCATCAGTGATTTTGCTCCAGAGAACGGTTAACAATTACAAGCGGGATTAAACCAACCAGAACCAATAATACGGCTGGCAAAGCGGCAAGTTCTAGATGCTCATCAGAAGCATAGTTATAGACATAGGTAGCCAGCGTTTCAAAGTTGAATGGACGGAGTAACAGAGAAGCATTGAGTTCTTTCATCGACTCAATAAACACCAGCAAACCAGCAATCAGAGCTCCACGACGTACCAGTGGGAAATGCACTCGCCACAACATACTGTTTGACTGGCATCCCATTGTACGGGCGGCCATATCCAGTGATGGGGAGACTTTATTTAGACTGCTTTCTATACTGCCAATCGCAACAGCAGAGAAACGTACCAGCATGGCGAAAATAATCGCAAACATAGTGCCAGAGAATATCAGCCCCGGTCTGCCCCACTGCATCACTTTAGCGATATCGTTGACAGTGTGGTCTAGCGTTAATACCGGAACCATTACGCCGATAGCGAGTACCGTTCCCGGAACCGCATACCCCATAGAAGATAAACGCATCAAAGCAACACTGGTTCGATTCTGTTTTAGGCGGGCATAGAAATTAAGAACCAAAGCAACGCTAACAGCAACAATCGCCGCTGTTAGCGACACTTTCAAACTGTTAAGCGCATATTGACGAAATTCTTCTGTCCAACTTTGTTCAAAGTAGGTGTAAGCATAACTGATCAGCTGCATCAGAGGAAAAATGAAAGCCGTTGCGACTAATCCCCAGCACCAGAACAGGGCAAGCCATTTTTTCCATCCGCTCAAATCGTAACGGAAATCTTCATGGCTATTAAACTGAGTCTGGTAAAGCTTCTGCTTGCGTCGGCTATAACGTTCAGCACTAAGCAATAGCAGCACTATTACCAACATAATGGCTGAAATTTTAGCGGCGGCATTAAGGTTGGAATAGTTTAACCAAGTGTCATATACCGCAGTGGTCAATGTGCTGATAGCAAAGTAATTAACCGTACCGAAATCACCGATAGTCTCCATTGCCACCAGAGATAACGCGACCGCAATAGAGGGACGAGCCAAAGGTAGAGAGATGCGTCTAAAGCTTTCCCATGGCGTGCATTTGAGTAGTCGCGCTGACTGTAGCAGAGAAACGTTTTGCTCCATAAACGTTGCTCGGCACAATAAATAAACGTAAGGGTAAAGCACTAAAGCCAGCACAAGGCTGGCTCCGGTTAAACTGCGGATATCAGGAAACCAATACTCTCCGGCTTGCCAACCGGTTAACTCTCTTAACCACACTTGTACTGGGCCGGCATAGTCAAACCAGCCAGTAAAAATATAGCCAACAATATAGCCGGGAATCGCTAAAGGGAGCACCAAAGCCCATTGAAGAATTTTTTCTCCGGGAAGCTTACACATCGCCATAATCCATGCACTTGGTATCCCAAATAACAGAGATAAAGCCATCACGCTGACGACAAGAACAATGGTATTTTGAGCATAGGTGGGCATCACTGTTGCCATAAGATGAGCGAAGACGTCATCCGTGTGGCCAACAGCGGTAAAAAATATGGCTAAGATCGGCAAAACCAGTAGTGCTGCCAAAACAACACTACTGGTTTTCCATACAAGATGTTTTTCTTTCATTGCCTATTACAACAAGACAATTTGAGATGCATAAACAGGTGCAAAGACATCTCATATCGCTTTTAAAAGAAGGGGGAAATACTCCCCCTAAAAAACTAAAGATCGAATTTTACTTCATCCAGCAGCTTGATGGCTACCGTATGGTTGTCAGCAATTTCTTCTAAAGGTAGTGAGTCAGACTTAAAGTCGCCCCAAGATGCGACAAGTTCAGAACGCTCTACGCCTGGTTTCACTGGGTATTCGAAGTTCACTTCTGCATACATATGCTGAGCGGTTTCACCCGTCAGGAATTCCATCAATTTCACAGCATTGTCACGGTTTGGAGCGTATTTAGCCATAGCCATACCGCTCACATTTACGTGTGTACCTTGCGCATTTTGACCTGGGAAGTTGATGTACACAGACTCAGCCCAAGTTTTTTGCTCTTTATCTTGAAGCATTTTACCCAAGTAGTAGCTATTACCTAAAGAAAGATCACATAGTCCTTCTTTAATTGCACGCACTTGATCACGGTCGTTACCTTGAGGTTTACGAGCAAGGTTCGCTTTCAAACCTTCTAACCAAGTTTTGGTGTCTGCTTCACCGTAGTTAGCAACCATAGATGCAACTAAAGCGATGTTGTATGGGTGCTTACCGCTACGAGTACAAATTTTACCTTTATACTCAGGCTTTGCTAAATCAAGATAGTTAAAGTCGTCGCCCAATTTACCAACGCGATCACGTGAAGAGTACACACTACGAGTACGAATGGTGAGTGCAAACCACTCATCGTTGCTATCACGGTATTGAGCAGGAATGTTTTCATCAATGACAGAGCTGTTCACTGGCTGAGTTAATTTCTTATCAGACAGTTCAAACAGACGGCTAAACTCAGAAGTCAATACGATATCAGCAGGGCTGTATTCACCTTCTTGCGCCAACTTCTCTGCAATACCTTCTTTTGCAAACTTCACGTTTACCTTAATACCAGTTTCTTTGGTGAACTCATTAAACATTGGTTCAATAAGGAAAGGTTGGCGGTAAGAGTAAACATTCACTTCTTCAGCAGCCATTACAGAAGGGGCTAAAGTGCTTAATGCAAGTGCAGAAAGGGTAAGCATCTTTTTCATCAATTAAACCTAATATGTAGTGATAATGATAACGTTTTTTATTTACATAAATTATATTGAGCATTTTTCCGGAACACAATCGTAAATAATAAAAAAAACCTGCTACATGAGCAGGTTTTTTAGACGAAGTTCTAATTATTGATTATTTAATTACTGAGAACTCTGGATAGGCTTCAACACCACAGTCATGCATGTCCATGCCTTCTAACTCTTCTTCTTCAGATACTCGGATACCCATTGTCGCCTTCAGGATAGCCCAAACCACTAGGCTTGCTGCGAATACCCAACCGAAGATAACCACTGCTCCTAGAAGCTGAGAACCAAATGATGCACCTGAGTTGCTTAGTGGAACAACCATTAGGCCGAAGAAACCACACACACCGTGTACAGAGATAGCACCCACTGGATCATCGATTTTTAGTTTATCTAGAGCAATAATGCTGAACACTACGATTGCGCCCGCAACCACACCGATAGCCACAGAGTAAAGTGGTGATGGTGATAGTGGGTCTGCAGTGATAGCAACTAGACCAGCTAACGCACCGTTTAGAACCATTGTTAGGTCAGCTTTGCCCCAAGTTGTTTTACACACAAGTAGTGCTGCAATCGCACCTGCAGCTGCTGCTGCGTTAGTGTTTAGGAAGATTTGACCTACTGCAGTTGCGTTCTCGAAATCAGAAACCATCAACTGTGAACCGCCGTTAAAACCGAACCAACCGAACCATAGGATAAATGTACCTAAAGTAGCGAGTGGCATGTTTGAACCTGGAATTGGGTAAACCTCACCATTCTTACCGTATTTACCTTTACGAGCACCGAGTAGGATAACACCAGCCAAAGCTGCTGCTGCACCAGCCATGTGTACAATACCAGAACCTGCGAAGTCACTGAAACCAGCTTCAGATAGGAAACCGCCGCCCCAAGTCCAGTAACCTTCCATTGGGTAGATAAATGCTGTTAGAACAACAGAGAAGATTAGGAATGCCCATAACTTCATACGTTCAGCAACGGCACCTGATACTACAGACATTGAAGTTGCAACGAATACTACTTGGAAGAAGAAATCTGACTCTAGAGAGTGGTCAGCGCCTTCAGCTTGAGAGCCGATTAGTGTACCGAATGAAGGTAACCAACCCGCTTCTGCGTTATCTACGTACATGATGTTGTAACCAACGATTAAGTACATAGTGCACGCGATAGCGTAAAGCACAAAGTTTTTGGTCAGAATTTCTGTGGTGTTTTTTGAACGAACCAGACCTGCTTCCAGCATTGCAAAACCTGCTGCCATCCACATTACTAATGCGCCTGAAATTAAGAAGAAGAAAGTATCCAGTGCGTAGCGTAACTCCGCTACAGTTACTGACAGTTCCATAATAGTTGTCTCCAATCCCTGATTCTTAAAGTGCTTCTACGTCCATTTCGCCAGTGCGAATACGAACAGCTTGACTTAAGTCATAAACAAATATTTTACCGTCACCAATTTTGCCTGTATGAGCAGCTTTGATGATTGCTTCAACAACACGGTCTACGTTGTCTGCCTGTGTAGCGATTTCGATTTTTACTTTAGGTAGGAAATCCACTTGGTATTCCGCACCACGGTAAAGCTCTGTGTGACCTTTCTGACGACCGAAGCCTTTTACTTCTGATACTGTCATCCCTTCGATGCCAACATCAGCTAGCGCTTCGCGTACATCGTCAAGTTTGAATGGTTTGATGATTGCGTTTATGAGTTTCATCGCGTCCTCTCTGAAGCTGTAGTCCATTAACTCTAATCCCATTCTAGTAATCCAAGGTACGTGCCAACTTTTCAAACCATTGATATATATAGATTTAGAGTGATATCGACCCAAAAAAAAGAAAGGGTTGCACAAATATTGTGCAACCCTTTCCCAATAACAATGCGTTAAAGCCATTCTTCACCACTTAAGTGCACATTGTAAAAGTCAGTCAACTAATAGTTTTGGATGAACTCACTCCACTGTCTCATCATTGATTCAAAATCTTCCAAACCACATTCTGCGGTGCTTTCACTATCGTAAAGTTCAAATTCGCTTTCAAACTCAATGTCATGACTGTAACCAAGCGCGTTTTCCTGCACGGTCACTTCACTACCTAACACCGAAAGAGAGATCTCTTTTCCTGCCAGTTTCCACTCTTTTGCTGGACTTTGGTGCACTTGGTCGAGTAACGAAAATATTTGCTCAATCTTTGTGCGATCTTTACCTATCTCTTCCTGCAACCAACGAGCCACTATCTGGTGCTCCATATTGCAGCTAACGTAATACTCACCCATTAAGGTGTTTTTCGTAAATTCAAATTCCATGGGTTTCTCTATTGATAACGAGATCAGGTACTATTATCGGCAAATTCGTATTCTAACGCCATTCTCAGCATGAAACTAAACGAAACTATCGCTCGCCAAATCGTTGAACGCACCATGAAAATCATCCCTTATTCCGTCAATGTTATGGATGAACAAGGAAGAATCATTGGTTCAGGAGACCCGTCTCGCCTGCAACAAAAACACGAAGGAGCGGTATTAGCCAGTACTGAGCGCCGCGTGGTTGAAATCGATCAAGCCACCTCTGCCCGCCTTAAAGGCGTCAAGCCGGGGATCAATTTACCAATCGTGCACCACGAACAAGTATTGGGTGTTGTGGGGATTTCTGGCGAGCCTTCGCAAGTCCATCATTATGGTGAGCTAGTGAAGATGACAGCTGAGTTAATCGTCGAGCAAGCTGAACTGATGGAACAAGTGCAGTGGGATAAGCGTCATAGAGAAGAGTTGGTGATGCAACTGATATCTGCAGAAGAGAGCGATGAGCAAAAACTCGCCACCATTGCACAACGTCTTGATATCGACATCAATGAGCCCAGAATCGCAACCATCATCAAGCTGATAGCACTGGACGATAACACGCTAACGCTAGAACATATGCAGCATCTTGTTCATCTGCTTGAATACCCTGAGCGTAATAATCTCGTCGGTATTTTATCGGTTTCAGAACATGAGGTGGTGGTACTCAAACCTGCATCGGTAATCGGTGATGAGTGGAATCCAGATAAAGAACGTCAACGTGTAAAATCATTGCTTAAACGTATCAATAAAGAAGCAGGATTTCGTGTGCGCGTAGCGGTGGGAGATTACTTCCCTGGTATCAATGGGCTCACCCGTTCATACCAAAGCGCGAAAACTACGTTACAAGTAACACGCAAACTAAAAGGTACGATTTTCTTTTTCCACGATCATCAGTTACCTGTTTTACTCAGTGCGATGCAATATCAAAACTGGCAGAGAGAAAAACTGCTCACTCCATTATTGGAATTGCAAAAACATGACCGCCAGGGGCTATTGCAAAAGACCATCGAAGCATATTTGTTATTAAATTGTGATCCAGCTAAAACCTGCCAAGAGCTACATATTCACCGAAATACTCTGCGTTATAGACTCGATAAGATCAATGAGCTTATATCACTAGATATCAATAAGTTAGAGGACAAAATACACTTATATTTGGCATTAAAATTGTACTAAATAAACGCAAGAAAATGTTCACTTGCACAATTTTAACCCAATTTTAAAACTCAATCCTGTGCATTTGCACAATTCAATTCATCTCAAAACCACGATAATGCCCCTAGCTAGTGAGAAACATACAAATAAACATCATCTCTCGTTAGCTAATTACTCGTCGAACCTGAAAGATCGACCAACAAACTTACCGTCCTTAACCCTACTCGGAGTTTTCACATGGAGCTGATACTCATATTGTTGGCGGTGATTGGCTTTATCGTCATCGCTACTACAAAGTTCAAGTTACACCCATTCTTAGCATTAATCAGTGCGGCTTTTATCGCTGCATTTGCTTACGGCTTACCCGCTGATAGCATCGCTAAAACCATCACCAGTGGTTTTGGTGGAATACTAGGCTACATTGGTTTGGTAATCGTCTTAGGTACCATCATTGGTGTTATCTTGGAAAAAAGTGGCGCAGCTATCACTATGGCAGATAGCGTCATTCGTATACTGGGTGACAGATTCCCTACCCTAACAATGACAATCATCGGCTACATCGTTTCCATTCCTGTGTTTTGCGATTCAGGCTTTGTCATTTTGAACTCACTTAAAGAGTCACTCGCTAAACGTCTGCGCACGTCGAGTGTTGCAATGAGTGTGGCGCTAGCAACAGGCTTATACGCAACCCACACCTTCGTGCCACCAACACCAGGTCCTATTGCCGCTGCAGGTAACTTAGGTCTTGAATCGAATCTGGGATTAGTTATTGGTGTCGGTATCTTTGTTGCTGCAGTGGCAGCTCTCGCAGGTATGCTTTGGGCGAATCGCTTCAAAGACGTTGCCCCAGATAATATCGGCGAAGCACATCAAGAGCTAAACCAAGATTGGAAAGCACTGAAAGAGTCTTACGGTAAGCTACCTACGGCAGGTCAGGCTTTCTCTCCGATCTTTGTGCCAATTCTGTTTATCTGTTTAGGCTCTATTGCAAAGTTCCCATCTTACCCGTTAGGTCAGGGAATGGTTTTTGATGTTTTGGCGTTCTTAGGCCAGCCTCTGGTTGCACTGTTTATCGGTTTGCTACTTTCTATCCGTCTGCTTAAATCAGATGACAAGGCAGAAGAGTTCGGTCAAAGAATCAGCCAAGGCATTACATCTGCTGCACCTATTTTGCTAATTACAGGCGCTGGTGGTGCATTTGGTGCAGTACTGAAAGCAACAGAGCTAGGCAGTTACTTAGGTGAGACCTTATCAAGCTATGGTGTGGGTATCTTTATGCCATTTATCGTTGCAGCCGCACTGAAAACCGCACAAGGCTCTTCAACAGTTGCACTGGTTACAACCTCAGCTCTTGTCGCTCCGATGTTAACTCAACTAGGCTTAGATACTGAAATGGGCCGAGTACTGACGGTTATGGCTATTGGTGCTGGTGCAATGACAGTGTCTCATGCCAACGACAGTTTCTTCTGGGTTGTTTCTCAGTTCAGCCGCATGAGTGTGGGTTTGGCATACCGCGCACAGACCACAGCAACATTGATTCAAGGCGTGACGGCCATGGCGCTGGTTTACCTATTAAGCCTGATTTTACTGTAAGAGAGAGTTCATGAAGATAGTTATTGCACCTGATTCTTTTAAAGAAAGTCTGTCCGCAATGGAAGTGGCGACTGTTATTGAACAAGGATTTAAACAAGTCTTTCCTCACGCAGACTACGTCAAAGTACCGATGGCAGACGGTGGCGAAGGCACGGTGCAATCCTTGGTGGATGCAACGGGTGGCCGCATTATCGCTTGCCAAGTAACCGATCCACTGGGGCAACCTGTTGAAGGTTTTTATGGACTATTAGGTGACGGTGATACCGCCGTCATCGAAATGGCTGCGGCATCCGGTCTACATTTGGTTCCTCAAGCAAGCCGAAATCCACTGTACACAACCTCGTACGGTACAGGTGAATTGATTCTGGCTGCTTTGAATCACAACGTAAAACGCATCATTGTTGGGCTCGGTGGCAGCGCCACTAACGATGCTGGTCTAGGCATGTTACAAGCTTTAGGAGTTCAGTGTTTGGATGCGCAAGGTTTAGCTTTGCCAGCTGGAGGATCTTCGCTCAATAAGCTTGCTACCATTGATCTTTCAACCTTGGATACTCGTCTTCAAAAAGTGGAATTACAGGTTGCTTGCGATGTGGATAATCCACTATGTGGTCCTCATGGTGCTTCTGCTGTATTCGGCCCGCAAAAAGGAGCTACGCCAGAGATGGTGGAAACTCTTGATATGGCTTTGAAGCACTTTGCTGACGTGGTAAAAAAAGATCTTAATAAAGATATTTTGCCTCTGTCTGGTGGCGGTGCTGCTGGTGGAATGGGTGCCACTTTAGTCGGAGTGTTGAACGCGGAGCTACAACCGGGCGTTGATATCGTTATTGAAGCAATAAAGCTCGATAGCTTGGTACAAGATGCCGATCTAGTGATCACAGGGGAAGGGCGCATAGATAGTCAGACCATACATGGGAAAACTCCTATCGGTGTCGCACGCACAGCCAAACGTTATGGTAGAAAAGTGATCGCGATTGCTGGATGTTTTACACCTGACTATGGTGTGGTTCATGAGCATGGTTTAGATGCAGTCTTCGCGATTGTTAACCGCTCCGTTGATCTTGATACTGCATTAGAGGAAGCTGAACTTAACCTGCTGCAAACATCAAGCAACATAGCTAGGTTGCTCAAACTCGCTTAACAATAGCAAGCTTTCTCCCATACCTAAAAAGCCACTTATCCAAGTGGCTTTTTTATTTTTCATCAACAAGTGCCCATCTTTATCACTGCCATCCGCTTTGAATTGATAATAAAAAACCGCCGATTTTCATCAGCGGTTTTAATCATTATAGTTTCACCAAGGTTACTTATGCTGGCTCTTGGAAAATTACCGTGTCAGCTTTCTTGGTGTAATCCGCCATGCGGTGGAAGTTTAGGTAACGGTATGTATCCGCAGCAGTTGCGTTAATTTGATCTGCGTATTGTAGGTACTCTTCTTTAGTCGGGATACGACCTAGAATTGCACCAACAGCCGCAAGTTCTGCTGAAGATAGATACACGTTTGCACCAGTACCGAGACGGTTCGGGAAGTTACGTGTTGACGTAGACATTACCGTTGATTTGTCCGCTACGCGAGCTTGGTTACCCATACATAGTGAACATCCCGGAGTTTCAATACGAACCCCAGCACGGCCAAAGATACCGTAGTAACCTTCTTCAGTTAGCTGATCGCGATCCATCTTAGTTGGCGGAGCCACCCATAGACGCGTTTCTAGCTGACCATTGAACTTCTCAAGCAGTTTACCTGCCGCACGGAAGTGACCAATGTTTGTCATACATGAACCAATGAACACTTCATCGATTTGAGTGCCTTGAACGTCAGATAGAAGACGAGCATCATCTGGATCGTTTGGCGCACAAAGAATTGGTTCTTTGATGTCTGCAAGATCGATTTCGATTACGTGAGCGTACTCAGCATCTTTATCTGCACTCATTAGCTCAGGGTTTGCTAACCACTCTTGCATCGCTTTAATACGACGTTCAATCGTACGCACATCACCGTAGCCTTCAGCGATCATCCACTTAAGCATAGTAATGTTAGAGTTTAGGTACTCTTCGATTGATTCTTGAGACAGTTTCACTGTACAACCCGCTGCAGAACGTTCTGCAGAAGCATCTGAAAGTTCGAATGCCTGCTCTACCGTTAGGTGCTCAACGCCTTCAATTTCTAGTACGCGACCAGAGAATTCGTTAATCTTACCTGCTTTCTCTACAGTCAGTAGACCTTGCTTGATGCCGTAGTAAGGGATGGCATGTACTAGGTCACGTAGTGTGATACCCGGCTGCATTTCGCCTTTGAAACGAACCAAGATAGATTCTGGCATATCAAGAGGCATAACGCCTGTTGCTGCTGCAAACGCAACCAGACCAGAACCCGCAGGGAAAGAGATACCCAATGGGAAACGAGTATGTGAGTCACCACCAGTACCAACGGTATCAGGAAGCAACATACGGTTTAGCCATGAGTGGATAACACCATCACCCGGACGTAGTGATACGCCACCACGGTTCATGATGAAATCAGGCAGTGTGTGGTGAGTATTCACGTCAACTGGTTTTGGATACGCTGAAGTATGACAGAATGACTGCATCACTAAGTCAGCAGAGAAACCTAGACACGCAAGGTCTTTCAGCTCGTCACGAGTCATAGGGCCAGTCGTATCTTGAGAACCAACCGTTGTCATTTTCGGTTCACAGTAAGTACCCGGACGAATACCTTCTACGCCACACGCTTTACCTACCATTTTCTGAGCAAGCGTAAAGCCTTTGCCGCTGTCAGCTACTGGTACAGGGCGACGGAAAACGTCAGATGCGCTCAAGCCTAAAGATTGACGAGCTTTATCTGTTAAACCACGACCAACGATCAATGGGATACGACCGCCAGCACGTACTTCATCAATCAGTACGTCAGTTTTTAGTTTGAAGGTAGCCAGTACTTCACCTGTTTCGTGGTTACATACTTTGCCTTCGAATGGATAAACGTCAATTACGTCACCCATGTTCATTTTCGATACGTCAACTTCGATTGGTAGCGCGCCAGCATCTTCCATAGTGTTAAAGAAGATTGGAGCAATCTTACCGCCCAGTACATAACCACCAGCGCGTTTGTTTGGAACAAATGGGATGTCGTCACCCATGAACCAAAGCACAGAGTTAGTCGCTGATTTACGAGATGAACCCGTACCTACAACGTCACCAACGTACACTAGCTGATGGCCTTTCTCTTTAAGCGCTTCGATTTGCTTAATTGGACCAATGCTGCCTGGTTGATCAGGATTAATGCCGTCACGTTCGTTTTTCAGCATTGCTAAAGCGTGTACAGGAATATCAGGACGAGACCATGCATCTGGTGCTGGTGACAAATCATCCGTGTTTGTCTCACCTGTCACTTTAAATACAGTCAGAGTGATTTTTTCTTGTAGCGCAGGTTTAGACAGGAACCATTCTGCATCAGCCCAAGATTGAAGGACTTGTTTCGCGAATTCATTGCCTGCTTTTGCTTTCTCTTCTACATCATAGAAAGCATCAAACATAAGCAGAGTATGAGATAGAGCTTCAGCAGCAATTGATGCAAGCTCCGCATCATCAAGAAGTGAAACCAATGGCTCGATGTTGTAGCCACCTTGCATGGTGCCTAGTAGCTTTGCAGCTTTTGCACGACTGACTAGAGGAGAGGTTACATCCCCTTTCACGATAGCGGTTAGGAAACCCGCTTTTACATAAGCAGCTTCATCAACGCCCGGTGGAATACGGTTTTCAAGCAGATCAAGGATGAATTCTTCTTCACCTTGAGGGGGATTCTTTAACAGTTCAACAAGTCCAGCAACTTGCTCTGCATCTAGGGGTTTAGGTACAACTCCTTCTGCGGCACGCTCTTCGACGTGTTTACGATAGGCTTCAAGCACGACTTTTTCCTCTCATTGCGGTTCACCTAAATAATTATAAAAATGTAAGTGAACATCCTTGGAAACTTGGCTCTCCGTTGCCCTTGTTTTCATTCAAATTTGACTGAGAAACAGCGCCCTAGAGGCCAAACTGTGGGCGACAGAATAGCAAATTTAACGATAAATTAAAATCTCATCATTTTGACCAACATAGCAACTTAAGACTAAAGTTTGACGATTCTCATCATTAAACTTTGCTCTGCATTACTTAAATGTTGTTCCCAGAATCAAATATAAAGAATCAAAATTGCGCTCTGTACGTCCATAACCGAACATAATTGGCCCTATTGGTGAATCAACCCCTGCAAACACAGACGCTGCACCATACAAAGGGGCCGAATGTAGACGTAAATCAGGGTCAGACCAAACGCCTCCGTACTCTATCGACGCCCCAAGATATACCGGTGACGTGAAGAGTCCGAAATCGTTGTCAAACCAGCGATAACGGTAAATCAGGCTAGTATACGCTTTGTTTTGTCCAATCAAACTGTTACGTGGTATGCCGGATAAATTCAAGAATCCACCAATAGTTTTAGGATCAATTGGTGTGGAAGAGTTCTTACTTTTTACAATTCCGTATTCTGCATTTCCGACCAAAGTATGGCGTTTATAGCTCTCTGCGGCGACGAATTTAGACGACATTTCATACACAGTATCTTCGCCATCTTCTTCCAACACAGACGAATTAGAGTAGGAATCATCATGAGAAATGAGAAATTCCAAGTCAAAATAAATACCTTGAGTCGGCAAACTGAAACTGTCTAAGGTGTCGACCCGATAACTAGCAAATAGCCCTTGGCGTTTAAAAGAGACATCACCAACATCAGGTAAATTTGACAATTCCGCACTACCATCTGTGTAACGAATACCGATTTTCGCTTCATTCCACAATGCCGTCTGATACCCGACCGCCGCTTCTGCTACCCACTCCAAATAAGAGACAGGTACATAATTTTTACTCGCTTCTAAATTGGTATCATCAAATCCGCTAACCGGAACATTTCGCTTGTCGTTCGTGTAGCGACCTAACAGAGTAGTAAATGCTTTTTGAGTGGAGAATAAAGGAGAATAAAATTCAGCTTCAAGACGTTTATCCGTACCACCATCCAAATTAATCATCACTCCTGCACCACTAGAGTTCAGATCAGTAAAGTTAGTCGAGATACCAATCGAATATTGGCTGTCAGTGGTAAAGTCGTCTTCTAAGAAAAAGCGGAAATTGGCATAGTTTGGCCCCCACGATTTTTCTCTCACATCGACGACCAGCTCTTCATCACCCTCATTTTCTTGATATTTGTAACTGACCAGTTCAAATCTATCTAATGCATAAAGATTTTCAACGCGCGCTTCAATTTCTTCGGTCGTCAATGCTTTACCTTCTTCAAGATCCAAAAGGTTTTGCAGTAACAAATCGCTGTAATGAGTGTTGTTATGAAGAATGACTTTGTCGACAACAACTTCATCACCATGTTTCAGTTCACGTCTTCTTTCTTCTTTTTCATCAATGTATTTCTGATACTCAGCACTACTCAGTGACAAATGAGATAACGCCTGCTGATTTTCCATGGCTGCCTGATAGCCCTTTTCAAAAGCATCTGGCATACGATCAAATTCAGTGGTCTCCATCTGCCCCACTTGAGGCTTCAGAAAAACATCGTCGTCCGTCAACATATCAGCTTGGTCTTGAGTGCTGCGGCGAACAAGATAGTTTGACAGTTGATCAGCCATGGTTAAGAAGTTGGTAAAGTCTTCCTGAGCTTTGTAGTCGGTACTGATATCTACCGCGATGACAATGTCCGCGCCCATTTCTCTGGCAACATCAACCGGCATATTGTTGGTGACGCCACCGTCCACCAGCAAATGACCATCAACTTCATAAGGAGGTAGTGCGCCGGGAACGGACATACTCGCCATCATGGCGTCAACCAGATAGCCTTTATCGAGCACCACAGGTTGAAGTTCAACAATATCCGTTGCTACCGCGCGATAAGGAATGGCAAGCTGATTGAAAGATTCAAACGGAGATAAGTTCCCAGTGGTCACTCGCAGAATGCGTAACATATTCTGCCCTTGAACCACACCTTTAGGAGCGCGCACTTCCCACCAGTGGATACCCAAATCCGTTGTCAGTTGATAACGGTCTTCGTACTCTTTATCGCGCACAAGACGTTGACTACGACTTACGCGATCGCGATAACCACTGTTCCAGTCAACGCTATAAATCAGGCTTTCTATTTCAGAGGCGCTCATACCCGTGGCATACAAACCACCAACATAAGCCCCCATACTGGTGCCAGTCACAATATCGACAGGAATGTGCATTTCTTCCAGCGCCTTTAGCACACCAATATGTGCCGCGCCTTTAGCGCCACCGCCTGCGAGCACCAACGCAATCTTAGGACGCTTGGTTTGGGGCTGTTCTATTTGAATAGATTCCGTTTGTGGATTTGCGGCGTTAGCGAAAACGCTAAACGTAGCCACCACATTAGCCAAGCAGATAAAACAGAGTAACTTATAAGTCACACTACGCCCTCAATCCCTTAAAATTCAAAATACTATAAACTTCGGTCTCTACCACTGGAAGAGTTTTTTTATCCATTCCACAGGGCGATTTTCACACTGCTTTTTCCAGTCGCCATTAGGATCCCATACCGGAAGTTTAAAGTCGTTGCCACAGTCCAGAGCTAGAGCACCGCTGCTCTTGTTCGAAAAACCCACCGTGGTGACACCATTCGGCCATGGCAGGATCAGTTTCTCTGGAATCCGATACTGCAGATATTGAGCATAAACACGCAGAGCACCACTTGAGCCAGTTAAAGCTGTGGGTTTGTTGTCATCTCGTCCGAGCCAGATTGTCGTTACTTCTCGACCATCAACACCCACGAACCAGCTATCTCGGCTGTCATTACTGGTACCTGTTTTTCCTGCAAGCGCAGCCCAAGCGAACTGGTTTTGCAGGTAACGTCCTGTTCCTTCTAACACCCCACGTTTCATGGCGTATGTGGTGAGCCAAGCCGCTTGTTGATCGACAGCTTGATACACTTTAGGAATCGACTGGTATAGCACATTGCCTTCTAAATCCAATACCGAACGTAGCGCAGACATCGGTGCTCTTTTGCCAGAGTTGGTTAACGTCTGATACATCTGTGCCACCTGATAAGGTGAGAGCGAGAATGAACCAAGTAACATCGATGGCACAGGGCGAATTTCACTTTTATCGACGCCCAGTTGCTGCAAGGTATCTGAAACCTTATCGATACCCAGAGACATCCCCAATTGCACCGTTGGCACGTTCAAAGATTTAGCCAGAGCCATATATAAAGGCACATCACCTCTGTATTGGCGGTCAAAGTTTCTTGGGCTCCAGACGCTGCCTTCACTGCCTTTTAATGAGATTGGTTTATCCACTAAGGTAGTCGCTAAGTTGTATTTTTCAGGTTGAGCCAATGCGGTGAGATAAACCGCTGGTTTCACCAGAGATCCAATCGGTCTTCGCGCATTAAGCGCACGGTTGAACCCTTCATAGCCCGCTCGTTTACCGCCCACCATTGCGCGAATTTCACCACTATGACGGTCAACGGCAATCGCTGCGGCTTCCAAATCTTTGCCTGCCGTTTTTTCTAACTCTGGAACTTTATTCGCGATCGCTTGTTCCAGTTTGGCTTGCGATACAGGGTCAAGAGAAGTGAAAACACGCAATCCTGAATCTGATTTAAAATCACGTCCCAGTTTTTCATTCAGTTCAATAGAAAGCTGCTGGAAATAGGCAGGCTGACGGCTGGCAATGCGCGCCACTTTTTGCACATCTAACGGACGTGTCACCGCTTGCTCGTACTGCTTAGCGGTTAGGATGTCTTGATCCATCATCAGACGCAGAACCAAGTCTCGACGCTCTTTTGCTCTTTCTGGATAACGCATTGGGTTGTAATAGGAAGGACCTTTAACCATACCCACCAGCAGTGCCAGTTGATCAATGCGCAGTTCTTGTAGCGGCTGCCCAAAATAAAGGCGAGACGCCAGACCAAAACCATGCACGCCTTCTTTACCATTCTGACCTAAATACACTTCGTTCAGATACGCTTCCAGAATGCGGTCTTTGCTGTAACGGTAATCAATGATCAGCGCCATGTACGCTTCACGCAGCTTACGCCACAAGGTTCTGTCGCTGGACAAGAAGATATTTTTGGCTAACTGCTGAGTCAGAGTACTGCCACCTTGTACTGTACGACCCGCTTTGAGGTTTACCATCATCGCTCGCGCAATAGCCAATGGAGAGACGCCATCGTGTTGATAGAAGTGTCTATCTTCGGTAATCAACAGTGCATCGATCATCACTTCTGGGAACTGCTCGCGACGTAAAAACAGACGCTGTTCTTGAACATCTTTCTCAAGCATCCCAAGCATCTTTGGTTCTAAGCGCAGATAGCCAAGATCGCCCTTTTGCTCCAATGACTGGATACGCTGTACACCGTTTTCATCGAAATTGATCATAACGTGACGATCTGGCTCTGGTCCGTCAGAGAACTCAAACGGACGACGAATCATTTCAATACGTGTTGAAGACGCGGAATACTCGCCAGCATATCTTGGGTTAGCGACTTTTCTGTAGTTCAGTACATCAAGCTCATTACGAAGCTCTTTAATACTTAAATTGTCTCCGGGTGCAATCTCCAGAATTCTGGCGTAAACAACCGTAGGCAAATCAAATAGCTGCCCTTCAAAGCGGTGCTTAATCACGCTGTCGAGATAAATACCGGCAAAGATCAACAAAGCGATGACGGCAACACCTACTTTCCAGCCAATCCCCCACAACCGCTTTAACCAAGACTTAGGGCGGTTCGGTTTGTTTGACGGAGTGCGAGATCTTGAAGACGGTTTAGCCGACGTTTTTCTTTTACTTTCCGATTTCGGGTTACTGCGTTTATTTGTCATGAATTCAATTGTCGTTTTGTTTTAGTTGTTGCAACGTGATTTGCAGGGTCATCTGGCCAAACATGTTTCGGGTACCGGCCTTTCATCTCTTTTTGCACTTCTTTATATGCACCAGCCCAAAAGCCAGCGAGATCGCGCGTCACCTGTAATGGTCTTTGCGCTGGTGACAGAAGTTCCATCACGATCGCTTGACGCCCTTTGGCAATAACGGGTGACGTTTTTTCGCCAAATACTTCCTGCATTCGAACCGATAACACCGGCTCTTTACCACATTGATAACGTATTCTCTTATGTGTTCCGGTTGGCAATACATGGTCAACCGGCAACCATTCATCTATCTGCTGATTGAGCGGCCACCCCAGCCGAGCATTAAGTGCTTCAATAAGCGGTACTTTCTGCAAAGCTTTCACTGAGGTAATGCCAATCAAGTAAGGCTCTAACCACTCTCTTAGATCGCTTAATAAGCTTGCGTCATCCATTGCTGGCCACTCTTCATCATCTAGCCATTCAATGCCACAGCGCACTCGTTCCAACCACTGTACGGTTTGTTCGCTCCAGTTTAAAACCGAAAGACCTTTACGCTCGACATAATTAAGCAAGGCTTGCGTCATTTTTTGTTTATCAGGTTCAGGTAAGGCCCGACGTCGAATAACGACGTCACCCAAACAGCAACGCTCTTCGGCGACAAGTCTCCCGGCTTTTTCATCCCAATCCACATTTTCACTGGTGGCAAATAAAAAGCCAAACTGAGATTCCAAAGCATCGATATCCAGATCCAGTGCGCAAAAGATCCGGCTGGACTGGCTTATTTGGTTTGAAGAACCCAGCGAACGCATAAGATCAAGGGCGACCACATAATCACATCCCGCCAAAGGTTGTGACTCATCGATAAAAGCACCATGTCCGTTTGCCAGCAAAAACTGACCATATCCCTGACCTCGCTTCTGAGCAATACGGTCTGGAAAAGCTAAACAAGCGACCAGAGGCAACAATGAACTCTTTACCTGACTAAGAGAAAAAACGGCATCCAGCTTATTGGCTAAGGTGTTCGCTCTTTGCGCCATTTGTTTAGATTTAGGATGACTTCCCAGTTGCCAGCGATGCAAACTGTGTTGCAAATCGAGTATCTGTCTTTCAGGCTCTTCAAGCAGCGCGGCTAATGCTACTGCGCTATTGAAAAGTGCGGGATTCTCGTTTTCCACTTTTAGCAACATGGCTGCAATTCGGGGTTCAACACCCAAGCGATGCGCCTCTTTACCCATTGCTGTTAACTGATTTTGCTTATCCATCAGCCCTAAAGATTGCAACAGTGATGAAGCCTGATTCATCGCCGAAGCCGGCGGTAAATCTAACCATTGCAGCTCATTGGCGTTTTTAACACCCCATTGAGCCAGTTCCAGCATCAGCGGTGCTAGGTCACTTTGCAGAATTTCCGGCGCTGAAACTTTCGGCTGCTGATTAAACTGGGCTTCACTATATAAACGGACGCAAATACCCGCCTCTAGTCGACCTGCACGACCAGCGCGCTGCTCAGCGGACGATTGGGCAATCCTAACCTGTTCTAAGCGGGTAATTCCGGTTTTCAAATCAAAACGTGCCACGCGTTCCAAACCAGAATCCACCACTATGCGGATACCTTCAATGGTCAGTGATGTCTCAGCAATGTTGGTAGCCAGAACCACTTTACGCTTTCCTTGCGGTGCAGCTGAGATCGCCTTTTGCTGTTCAGCAAAACTCATCTGTCCGTAAATCGGGCAAACATCAACATCACTTGGAAGATCACTGAGTTGATCAGCTAACGCGGTGATGCTGGCAGCACCCGGCAAAAAAGCGAGCAGAGAACCTTGTTCGTTAGACATTAAGGTTCTGATTTGTTTTGCCATTGCAGGAACCAAAGGCTCGTTAACGCCGATGGGTTGATAACGAACATCGATGGGATAACCGCGACCTTGTGACTCAACATATTCCGCTAAAGGTAATAACTGTTGCAGAGCCGCTTGATCTAACGTCGCGGACATCACGATGATTTTAAGATCGTCGCGAAGCACGGATTGCACTTCTAAACTCAGCGCCAAAGCCGTATCAGCGTGAATGCTCCGCTCGTGGAATTCATCAAAGATCAATGCGCCGATGCCATCCAACTCTGGATCGTTTTGAATCATGCGCGTCATTATGCCTTCAGTCACCACTTCCAAGCGGGTATCACTGCTGACCTTTGTTTCTCCTCTCACCCGATAACCGACAGTTTTCCCGACTGACTCACCCAGTTGTTGAGACAGGTAACGAGCAATATTTCTCGCCGCCAATCGTCTGGGTTCAAGCATGATAATTTTCCCGTCGACTAAACCAGAATTGAGTAACGCGAGTGGAAAATAAGTCGACTTACCCGCACCGGGAGCCGCTTTTAAAATCAGTTGGGGAGAATGCTCAACACCTGCAAGCAAATCAGGTATTACTGCGAGAATCGGCAGCTGTGACAAGAGAATGTCCTTATGTTTAAATATCCCAGATTAACAACCAAAGCATTGTACATAAAAACAGTACAGGGATCTCGATGCAATTTACACCAGCGCTTGAACGCGCCACATTAATTAAACGCTACAAACGATTTCTGGCGGATGTTGAGTTAAAAGATGGAAAGCAAATCACTATTCATTGTGCCAATACCGGTGCGATGACGGGGTGTGCTGAACCCGGAAACCAAGTTTGGTATTCAACCTCCGATAATCTTAAGCGCAAGTATCCTAATAGTTGGGAACTGACAGAAACAGCACAAGGCCATCGAATTTGCATCAACACCGCGCGAGCAAACCAACTTGCGGTCGAAGCAATCCAAAACGGAACAATTAAAGAACTGCAAGGTTATGAGCAATTACGCACAGAAGTTAAATATGGTGCTGAAAATAGTCGCATTGATATCTTGCTCTGTAGCGAATCTAAACCAAACTGTTATGTAGAAGTGAAAAGCGTGACTCTTTTGGATGAGCGCAATATCGAGACAGGGGAAGAGAATCAAAGGGTTGGACAAGGCTATTTCCCCGATGCCGTTACCACTCGTGGGCAAAAACATTTACGAGAGTTGTCGGAAATGGCACAAAATGGGAGCAGAGCCATACTTTTGTTCACTGTTTTACATTCGGGGATTGAAAAAGTCTCACCAGCTCGCCATATAGACGCGAACTATTCACAATTGTTAACAATGGCACAAGAAGCGGGCGTGGAAGTTCTGTGCTACAAAGCAGAACTTTCAGACAATGAAATACAACTTGTATCGGCAGTCGAATTTTCCCATCAATCGTCAAAAAATTGATGAAACCTCCACATTGACGATAACTTTGTAAAACAGTGTTTGCCTCAGTAACTTCTTTTTGCTATAGATACCCGCCTTAAATTGACTGCGATAGCAGTTGACTAGGTGTTAGTAGGAGATGCTGTATGCCAGAATCCAAAAAGAAAACGCTAGGCATCCTAGCCATTGCAGGTGTTGAGCCATACCAAGAAAAAGCCGGTGAAGAGTACATGTCACCAGAGCAAGTGGCTCATTTTACGAAAATTTTACAAGCTTGGCGCAACCAGCTCAGGGAAGAAGTTGATCGCACTGTTCACCATATGCAGGACGAAGCGGCAAACTTTCCAGACCCTGTTGACCGTGCTTCTCAAGAAGAAGAGTTTAGCCTAGAACTTCGCAATCGTGACCGTGAACGTCGTTTGATTAAGAAGATTGAAAAGACACTCGACAAACTAAAAGAAGATGACTTCGGCTTCTGTGAGTCTTGTGGTGTTGAAATCGGCATTCGTCGCTTGGAAGCTCGTCCTACTGCTGATCTTTGTATCGACTGTAAAACGCTTGCAGAAATCAAAGAAAAACAGATGATGGGTTAACCCCAACAGATGTCACGAAGGGAGCAATTGCTCCCTTTTTGTTTTGCTATTTTTTCACAAATGTCACTAAAGATAGCCAATAACAGCATAAAGTTTGATACTTACACTTCTTCTATCCATTTTGTTAAGCAAATATAGGCATTATGAGTTACGTTGGTCGTTTCGCCCCTTCTCCTTCTGGGCCATTACACTTTGGTTCATTAGTCGCCGCTTTAGGCAGTTACTTCCAAGCCAAATCGAAACTTGGCCAGTGGTTAGTAAGAATTGAAGACCTCGATCCGCCAAGAGAAATGCCCGGCGCCGCCAGCCTTATATTAAAAGCAATAGAGGCGTATGGATTAGAGTGGGATGGAGAGGTTGTTTATCAGAGTCAGCGCCACCATTTATATCAACAGCAAATCGAGCAATGGCTCGCATCTGGCCAAGCTTACTTTTGCCAATGCACGCGTAAACAAATTAAAGCAGCGGGTGACTTCTATCTTGGAACATGCCGAGGTAAAGGGTTAACAAACCGCTCTGAATGCTCAGTGCGACTACGCATGGATCATCCGGTTGCGTCATTCATCGACCTGAAACACGGTGAGATGACAATACCAGAAGCACTAAGCAGAGAAGATTTCATTATTAAGCGTCGAGATGGTTTGTACGCTTATAACTTAGCAGTAGTGATTGATGACATTGACCAAGGCGTCACAGAGGTTGTACGAGGCGCAGATCTGATTGAGCCAACAGGCCGTCAAATCAGCTTGTATAAAACGCTCAACCAAGCACCGGTAAGCTATCTGCATTTGCCGCTTGCAATGGACATCAACGGCAATAAGTTATCCAAACAAAACCATGCAACAGCGATCGATCCTAACACCCCTAAACCAACGCTAATAAAAGCGATGCAGTTTTTAGGGTTTAAACTCCCCAAGGAAATCGCTGATGGTCGAATTGATGAGATCATCCATTGGGGAACAAAGAATTGGCATATTGAGCAGCTTCCACAGCAGATCGAGATCACACCAAGATTCTCAAATGACGCCTTGTAAGCTATTATTAGCCGCAAATCCAGCCAGTTTGGGTTGTAATCTAAAAGATGAACAACACAAAAGGCAACACCAATCATTGTAAAAAATACATGAATAACAACGACTTAAAAGAAAGCGAACATCACATATATCCAAGCTTAGCTTTGAATATCGTCACGCGCCAAGAACACAACATTTCGCGTAAGCAGATTAGCGATAACGCGTTAAAGGTGTTGTATCGTCTTCAGGGTGCGGGTTTTGACGCCTACCTAGTCGGTGGTGGTGTTCGAGATTTATTACTCGAAGAAGTACCAAAAGATTTCGATATCGCTACCAATGCAACGCCAGAAGAAATTCGTCAGTTGTTCCGCAACTGTCGTTTGATTGGTCGCCGTTTCCGACTTGCACATATCATGTTTGGACGTGACATCATTGAAGTTGCCACTTTCCGTGGTCATCATCAGGAGACAAACAAACAGCTGGCTGTGCAGTCAGAAGCTGGTATGCTGCTGCGTGATAACGTCTACGGCACCATTGATGAAGATGCAGAACGCCGTGACTTCACTATCAACGCTATGTATTACAACATCGCTGACTACTCTATCCATGACTACGCTGGTGGCATGGAAGATCTTGAAGATAGGCTAGTTCGTCTTATCGGTGATCCGGAAACTCGTTACCGCGAAGATCCTGTGCGTATGCTTCGCGCGGTTCGTTTTGCTGTAAAACTGGATTTCGATATTGAAGAAGATACCGCAGCGCCAATTGAAGATTTGGCGCCGCTATTGCGTGACGTTCCTGCCGCTCGTCTCTATGAAGAGATGCTGAAAATGCTGCAATCAGGACACGGTTTGGAAACGTACCACTTAATGCGTGAGTACAACCTGTTCCAACAAGTGTTCCCGACCATAGCGCGTCATTTCACCGAAGATTATTCATCACAGGCAGAGCACATGCTCGACTTAGTGCTTGATTCGACGGATCTGCGTATTGAAGAAGGCAAACGCATTAACCCTGCCTTTATGTTTGCCGCAATCTTCTGGTATCCGATGGTTAAACTCGCAGAAGAGATGATGGAAAGCCATAACCTCAACTTCTACGATGCGGTAATGGAAGCAAGCAACAAGATTCTTGATGAAGTGGTTAAGTCGATTGCGATTCCTCGCCGTCACACCGCCACTATGCGTGAAATCTGGCAGCTACAGTTACGTCTACCTCGTCGTAACGGTAAACGTGCTTTCCGTTTGATGGAACTGAATAAATTCCGAGCTGGTTTCGATTTCCTAGAAATGCGCGGTGAAGTCGAAGACGGTGAAGTGAAGCAACTGGCAGACTGGTGGCAAACCTTCCAAACTGCGGGTCGTACTATGCGACAAGCAATGGTGGCTGATTTAGACAGCGTTGCTAAACCTTCTGGTACTCGTCGCCGTCGTCCATCGACACGCAAGAAAAAGAGCAAACCAGCATCATGACAGTAGCGTATATCGCAGTAGGCAGTAATCTCAGCGATCCTGTGACTCAAGCCAACAATGCTATTGAAGCACTAACCAAGTTACCGAAGTCGCGTTTTATCGCGGCTTCATCACTGTACAGCAGCACACCTATGGGTCCGCAAAATCAACCCGATTACATCAACGCTGTTGTGGCAGTTGAGACAGAATTAACACCTCTTGAGCTGCTTGATTGCACTCAGGCGATTGAACAGGAACAAGGACGAGTCCGTAAAGATGAGCGTTGGGGGCCAAGAACTCTCGACCTCGACATCGTGCTTTATGGCAATGAGACCATCAATTCTGAGCGATTAACCGTACCTCACTATGGTATGCGTGTCAGAGAATTTGTCCTTTATCCACTTGCAGAAATCACACCTGAGCTGCAACTTCCTGATGGCACTTCGCTGCAAGAGTTAATTAAATCTGTTCCGCTCAATGGGCTGAGCATTTGGCGATAGCCAAGCTCTGACCAATTGACTTAGTAAGGACATACAATGAAAAAAATAACGATCAACGACCTAATGAAGTGGAAAAAAGAAGGTCGTAAATTTGCTACTTCTACTGCCTATGACGCGAGCTTCGCGCAACTATTTGAAAGCCAAGAGATGCCTGTTCTTTTAGTGGGCGATTCACTGGGTATGGTTCTGCAAGGTGAGACTGACACTCTACCCGTCAGCGTTGACGATATCGCTTACCACACGCGTTGTGTACGTAAAGGTAGCCCTAACTGCTTGCTGATGGCGGATATGCCGTTCATGAGCTACGCAACCCCTGAACAAGCATGTGAAAATGCAGCAAAAATCATGCGCGCTGGCGCGAACATGGTCAAAATCGAAGGCGGTGACTGGTTAGTCGATACCGTTAAAATGCTTACTGAACGTGCTGTACCGGTTTGTGCACACCTAGGTTTGACGCCTCAATCAGTGAACATCTTTGGTGGTTACAAAGTTCAAGGCCGTGACCAAGAACAAGCAGACCGTATGGTGAAAGACGCTATTGCACTGCAAGAAGCTGGCGCACAAATCGTTCTTCTTGAATGCGTACCTGCTGGATTGGCAGAGCGCATTACTCAAATTTTGGATGTACCAGTTATCGGTATTGGTGCGGGTAACAGCACTGATGGCCAAATACTTGTGATGCACGATATGTTCGGAATTTCAGCCAATTACATGCCAAAATTCTCAAAGAATTTCCTTGCTGAAACAGGCGACATGCATAAAGCTGTTGCAGCTTACATTGCTGACGTAGAAGCCGGACGCTTCCCTGATGAAGCACATACTATTGCCTAAGGAGTAGTTCATGCAGACATATGCTGATATCTCAGCTCTTCGCGAGCAGATCCAACAGTATAAGCGTGATGGTCGAAAAGTGGCGTTTGTTCCAACTATGGGTAACTTACACGAAGGTCACCTGACTCTCGTGCGTAAAGCTCGCGAATTAGCCGATGTTGTTATCGTGAGTATCTTTGTTAACCCAATGCAGTTTGAACGCGCGGATGACCTCAATAGTTACCCTCGTACACTGGAAGAAGACTATAACAAACTGACCAGTGAAAACGTGGAAATTGTATTCACACCGACACCTGAAATCATGTACCCATATGGCCTTGATAAGCAGACTTCCGTTGAAGTTCCAGGCTTATCAACCATGCTTGAGGGCGCTTCGCGTCCAGGTCACTTCCGTGGTGTCGCCACTGTGGTAACAAAGCTATTTAACATCGTTAAACCTGATGTAGCCTGCTTTGGCGAAAAAGATTTCCAACAGCTAGCTGTGATTCGCCAAATGGTTGCAGACCTATGCATGGATATCGAGATTGTCGGCGTGCCTACTGTGCGTGAGATGGATGGTCTTGCGATGAGTTCTCGCAACAACTTACTGTCTCTAAACGAGCGTCAACGTGCGCCAGTGCTGGCTCGTACTATGCACTGGATCAGCAGCGCTTTGCGTGGTGGTCGTCGTGATTACGATACTATCGTTGTCGATGCTCAAGACCAGTTGCGTGCGGCAGGACTAGAACCGGATCAAATCTTTATTCGTGACTCCCGCACTTTGCTACCAGTTTCTGAAGAAACCAAGCAAGTCGTGATTCTGATGTCTGCATTCTTGGGTAAAGTCAGACTGATCGACAATAAAGTTGTCGATTTCGTATCAGAACAACAAAGCTAAGCTGATATTTAAATGCCATAATACTTTGGTTTAAAAAGAAAAAGGTCAACTTACGTTGACCTTTTTTATTGAGCTAAAACGAGCATCTAAATAAGTTATTGCGAAGATCAATGATTAACTGCGCAGACCTTTACCTTTAGTGACCAAGTAGTGAGCGACGCAGTAAAGCACGACAACAAACACACTCAGTACACTGAAAGAAGTGACAATACCCACATCTGACACACCCAAGAAGCCATAGCGGAACGCGTTCACCATATAAACAATTGGGTTAACCTTTGACACGCCTTGCCAGAACTCTGGCAACAAGCTGATCGAATAAAATACGCCGCCTAAATAGGTCAACGGAGTAAGAACGAAGGTTGGAACAATTGAAATATCGTCAAACGTTTTGGCAAATACCGCATTGATTAAGCCGCCCAACGCAAAAACGACGGAGGTCATAAATACGGTCAGGAAGATCACCCCCCAGTGTTCCACATTCAGATGCACAAAGAATAAAGAAACAAAGGTTACCAACGTACCGACCAGCAAACCACGAGTTACACCACCCATGACATAACCAGCAATGATGACGTAGTTAGGCACAGGTGCCACAAGCAACTCTTCAATATTCTTCTGCATCTTGGCACTAAAAAATGAAGACGCTACGTTCGAGTAGGAGTTAGTAATCACCGACATCATAATCAAGCCGGGAATGATGTACTCCATATAGCTGAAGCCATTCATCTGACCGATACGAGAACCAATCAAGTTACCAAAAATGATGAAATAGAGGCACATGGTAATGACTGGTGGAACTAGAGTTTGCACCCAAATTCGCGTAAAGCGAGTGACTTCTTTACCTAACAAGCTAACAAAAGCTGTCCAATAAATTTGATACATAGTGGTTCCTTAACTCTGTTCGCGAACAATTCGAACAAATAGCTCTTCTAAACGGTTAGCTTTATTACGCATCGACAACACTCTTACGCCTTGCTCTGTAAGCTGGCTAAAAATGTGGTTTAGCCCTTCAGTTTTTTCGATTTCAATTTCCAGAGAACCGTCTTTCAAGGTTTGTGAAATGACACCATCAAGCTCAGTTAACTGGCTTTCGTTTTCGATATCCAAGACAAAAGTTTCAACATGAAGCTTAGATAACAAACCTTTCATGGTGGTATTTTCGATAACCTCACCACGGTTGATGATACCTATATTACGACACAGCATTTCCGCTTCTTCTAGATAGTGAGTCGTCAGAATAATCGTAATACCCTGCGCATTAATCTTCTTCAAAAACTCCCACATAGAGCGACGTAATTCGATATCAACCCCTGCAGTAGGTTCATCAAGGATCAGCAGTTGTGGCTCATGCATTAATGCGCGAGCGATCATCAGACGGCGCTTCATACCACCAGACAGGTTACGAGCACGCTCTTTGCGCTTCTCCCACAAATCCAGTTGGGTGAGATACTTCTCTGCTCTCTCTTTGGCTACCGCTTTGGAGACACCATAAAAACCCGCTTGCTGAATGACAATCTGCTCTACGGTTTCAAACTGGTTAAAGTTAAATTCCTGAGGAACTAGACCCAGTTGTTGTTTCGCTTGTTCAAGATGTGTATCGATGTCATAACCAAACACCTTCACCTTGCCTGACGTCTTGTTAACCAGTGAAGAAATGATACCGATAGTCGTCGATTTACCTGCACCGTTAGGCCCTAGTAAGGCGTAGAAGTCGCCCTTTTTGACAGACACACTGATTCCTTTCAGCGCTTCAAAACCACCAGCGTAGGTTTTACGCAGCTGATCTATTTCTAATGCGTACATAATGGAGCTCTTTTTTTGGAGATACCGTATATGTGCCGATTTTAACGGCTGTTTTCAACCCCAAGCATTAAATAGTTTTCATAAACCTTCACAACAGTACATTTAAATATCCTTGCTAACTGAATGTTGTTAATTGATAGCAATCATGGATAATTTTCAACACTGCTCAGATGAGTAATCTCAAGGCGAAATAGTCAGAGATAGAAGGAATGACATTGTGTATAGTTGGAACAGCAATTTAAAGGAAGTAACATGCCAGAGATTAAACAACTATTCGAAAACAACTCAAAGTGGTCAGAGTCGATTAAAGCTGATCGCCCAGAGTACTTTACAAAGCTCGCTGAAGGACAGAATCCTGATTTCCTTTGGATTGGTTGTTCAGACAGCCGTGTACCAGCAGAACGTTTAACTGGTCTATACTCAGGCGAATTGTTCGTTCATCGTAATGTTGCCAACCAAGTCATTCACACCGACTTAAACTGCCTCTCTGTTGTTCAGTATGCAGTTGATGTGCTTAAAGTGAAACACATTATTGTTTGTGGACACTATGGATGTGGTGGTGTGACAGCCTCAATCGACAACCCGCAACTGGGCTTGATCAACAACTGGCTACTGCACATTCGTGATTTGTACTTTAAGCACCGCAAATACATTGAACAGATGCCGGAAACGGATCGTTCTGATAAATTGGCGGAAATCAACGTAGCAGAGCAAGTTCATAATCTTGCAAACTCGACCATACTGCAAAATGCATGGGAGCGAGGCCAAGAAGTTGAACTCCATGGTGTGGTTTATGGTATCGAAGACGGCAAGTTAGAGTACTTGGGTGTACGCTGCAACTCTCGCAAAACCATTAATAACAGCTACAACAAAGCCATGGAAAAGATCCTTAATCCAGAACACCAACTGCTTTGTCGCTAATTGCTTACTAAAAGCTAAGAACACAAAAAGCCCACTGATGTGGGCTTTTTCATTTTTAACAACAAAGGCGATTATTCTTGAGGAACAACTTTACCGATATAAGGCAAGTGACGGTATTTTTGAGCATAATCGATGCCCACACCGACGACGAATTCATCAGGAATTTCAAAACCTACCCAAGAAACTTCTACGTTCACTTCGCGACGAGAAGGCTTATCAAGCAGAGTACAAATATGAATTGATTTAGGCTCACGTAAAGATAGGATTTCTTTCACTTTATTTAGAGTGTTGCCGGTATCAATGATGTCTTCAACAAGCAGAACATCTTTACCTTTGATGTCATCATCTAAATCTTTCAGGATGCGAACATCGCGAGAACTCGTCATTGAGTTGCCGTAGCTAGATGCTGTCATAAAGTCTACTTGGTGAATCAGCTCAATTGAGCGAGCCAAGTCAGCCATGAAAACAAAAGAACCACGCAACAAACCAACCAGCACCAAATCTTCGCTGCCTTGGTAGTGTTGAGAGATTTGCTTACCTAGTTCACGGATACGTTCCTGAACGTCTTGCTCAGAAATCATTACTTCAACTGTATGCTTCATACCATTCTCGTTTGCTTGGGGCACATTTCAATAATAGACGCGCCGCAGAATTTATTCGGCGCGTATAGTAACACTGCCGGAGGACAGAGTTAACCTTTTCTCCCCCTAGATGATGAGCCTATATCTATATAATTTGAACTTGTTGATAAAGCTCATTTTTAATAATGGGAGCGAATACCTAGTTCAAACATTGACCTTCAATATATGCACCAGTACACTCATAGAGCTTTAAGCAACTAACAAAATAATCATTAGAGTGGAAAACACTCAACTAACAACGTAACAACGAAAAATGGCAGGACTTACAACTATGGACGCATCTATTGAGAAACGCCCGAGAACACGGCTATCTCCCCAGAAACGTAAACTTCAACTAATGGAAATCGCGCTAGAGGTTTTCGCCAGACGCGGCATTGGCCGTGGCGGACATGCTGATATCGCTGAAATCGCTCAAGTCTCAGTAGCTACGGTATTCAACTACTTCCCTACTCGTGAAGACTTGGTGGATGAAGTTCTTACTCACGTGGTTCGTCAATTCTCTAACTTCTTAACCGATAATATTGATTTAGACTTACCAGCCAAAGAAAACCTAAGCAACATCACCAAAGAGCTAGTGGAAATCAGCTATCAGGATTGCTACTGGCTAAAAGTATGGTTTGAATGGAGTGCTTCAACTCGTGATGAAGTATGGCCACTCTTTATGTCGACCAACCGAACCAATCAAATGCTGGTGAAGAACATCTTCAGCAAAGCGATTGAACGTGGTGAAGTGTGCGATAAGCATGATCCAGAAGAGCTGACTATGCTGTTCCACGGTCTTTGCTACTCATTGTTTGTTCAGGCAAACCGAGTGGAAGACAAAGAGAGCATCAACCAGTTAGCGAACACCTACATGGATATGCTGTGTATCTATAAATAGCTAGCCGTTGATAGCAAACTTAACGTTTAGATATAAAAAAACCGCTGAATATTCAGCGGTTTTTTGTCTCTCAAGAAGAATTATTTCTTCTTAGCTTTTGCGTTTGGTAGGTCAGTAATTGTACCTTCAAACACTTCAGCCGCTAGACCAACAGACTCGTGTAGAGTTGGGTGAGCGTGGATAGTTAGAGCGATATCTTCAGCATCACAACCCATCTCGATAGCAAGACCGATTTCGCCTAGTAGTTCGCCACCGTTAGTACCAACGATAGCACCACCAATAACGCGGTGAGTCTCTTTATCAAAGATTAGCTTAGTCATACCATCTGAACAGTCAGACGCAATTGCACGGCCTGATGCTGCCCAAGGGAATGTTGCAACTTCGTAGTTGATGCCTTCAGCTTTCGCTTCTTTCTCTGTCTTACCAACCCAGGCAACTTCTGGCTCAGTGTACGCAATTGAAGGAATAACTTTAGGATCGAAGTAGTGTTTCTTACCAGAGATAACTTCTGCAGCAACGTGACCTTCATGAACACCTTTGTGAGCAAGCATTGGTTGGCCAACGATGTCACCGATAGCGAAGATGTGAGGTACGTTAGTACGCATTTGCTTGTCTACATTGATGAAGCCACGCTCATCAACTTCAAGACCTGCTTTCTCTGCATCAAGAAGTTTACCGTTTGGTACACGACCGATAGCAACAAGAACAGCATCGTAACGCTCAGCTTCCGCTGGTGCTTTTTTGCCTTCCATTGAAACGTAGATACCGTCTTCTTTCGCTTCAACCGCTGTTACTTTGGTTTCTAGCATCAGGTTGAACTTGTCTTTGATGCGCTTGGTGTAAACCTTAACGATGTCTTTATCCGCAGCAGGGATCACTTGGTCGAACATTTCAACTACGTCGATTTGTGAACCTAGCGCGTGGTATACCGTACCCATTTCTAGGCCGATAATACCGCCACCCATGATCAACAGTTTTCCAGGTACTTCTTTCAGCTCAAGAGCATCAGTCGAGTCCCAAATACGTGGATCTTCATGTGGAATAAATGGAAGTTTGATTGGGCGAGAACCTGCAGCAACAATAGCGTTGTCGAAGTTTACTGTTGTTTTACCGTCTTCACCTTCCACTTCGATAGTGTTAGGGCCAGTAAACTTACCAAAACCGTTAACAACCGTTACTTTACGCATCTTAGCCATTCCGCCAAGACCGCCAGTTAACTGGTTAATTACTTTTTCTTTCCATAGACGGATTTTATCGATATCCGTTTGAGGTTCGCCAAATACGATACCGTGTTCTGCAAGTGCTTTTGCTTCTTCGATAACTTTCGCTACGTGTAGCAGTGCTTTTGATGGGATACAACCCACGTTCAAACATACACCGCCAAGAGTGCTGTAGCGTTCAACAAGTACAGTTTCCAGACCTAAGTCTGCACAACGGAATGCAGCGGAGTAACCAGCAGGACCTGCACCAAGTACAACAACTTGGGCTTTAATTTCTTTGCTCATTTCGACCTCTTGTAGTCAATATCCCTAACAGGCTGAGTGGGTATGATATCTTTTTGTATAATACGTTTATTTTTCAGACCGCAACAGTTTACAGAGATGTTAATGGTGTGAAAAGTAAATCCATTTAGCCTGTGAGCTAGCCAACAATTCAAATGCAGGAAAATTTTCCATTTTCAAGAAAACTGCCTTTTTTCAAATCGGTTGGATAAATACTGAATCAAGGCGGCTATTGCCGCCTTGTCTCTTTTTGATTACAGCACTAGACGACGAATGTCGCTTAGGCAGTTGTTCAAGTAAGTGATGAAGCGTGCACCTTCAGCACCATCGATCACACGGTGGTCGTATGATAGAGATAGTGGAAGTTGTAGGCGAGCTTCGAACTCTTTACCGTTCCAAACAGGCTTCATTTCAGACTTAGATACACCAAGGATACCTACTTCTGGCGCATTCACGATTGGCGTGAATGCAGTACCACCAATGCCACCTAGGCTAGAGATAGTGAAACAGCCGCCTTGCATGTCTGCTGCAGTCAGCTTACCTGCACGAGCTTTCTTAGACACTACTGCTAGTTCTTCAGACAACTCGTAAATGCCTTTCTTGTTCACGTCTTTGAATACTGGAACAACTAGACCGTTTGGCGTATCAACCGCGATACCTACGTTCACGTATTTCTTCAGAATCAAGCTTTCGCCATCTTCAGAAAGAGAAGAGTTAAATGCAGGGAACGCTTCAAGCGCTTTAGCAACAGCTTTCATGATGAACACAAGTGGAGTGATCTTCATGCCAGTGTCTTTCTTCGCTTCAATCGCATTTTGCTCTTTACGGAAGTTTTCTAGCTCAGTGATGTCTGCGTTATCCCACTGTGTAACGTGAGGGATCATTACCCAGTTACGGTGTAGGTTCGCACCAGAAATCTTCTTAATACGAGATAGAGGTTGAACTTCAGTTTCACCAAACTTGCTGAAATCAACTTTCGGCCAAGGAAGTAGACCAAGAGCTGCACCGTCACCTTTACCAGAAGCTGCAGCACCAGATTCAAGACGCTTGAGCGCTTCTTTCACGTAGTTCTGTACGTCTTCTTTCAGGATACGGCTCTTACGGCCTGAACCTTTCACTTTCGCTAGGTTTACACCGAATTCGCGCGCTAGGCGGCGAACAACAGGTGAAGCGTGAGCGTAGTCGTTGTTCTCTTCAAACTCAGTTGCTGCCGGAGCTGCTGCTGGTTTTGCTGCTTCAGCTTTAGGAGCTGGAGCTGCCGCAGGAGCCGCTGCTTGAGCTGGTGCTGCTGGCGCAGGAGCTGCACCGGCTACTTCGAACACCATGATCAATGAGCCAGTTGATACTTTATCGCCAGCTGCAACTTTGATTTCTTTAACCGTACCAGCAAATGGAGCAGGTACTTCCATAGAAGCTTTGTCGCCTTCTACAGTAATCAGAGATTGCTCTTCAGTTACTGTATCGCCAACCGCTACCATGATTTCAGTGACTTCAACTTCATCGCCGCCGATATCTGGAACGTTAACTTCTTTAACGCCAGATGCTGCTGGTGCCGCTGCCGGAGCTGCCGCTGCAACTGGTGCAGGAGTTGCTGCGCCTGAACCTGCAACTTCGAAGATCATCACTAGTGAGCCAGTTGATACTTTATCGCCAGCTGCAACTTTGATTTCTTTTAGAGTACCAGCGAATGGTGCAGGTACTTCCATTGAAGCTTTGTCACCTTCTACTGTCAGTAGAGATTGCTCTTCAGCGATTGAATCGCCAACAGCAACTAGGATTTCAGTAACTTCAACTTCGTCGCCACCGATATCCGGAACACAAACTTCTTTCAGTTCACTTGCTGCCGCAGCTGCAGGTGCAGCTACTGGAGCCGCTTCTGCCGCTGGAGCAGGCGCAGCTGCGCCCGCTTCTTCGAAGATCATGATCAGTGAACCAGTTGTTACTTTATCGCCAGCAACAACTTTGATTTCTTTTACGATACCCGCTTGAGAAGCAGGTACTTCCATAGAAGCTTTGTCGCCTTCTACCGTAATAAGAGATTGTTCTTCTTCAACCTTGTCGCCAACGCTTACAAGAATCTCAGTAACTTCAACCTCATCCGCACCGATATCAGGTACATTAATTTCGATTGCCATTATTCTTTCCTACCTTCAATTAAGCGTATAGCGGGTTTGTTTTTTCAGTGTCGATGTCGAATTTCTTGATTGCTTCAACAACCACAGATTTCTCAACATCACCACGTTTCGCTAGTTCGCTTAGAGCTGCAACCACAACGTAACCTGCGTTCACTTCGAAGTGACGACGTAGGTTCTCACGGCTGTCAGAACGACCAAAGCCATCAGTACCCAGTACTTTGTATGATTCAGCTGGGATAAACGCACGTACTTGCTCAGCATAGTTCTTCATGTAGTCAGTCGCAGCGATTGCAGGCTCAGTACCCATTACCGTTTGGATGTAAGGTACTTGTGCTTCCGCTTCTGGGTGAAGCATGTTGTAACGCTCTACCGCTTGACCATCACGAGTCACTTCGTTGAAAGACGTTACAGAGTAAACGTCAGAAGCAATACCGTAGTCATCACTTAGGATTTGAGCCGCTTTACGTACTTCGTTCATGATAGTACCAGAGCTCATCAGCTGAACTTTCGCCTTGTTACCAGCGTAAGTTTCTAGCTTGTAGATACCTTTACGGATGCCTTCTTCAGCGCCTTCTGGCATTGCTGGCATTGCGTAGTTTTCGTTCATCAGAGTTAGGTAGTAGAACACGTTCTCTTGCTCACCATACATACGACGGATACCGTCTTGCATGATTACCGCAACTTCGTATGCGAATGTTGGGTCGTAAGAGATACAGTTCGGTACAGTACCAGCCATGATGTGTGAGTGACCGTCTTCGTGTTGTAGACCTTCACCGTTTAGAGTTGTACGACCAGCGGTTGCACCTAGTAGGAAACCACGAGCTTGTTGGTCACCTGCCATCCATGCCATGTCACCAACACGTTGGAAACCGAACATAGAGTAATAGATGTAGAACGGGATCATTGGTAGATCGTTAGTGCTATATGAAGTTGCAGCTGCAACCCATGAAGACATAGCACCTAGCTCGTTGATACCTTCTTGTAGTACCTGACCAGACGTTGCTTCTTTGTAGTAAGAAACGATGTCGCGGTCTTGTGGTGTGTAGTTCTGGCCGTGCGGGTTGTAGATACCGATTTGACGGAACAGACCTTCCATACCAAATGTACGAGCTTCGTCAGCAATGATAGGAACGATGTTTTGACCAATGTTCTTATCTTTAAGCAGTACGTTTAGAGTACGTACAAACGCCATTGTTGTAGAGATATCACGCTTCTGTTCTTCTAGTAGCGGCTGGAACTCTTCAACAGGTGGAATAACTAGCTCTTGAGTGAAGTTAGGCAGACGCTTAGGCGTGTAACCTTTCAGAGCTTTACGACGAGCGTGTAAGTATTCGTATTCTTTCGAACCTTCTTCCAGAGTTAGGTATGGAAGTTCTTTCACTGCTTCGTCAGTTAGGATGTCTTGAAGACCTAGACGATCACGTAGGTGTAGAACGTGAGTCATATCCATCTTCTTAACTTGGTGCGCGATGTTCTTACCTTCTGCCGCTTCACCCATGCCGTAACCTTTAACTGTTTTCGCTAGGATTACAGTTGGACGACCTTTAGTGTCTTGTGCATTTTTAAATGCTGCGTACAGTTTAGAAGACTCGTGACCACCACGCTTAAGTGCGAAGATTTCGTCGTCAGTCATGTCTGCAACTAGAGCTGCAGTTTCTGGGTACTTACCAAAGAAGTGCTCACGTACGTACGCGCCATCTTTAGATTTGAATGTTTGGTAGTCACCATCGATAGTTTCGTTCATTAGTTGAAGAAGCTTACCGCTAGTGTCTTTTGCTAGTAGAGAATCCCAGTTGTTACCCCAGATAACTTTCACTACGTTCCAACCAGCACCTTTGAACAGACCTTCAAGTTCTTGAATGATCTTACCGTTACCCATAACAGGGCCGTCTAGACGCTGTAGGTTACAGTTGATTAGGAAACATAGGTTGTCTAGTTTTTCACGAGCAGCGAAAGAGATAGCACCGCGTGATTCTGGCTCATCCATCTCACCGTCACCTAGGAACGCGTATACACGTTGCTCAGAAGTGTCTTTTAGGCCACGACCGTCTAGGTATTTAAGGAAACGAGCTTGGTAGATTGCAGAGATTGGACCAAGACCCATAGAAACCGTTGGGAATTGCCAGAACTCAGGCATCAATTTAGGGTGTGGGTATGAAGGAATACCTTTACCGTCTACTTCTTGACGGAAGTTGTCTAGTTGCTCAGCAGTTAGACGACCTTCAACGAATGCACGTGCGTAGATCCCTGGAGAAATGTGGCCTTGGTAGTAAACCAAGTCGCCGCCATCTTTCTCGTTCGCAGCACGGAAGAAATGGTTGAAACAGGTTTCGTAGAATGCAGCCGAAGATTGGAAAGACGCCATGTGGCCGCCTAGCTCTAAATCTTTCTTAGATGCACGTAGAACGATCATGATTGCGTTCCAACGGATGATAGAGCGAATACGACGCTCTAGCGTTGTGTCACCCGGATATGCTGGCTCTTGTGCTGCTGGGATCGTGTTGATGTAATTTGTTGTAACGCCAGTAGGCATATCAACACCATCTAAACGAGCTTTCTCTAGCACTTCTTCAAGAATGAACTGCGCGCGCTCTACACCTTCTTCACGAACAACTGACTCAAGGGCAGCTAACCACTCCTGAGTTTCCAGTGCGTCTACGTCATGCTTCATGTCGGACATGGCGATCTATCCTTCTATTGGTTGGATTCTATTTATAATCGCAATAAACCGCTTACTGCGGCTCATTACCCTGTTGGATACGACGTAAAGAACGCTCACGACGAGACTGTTCTCGGGTCAGTTCCAACAATGTTTCTTCAATATAAGCTAAATGAGAATGTGACATCTCGCGCGCCATATCAGGCTCACCAGAAACAATCGCATCCACGATGTTAGCTCGGTGCTTGTTTACTTTCTCAACCGCTTCTGGGCGGTGACGGAGTAATTTAAAATTCTGTAAAATGTTTTGCTCAAGCAAAGGCGCAAGACTACGAACGATATGCAGAATGACCACATTGTGAGTCGCTTCGGTAATGGCAATCAAAAACTCCATTACGGTTGAAGCTTCTGCTTCAAAATCGTGTTTCTCTTGCGCTTCGCTAATTTTCAATACGCTTGATTGAATACGAGCAAAATCTTCTGCTGTACCACGTAAAGCCGCAAAATAGGCAGAAATACCTTCTAATGCATGTCGCGCTTCAAGTAAGTCCAGCTGAGTTTCTGAATGATTTGACAATAAATTTAGCAGAGGATCAGAGAAACTTTTCCAAATATGCTCACTGACGAACGTACCACCGCCTTGGCGACGGGTAAGTAGACGTTTAGCTTCTAAGCGTTGAATAGCTTCACGAACCGATGGACGAGAGACTTCAAACTGTTTAGCTAACTCGCGTTCTGGTGGCAGTTGCTGTCCCGGGGACAGAGTTCCTTCAATAATCAGTCGTTCCAACTCTTGTTCAATAACATCAGAGAGTTTCGGCTGACGAATCCTTTGATAAGCCATAATTTATTATTCTTCTACTCTTTATGCCTTGCTGGCAATTGGTAATACCAATTTCAAATTGACGAAGAAATTAACATATCCAACGTGTTAGTGTCCAGCCAATTATTGACCTAAATCATAAAACAGGACCTATACAAACAGCTTGTTAACAATAATAAACCACTTTTGACATATTATTGGTAAGACCAATTACAAAACAGATACAGAACTTAAGTTATGAGTAAGAAGTGTTACCAATTCATTGCATGAATGGAGCAACAAGGTTTTTAAGATTGGAATCACAAATAATTACCGAACAACAGCCTGTGAATAAGAGAGGTGTCACAAATACTTGATGAATTGAAAGCGGCTCTGGATCAAGCCGCTAAAAAGAGAAGTTATTGAAATGTTAAGTTTATTTTGCTTCTAAATGATCAATCATTAATTGTAAAGACTGATTTCCGCGGAACTCGTTGATGTCCAATTTGTAGGCTAATCGTACCGTTTTGACGGAAGCATCTGGCCAACGTCGCAAGTCAATATTAAAGGCTATTCCATCAATCATGATGTTGGTTGGATGACCTTTGTGTAACGGTTCAAGCATCAACTTGAGATGCTTCTCTCCCACCAACTTCTGGTGCAATACTTTAAATTCACCATCAAAGATCGGTTCTGGAAAAGCTTGCCCCCATGGACCACCAGCACGCAGCGTTTCTGCGGTGTGCATAGCGAACTCTTCGGGCTTGAGTTCACCATCCGTCAGAATCACGCCTTTCAGCATCGCATCATCAAGCTCTTGGCGAACCACTTCATCGAACAACTTACAAAAGCGCTCGAAGTCTTTTTCAGCGATCGTCAAGCCTGCTGCCATCGCATGTCCACCAAACTTTTTGATGACTCCCGGATTCTGAGTATCAATTTTGTCCAACGCATCACGCATATGCAACCCAGCAACAGAGCGGCAAGAACCTTTAATCAGACCATCTCCACCATCAGCAAAAGCAATCACAGGACGGTGATATTGCTCTTTGATGCGCGAAGCCAGAATGCCGATAACGCCTTGGTGCCAGTCTCTTTGGAACAGCACTAAGCCATACGGCAGTTCACTGTCTTTACCAAACTCCAGACGCTCACAAAAAGCCATCGCTTCTTGCTTCATCCCCTCTTCGATATCTTTACGAGTCTGGTTTAAACCATCCAGTTCGCTTGCCATTCTGCGCGCAGCATGGATGTTGTTACACAGCAGAAGCTCAACCCCAAAGGACATATCATCCAAACGGCCAGCAGCATTAATACGTGGACCAAGCGCAAAACCAAAGTCTGATGCCACCAGCTTGCTCGCATCACGCTTAGCAACTTCAATCAGCGCCTGAATACCAGGTCTTGCCAAGCCAGCGCGAATTCTCTGTAAACCTTGGTGCACCAGAATGCGGTTGTTTTCATCGAGTGCGACTACGTCAGCAACTGTGCCTAAAGCGACTAAATCAATCAGTTCCATCAATTTAGGCTCTTGCATACCTTGTTCGGTAAAGTAGCCGACTTTGCGCATGTGAACACATAAAGCCATCATCAGGTAGAAAGCAACGCCCACACCCGCCAATGCTTTTGAAGGAAAAGCACATTGCTGAAGGTTTGGGTTCACCATCGCATCCACTTCTGGCAGCTCATTTCCCGGCAAGTGGTGGTCGGTTACCAGTACCTGCAAACCTTTTTGCTTGGCATAACGGACGCCTTCGATGGAAGAAACACCGTTGTCGACAGTCATGATCATCTCAGCACCGAGGCTGATCGCCTGATCAACCACTTCAGGGCTTAATCCGTATCCATCTTCAAAACGGTTCGGAACCAAATAATCCACATTGCGGCTACCAAGCATACGCAAAGCCAGTACCGAAAGTGCAGAACTGGTCGCGCCATCGGCATCAAAATCACCAACAATGATGATGCGCGTTTGCTCTTTAATTGCTTGATATAAAAGTTCAACCGCCTGCTCGATACCGTGCAGCTTTCGGTATGAATGCAATGCCTTAGCGGCTTTATTCAGTTGTTCTAAATCAGTAACGCCACGGTTTAAATAAACACGTTTTAAGATGGGCGGAATAGAATCAGGAAGAAGAGATAAATCAGGTTCTGGTCTGCGTTGAATTTCGATCATGGCTGGATTTCTGTCATACATGCGCAGGCTTGAGTCACCTCAAGCCTGTATCCTCAGTAATTATTGCTGTTGTAGGCGTTGTTCAAGTTGTGATGGAGGCAAGTAACCACCCACCATATCACCCGAAGGTAAGAATATGGCTGGTGTACCGCTAATACCTAACTGACGGCCAAGCTGATAATGGTCAGTGATCGTTTGTTTACATTGAGCGAGATTTTTACCTTGCGCGACTTCGGCGGGCTCACGGGTCACTTTAGCATTGTGCATCGCTGATGCAGGGTCTGCTGCACACCAAATTTTCGCCATATTGTCAGCGACTTGTCCACTTGGTCCCTGACGAGGGAAAGCCAGATAACGAACGGTAATACCGCGCTTGTTGTATTCCTTCATCTCTTGATGCAGACGTACACAGTAACCACAGGTGATATCAGTAAACACAGTCACAGCGTATTTTTCATTATCCGCTTTGTACTCGATCATGCTGTCTCTGAACTGAGCAATTTTTTCAGCATTGATTGGCGCTTGGCGCTTTGCCATCACATCAACATAAGAGCCGTCTTCACTCAGCTCATAAAGTGTACCGGCAATCAGGTATTTGGCGTCAGGAGACGCAAATAACACACCGCCTTCGGTATTGACTTCAACCAAGCCATCAATAGAGGAAGGCACAACATCAATCACAGGCATTCCCAGTTTTTCAAATTTGCTGATGAAAGCTTCTTTATCAATATCAGTCGCCGCAGAAGAGCCTGCTGAAAAACCGGCTAAAGCGAATAATGGTAAGAGAGATAAAGTCAGTCGGCGTAATACGCTCATTAAAATCACCTTTAAGCCCTTGGATGGTGCTCACTATGTATTTGTTTAAGTCGCTCAGTTGCAACATGAGTATAAATTTGGGTTGTCGATAAGTCACTATGCCCCAAAAGCATCTGTACCACACGTAAATCCGCGCCGTGATTTAACAAATGAGTCGCAAAAGCATGACGCAAAACGTGCGGTGAAAGCTTCTCAACATCAATGCCAGCAATCACCGCATAATGTTTGATTCGGTGCCAGAACGTTTGTCTGGTCATCTGCTGCGATCGTTTACTCGGGAAAACTACATCCGAAGTTTGCTGACCTAATAATTCAGACCGCCCTTGATGGAAAAAAGTTTCAATCCACTCAATCGCGTTTTCTCCCATTGGAACCAAACGCTCTTTTCCGCCTTTACCGATTACACGCACAACCCCTTGGCGCAGGCTGATATTTTCTGTGGTCAGAGATACCAGTTCTGTTACACGCAGCCCTGTCGCATAAAGCAGCTCCAGCATAGCTTTGTCTCGAAGTTCAACGGGGTCATTCAGATCTTGGGCATTGAGCAGCGCTTCGACTTGCTCTTCAGTCAAATCTTTCGGCAAGCGTTTAGGCAGTTTCGGACTGACCATCAAAGCCGTTGGATCATCGCTGCGGATTTTTTCACGATGCAGATATTGAAAAAGACGGCGTATTGCAGAGAGCATTCGCGCACGCGAGGTCTGCTTGTAGTCTTGGTCAATTAACCATGTTTGATACTCTTGCAGACCCGATAAACTGATGTAGTTCAGACGGTAGTTATTCTTATTCATCCAGCCTAAAAGCTTTGTTAAATCATTACGGTATGAAACTACCGTATTTTCTGACAAGCCTCTTTCCAGCCAAAGAGTATCTAAGAACTGATCCATGATTCCTTGGTCAGGCAAAAATAATTCCGACACGTGTTCCTCTTTTTCTTATCATTATGCGAGATATCGACAATATGCCAAATAGCCACTAAGGCTACGAGATATCGCATGGATATACCATAAAAATCGGGCATGCTCAGGATATTCGCTGCACTCTCGGTCATTTTATGTTTAGAATCTACCATCCCAGAGAAAGAAAGAACTAAATAACGTATGAAGATTGGTCTATTTTACGGCTCAACGACCTGCTATACCGAAATGGCCGCCGAAAAAATGCGCGCGATTATCGGGGATGATCTGCTCGACATTCACAATGTAAAAGAAACACCACTCAGCTTAATGAGTGACTATGATCTGCTAATATTAGGCATCTCGACGTGGGACTTTGGAGAGATCCAAGAGGACTGGAACGAAATATGGGATCAAATAGATGGCGTACCGCTAAACGGCAAGTCCGTCGCATTGTTCGGCTTAGGCGATCAAGAAGGTTATGGCGAATGGTATCTGGATGCGATGGGACTGCTGCACGACGAGATCAAGAAGACGGGAGCTAACATCATCGGTTACTGGCCTGTTAAAGGCTATACCTTTGAAGCATCAAAGGCACTAACTGAAGATAGGACTCAGTTTGTTGGCTTAGCGTTGGATGAAGACTCTCAATACGAGCTCAGCGATGAACGCATTGCCACTTGGATTGAACAAGTTCTGACAGAGTACCAAGAGTCTCTTTAAAATCACTCTAGTAAAGCGCGGTACTTTATCCAATCAAAGACCAAACCTGGGTCTGTTTTACGCATCGGGGCAATGTATTGATGCCCCGTTATTCTTGGTACCGTGATTTGCGGATACGCAACCATCAGCGCTTGGCTGAGCTTAGCTAGTGCCTGATATTGCTCCTCGGTATAAGCGACATAATCTGTACCTTCCAGCTCAATACCTATCGAATAATCATTACAACGCTCTCTGCCCGCAAAAGAAGACTGTCCTGCATGCCAGGCTCTAGCGGTAAATGGAACAAACTGCACCACTTCACCATCTCTTCGAATCAAGCAATGCGCAGACACCCCCATTTTATGGATCACTTTGAAAAATGGATGCTCATCCGGATTTAGTTTTCCGGTAAAAAACTGCTCAATATGATCACTGCCAAACTGGCCCGGTGGCAGGCTAATGTTATGCACCACCAGCAATGAGATATCGTTAACGTCGCTTCTCTCATCAAAATACGGTGACGGCACTTTGCGCGCAGTGTGATACCAACCTTGGTTATCAATCATAAAGAGACCTTTATTTATTCATTCAGAGCTTTTGATTTTAACTGTCTAACGATGAAATGCGAGATTAAGGGCTGAATTTAAATCTTACTCAGCGTATTATGCCTGCCTCTGTTAATCCGGACTAAGATTTGCGATGAAAAATACTCACAATAGCCAAGAGCGCCTCGATTACCTAAAACAACAACTACCATTGGAAATTGCTCGCACCGTTGAAGCGACCCTAAAGGAAGATTTAGGTGGAACTCTCGACCCTGCGGCTGATCTGACAGCAAATCTTATCCCTGCGGATGTGCAAGGCACTGCCACCATTATCACGCGCGAACACGGTGTGTTCTGCGGTAAAGCTTGGGCGGATGAAGTCTTCAAACAACTGGGTGGTGAAGTCAAAATCGACTGGCACGTGGAAGATGGCGACAAAGTCGAGCCAAACCAAACACTGTGTACGCTTTCTGGCCCTGCGCGAATCCTACTCACAGGCGAGCGTAACGCAATGAACTTTATTCAGACACTTTCAGGTTGTGCAACGACAACCGCTGAATATGCGAAAGCGTTAGAAGGTACAAACTGCCGTTTACTGGATACGCGCAAAACCATTCCGGGTTTACGTAGTGCTCTGAAATACGCTGTTGCTTGTGGCGGCGGCTATAACCATCGTATCGGTGTGTTTGATGCTTACCTAATTAAAGAGAACCACATCATCGCCAATGGTGGTATTACTCAAACGATTAAAACAGCGAAAGAACTTAATCCGGGTAAACCTGTTGAAGTTGAAACAGAGAGCCTAGAAGAACTGCGTGAAGCGATTGAAGCTGGCGCTGATATCATCATGCTCGACAACTTCACTATGAATATGATGCGTGAAGCGGTTGCGATTAATGCAGGCCGTGCAGCATTAGAAAATTCAGGCAACGTTACTCTAGAAACACTGCGCGAATACGCGGAAACAGGTGTTGATTACATTTCTGTGGGTGCGTTAACTAAGCACGTGAGAGCCATGGATCTCTCTATGCGTTTCAAATAAGCGCGGTGAATAAGCATCAGCAGATTTGAGCCCAAATTTGTTTCAATTTTAAGACCCGCTTCGGCGGGTTTTTCGTTCCTTCTTGATACTCCATTCCAAACGAATGCGAAGCTGGTCGAAAGCTTTTGTTGAGGAGATGAAAGTCGTTCAATAAATAAATCTCATCACTCGCGCAACTGAACTGCTGTCGTTCTAAATATCAAACTAAGCACATAACCTCTTGCTCCGAATAGCCAAAACAAACGGAGAGAGGCAATGAAAACAAATCAGCTTAAAAAACAGAAAGGTTTTACCTTAATTGAATTGATGATTGTGGTTGCAATCATCGGCGTACTTTCTGCAATTGCAGTTCCAGCCTATAAGGATTACGTAAAGAAATCTGAAGGGGCAACGGCACTGGCAACAATGAAGTCTCTAATCACTTCAGCAGAGCTTTGGTATCAGGAAAAAGGCTCGTTTAAAAAAGATAGCGAGACAGAAATTTTAAAGAATCTTGGGGTTAAATCTGATACGAGCCCTTTAGGTAAAATTGAAGTTGAAGCGGACAACAAGCTTACATTCACCTTCAAAGAAGGTTCCGCTGTACCTAAAGACACAAAAATCACCTATACACGAGAAGCTGAGGCTGGTTGGAAGTGTGCGGTAAGTGATGAAGTGATAAAAACGACAAGTTGTCCTAAGGCAGGTAATGCTAATCAAGCAAGTAATGCTCAGTAAACCATAGCCTATGATAACCAACCTTATCGCACTTTTGCGCCAAGCGGAGCTATTGAGCTTGGCGCATGAGCACAGCGTGGTGAATCATATTGAAGCTTCTGGCGCTAGTGTGCCGGAAGCTTTGATCCAACTTGGAATAATAGAATCTTCCGATCTCGCGAACCATTTAAGTCAGCAGCTACGCATGCCCGTGACGGATCTTAGTGGGTTTGATTATGCTGATGTCTGCCAGCAACTTGGATTACGAGAACTGATCACTCGCTTTAATGCTCTTCCTATTCAAAACCAAAATAACCAACTGCTTCTGGCGGTGTCAGACCCCACACACCCGAGTGTAGAAGATGAGTTTCGCTTCACAACTGGCTTAAACGTTGAACTGGCACTCGCCGATCATAAATCATTGCAAGCCGCCATTCGTCGCCTATATGGCAAAACAATCAACGACGAAGCTAAGCAGAACAAAGAGATCAGCCAAGATGAACTGGCAAGCTTAGTTCAACTTTCTGATGATGAGCTGCAATCGATTGAGGATCTCAGTAAAGACGAATCACCGGTAAGCCGATTTATCAACCAAGTGTTGCTTGATGCTGTGCGCAAAGGGGCTTCCGATATTCACTTTGAACCCTATGAAGATGTATATCGTATTCGCCTGCGTTGTGACGGTATTTTAGTCGAAACTCACCGCCCTGCGAGCCATCTCAGTCGGCGGCTTGCTGCGCGTATTAAAATACTTTCTAAACTCGATATTGCTGAACGCCGACTTCCACAGGACGGACGAATTAAACTTCGCTTAAATCGCGATACTGCGATTGATATGCGAGTTTCATCGCTGCCAACTTTATGGGGAGAAAAGATTGTATTACGTCTGCTTGATAGCAGCGCAGCCAATCTCAACATCGACAAACTCGGTTATGACGAAGTGCAAAAACAGCACTATTTAGATGCCCTTAAAAAGCCGCAAGGCATGATCTTGATGACAGGTCCAACAGGAAGCGGCAAAACTGTTTCTCTTTATACAGGACTACGCATACTCAATACCTCTGAAATTAATATCTCCACCGCGGAAGATCCGGTGGAAATCAACCTCTCGGGCATTAATCAGGTACAGGTACAACCTAAGATAGGTTTTGGCTTCTCTGATGCGCTACGTTCATTTCTGCGTCAAGACCCTGACGTGGTGATGGTGGGTGAAATTCGAGACCTCGAAACTGCGGAAATAGCGGTGAAAGCGGCTCAAACAGGACACTTGGTGTTATCAACACTCCATACCAACTCTGCCGCCGAAACCGTCATACGTTTAGCCAATATGGGTGTTGAACCCTTCAACCTCGCATCGTCTCTGAGTTTAATCATCGCCCAACGTCTGGCTCGCCGTTTATGCAGCCACTGCAAAATAGCCACTTTGCCATCTGTCACCTTGCAAGCTCAGTTTAACTTGGCTGCAGATGAAACTATTTACCAAGCCAACCACTTAGGCTGTACCGAATGCACCGGAGGATATTCTGGACGTGTCGGAATCTACGAAGTGATGGCTTTCAATGACGCTCTTGCTGAAGCCGTCATGAATAAGGCAAGTGTGGCGCAAATCGAAACCATCGCTAAGGCCAATGGCATGAGCACTTTGCTGGATTCAGGCGTACAAAAATTAAAGCAAGGTGTCACCAGTTTTGCCGAGTTACAACGTGTTTTGTATTTCTAATCATTAGTGAGTATTTATATGAAAAAGAACTCTAGCCCTCAACTCAGTAGCTTTCGTTGGAGTGGAATAAACAGCACAGGTAAAAAAGTGTCTGGTCAGCTTCTGGCGCTGACGGAAAGCGAGGTTCGAGACAAACTAAGTGAACAGAGCATTAAGGTCAAAAAGCTCAAGAAAGGCAGTGCCCCTCTTTTTACGCGTCTGTTTCACCGAGTTAAGGGAAATGACATCACCATACTCACTCGCCAACTTTCTACCATGCTGACGACGGGTGTTCCTATTGTTCAAGCACTGAAACTGGTTGGTGACAATCACCGTAAACCAGAAATGAAATCGATTCTGACTCAGATATCCAAAGGAGTTGAAGCCGGTACTCCCATTTCAAAAGCAATGCGTAACACCAGCAGCCACTTTGATTCCTTGTATGTTGACTTAATTCAGACGGGTGAACAATCCGGAAACCTAGCTGAAGTTTTTGAACGTTTAGCCACATACCGCGAAAAAAGCGAAGAGCTGAGGGCAAAAGTCATCAAAGCATTGATTTACCCAGCAATGGTTGTGCTTGTTGCCCTAAGTGTCTCGTACTTGATGTTAACCATGGTGATACCGGAATTTGAAGCCATGTTCAGTGGCTTTGGCGCAGAACTTCCTTGGTTTACGCAGCAGGTTTTAAAACTTTCGCACGGTGTTCAGGCTTATAGTTTGGTTGCTCTTGTTGTTACTATTGCGTCTGTTGTCGCCTTTCGTGCTGCAAGGAAAAAATCCTCACTGTTTCGCCTGAAAACTAGTCGCCTAGGATTAAAATGCCCGGTTATTGGCAGCGTGTTAGCCAAAGCCGCTATCGCCAAATTCAGTCGCACACTGGCAACCAGTTTCAGCGCGGGTATTCCGATCCTCTCCAGTTTAAAAACCACTGCTAAAACCGCTGGGAATGTCCACTTTGAATACGCCATAGATGAAGTTCATCGTGATACCGCGTCGGGTATGCCTATGTATATCGCGATGCGAAATACGGAAGCTTTTCCTGAGATGGTATTACAAATGGTAATGATCGGAGAAGAGTCAGGAAAACTCGACGACATGCTGAATAAAATTGCTTCGATCTACGAGTTTGAGGTGGATAATACCGTCGATAATCTGGGGAAAATCCTCGAACCTTTAATTATTGTGTTTCTTGGCGTGGTTGTCGGCGGGTTAGTAGTGGCAATGTACTTGCCAATCTTTAACTTAATGAGTGTGTTAGGGTAATATAACCATCACTAACGCATTCAACCGCTTAGTTTTTTAATCAATATCCTCCCTTTTACTGCGGCAAATGAGCGAACAAATGGAAATTTTTGAATACTATCCTTGGCTTTTCGTAGCATCTGCCTGTGTACTTGGTTTAATTATCGGCAGCTTTCTTAATGTGGTGATTTATCGGCTACCGAAAATGATGGAGCGAGAATGGCGTCAGGAATGTGCGGAATATTTTCCAGAATCCAACATTCAACCGCCAGAAGGCAAGCTGACCCTTAGCACACCACGCTCAACTTGCCCGAGTTGCCAAACACCACTGCGCATTATTGATAACGTACCCGTGATTAGCTGGCTGCTATTACGTGGTAAATGTGCCCATTGTCAGGCTCCCATCAGTGCACGTTACCCGTTGATTGAGCTCCTTACAGCAGCGATGAGCTTTCTTGTCGCACAACATTTTGGCTTTAGTTACTTCACTATTGCCTTGTTGTTTTTCAGCTATGTCCTTATCGCAGCAACTTTTATCGATTTAGACACCATGCTGCTACCGGATCAGTTGACACTGCCTTTACTTTGGGCTGGATTATCACTGTCATTATTGGGTGTCAGTCCTGTTACGCTTCAAGACGCGATGATAGGCGCTATCGCAGGTTACTTAGCTTTATGGTCAGTGTATTGGCTATTTAAACTTGCTACTGGCAAAGAAGGTATGGGATACGGTGATTTCAAGCTACTTGCAGCGCTCGGAGCATGGCTGGGATGGCAACAGCTACCTTTGATTATTCTGCTTTCATCTCTTGTGGGCTTGGTATTCGGTATTATTCAATTGCGATTAAAGAAGCAAGGTATCGATAAAGCCTTCCCTTTTGGACCTTATATTGCCATTGCTGGATGGATAGCTCTGCTGTGGGGACACGAAATCATTGATAGCTACTACTCTTACTTATTGGGGTACTAAACGATGGCATTAGTGATTGGCTTAACCGGAGGCATCGCAAGTGGAAAGACCACTGTCGCCAATATGTTTCACGACCAGTTTGGTATTGAAATCGTTGACGCAGACGTGATTGCTCGACGAGTGGTAGAAAAAGGCAGTATCGGCCTCAACGCCATCCATCAGCATTTTGGCGATGAGGTCTTAACGGTTGAAGGAGAACTCAACCGTGCCGAACTTCGAAAACGGATATTTGCCAATGAAGATGAAAAAACATGGGTTAATCAGTTGCTTCACCCAATGATTCGTCAACAAATGGAGCAAGATCTGCAACGAGTCACATCGCCTTATGCGTTATTGGTCGTTCCGTTACTTACGGAAAACAATCTACAGCATATGGCTGATAGAGTTTTAGTTGTGGATGTCGATGAAGAAACCCAAATTGAAAGGACAATGAGTCGAGACAAGGTGCCGATGGAACAAGCAAAATCGATCTTAGCTGCACAAGCCAGTCGAGAACAACGTTTAGCCATTGCCGACGATGTGATTAAAAATGACGCGAAAAACCAGAAACTTTTGCCTCAAATCACAGAATTACACAAAAAGTACCTAGCCATCAGCCGTAAAAATCTGTGAGAATAAGCCGAAAGGACGCAAGGCAAATCTGATGACGACACACAAGTTTGAACACCCTCTGAATGAAAAAACACGTATTTACTTACGAGTTGAAGCTTTGCTGCACCAGATGGAAAAAGCATCAGCCTTTGCTGACAGTATTCAGCACCAGTTATTTTTCCGTTCTCTATTCGATCTACTCGAAATTTTTGAGCAGATACAACTTAAGAGTGAACTGGCGAAAGATATCGAAAAACAGCGCCTCACTTATCGCAGTTGGTTAAACGTTGACGGTGTAGACCAAGAAATGCTTTCAACACTGCTTGCTGAAGTGGATGAAGTGCATCGCAACCTAATGAGCGCTGATCGTTTTGGTCAGTCACTCAAAGAAGATCGTTTCTTATCTGCCATCCGACAGCGTTTCAACCTACCCGGCGGTTCATGCTGTTTTGATCTTCCTGCTTTGCATTACTGGCTTCACCTATCACCAGAGAAAAAGTCTCAAGACGCCAACAAATGGATGAGTACCTTAAAACCATTGTTAGATGCGTTAACTCTTTGGCTCAAACTGACTCGTGAAACAGGTAGCTTTAAACCTCGTGTCGCTCAATCTGGATTTTTCCAAAGCGACGCAGAAGACGCCAATATTTTACGTCTATCCATTCCGCTCGAATATGGTGTGTACCCAATGATCTCTGGGCATAAAAATCGTTTCGCGATTAAATTTATCGACTTTAAAACTGGGCAAGCCAGCTCTGAAGAGATACCCTTTGACCTTGCTGTGTGCTGCTGATTAAACGTTTCTTAGCAGCTAAACCATCATTAATAGGAAATATAGATGTCGTCCCCAAAGCCTACTGTGGTGAAATGTCCCCAATGCAAGCAAGAAGTTGTATGGAATGAGCAAAGTCCTTATCGCCCTTTTTGTAGTAAAAAATGCCAAATGATTGATTTTGGTGAATGGGCTGATGAAGAAAAAGCCATTGCTGGTGCGCCAGATATGTCTGACTCTGACGGATGGACAGAAGACTACAACTCTTAATCCGATATTGAATTTGAACCACAAAAAAGCCCCGAATCTTCGGGGCTTTTTTACTTATACTCGTCAACGTTAGCGTTACTCTTCGGACTCTGAGCTCGCTTCTATATTTGAAGTATCAATCTCGATCTCTGTTACGCGCTGCAAACCTCTTGGCAGAAGTCCACCACGACGGCCACGTTCACCTCGGAAGTTATCTAAATCACTCGGTTTGAGACCAAGCTTACGCTTACCAGCATACAGAGTAACTGAAGCACCACTTGGTAACGCAATCAGATGTGACACAACTTCATCACGAGATTTTGCTTTTGCAGCCGGAATATTGATGATCTTATTACCTTTACCTTTGCCTAACTGTGGCAAATCTTTAATTGGGAACAACAGCATTCGTCCCAAGTTGGTAATGGTTAGGATCTCATCAGTTTCAAGGTTGCTGACCGCTTGAGGTTCCATAATCTCTGCGTTTTCAGGTAAGTTCACCAGAGCTTTACCACTGCGGTTTTTCGAAAGCAGATCGGTGCCCTTACAGACGAAACCATAACCGGCATCAGAGCCAACCAGCCATAGCTGATCTTCTTCACCCATAATAACCTGACGGATCGTCGTTCCTTCAGCAACGTTCAATCGTCCTGTAATCGGTTCACCCTGACCACGAGCTGAAGGTAAGGTATGTGACTCGAGCGAGTAGCTACGGCCATCACTACCAAAGAACACAGCTTGCTGGTTACTCTTACCACTTGCTTGAGCTAAATAAGCATCGCCTGATTTGTAGCTTAAGCTGGTGCCATCAACGTCATGACCTTTCGCATGACGAATCCAACCTTTTTCTGACAAAACTACAGTGATCAGTTCACTAGGCATCAAATCACGTTCAGTCAGCGCTTTCGCTTCTTCACGCTCTACTAATGGTGAGCGGCGATCATCACCGTATTTCTCAGCATCCGCTTTGATCTCTTTTTTCAGCAATGTATTCAGACGGCGTTCAGAGCCTAGAAGATCTTCCAGTTTTTTACGCTCTTTCTCTAACTCGTCTTGCTCACCGCGAATCTTCATCTCTTCCAGTTTCGCTAAGTTACGAAGTCTGGTGTCTAAAATCGCATCGGCTTGAATGTCAGTGATACCAAAGCGAGCCATCAATACTGCTTTCGGATCGTCTTCAGTACGGATAATTTCGATCACTTCATCAAGGTTAAGGTATGCGACCAACAAACCTTCCAAGATGTGTAAACGAGCCATGACTTTATCAAGACGGAATTGAAGACGACGTCGAACGCTAGTGCGACGGAATTCGATCCATTCATTAAGAATGTTAACTAGACCTTTAACCTGAGGACGGTTATCTAAACCAATCATATTCAGGTTTACACGGAAGCTTTTCTCTAAATCAGTAGAAGCGAACAGATGACTCATCAGCAAATCGCAATCGACACGATTTGAACGCGGAACGATAACGATTCGAGTCGGGTTTTCGTGATCCGATTCATCTCGTAGATCGTCAACCATAGGCAGTTTCTTCGCACGCATCTGGTTGGCAATTTGCTCCAGAAGTTTTGCACCTGAAACCTGATGTGGCAGAGCCGAAATAACGATGTCAGAACCTTCTTTGTGCCAAATGGCACGCGCTTTAATACTACCGCGACCAGTGCGATAGATTTTTTCCAACTCAGCTTGAGGAGAAATAATTTCCGCTTCGGTTGGATAATCCGGCCCTTTCACAAACTGCATCACATCTGACAGTTCCGATTTCGGGTTATCAATCAGATGAATAGTTGCTTCTGCAATTTCGCGCACGTTGTGTGGCGGAATATCAGTCGCCATACCAACGGCAATACCAGTAACACCGTTTAGCAGAATATGTGGTAGACGCGCGGGCAACATTTGTGGCTCTTTCATCGTGCCATCAAAGTTTGGTTGCCAATCCACGTTACCTTGGCCAAGTTCGCCTAATAGAACTTCAGCAAATTTAGATAGCTTTGCTTCTGTATAACGCATTGCCGCGAAAGATTTCGGATCATCCGGCGCACCCCAGTTACCTTGACCGTCCACCAGAGGGTAGCGGTAAGAGAAAGGCTGAGCCATCAATACCATTGCTTCGTAACATGCAGAGTCACCGTGCGGATGGTATTTACCCAACACGTCACCAACGGTACGTGCTGATTTTTTATATTTTGCCGCAGCCGAAAGCCCCAGCTCCGACATTGCATAAATAATGCGTCGTTGAACCGGCTTTAAACCATCACCAATGTATGGCAAGGCACGGTCCATGATTACGTACATCGAGTAGTTCAGGTAAGCATCTTCCGTAAACTTGCGCATCGGAAGTTGTTCAACACCCTCGAAGTTAATTTCAGTACTCATTCATTACACCTCAGCCAAATCGCCATTGCTTTGTAGCCAAGTACGACGGTCATCCGCACGTTTCTTGCCTAAAAGCATGTCCAACATCTCATCCGTTGCCGTTTCATCATCAATCGTGAGCTGTACTAAACGACGAGTGTTTGGATCCATGGTCGTTTCACGCAATTGAAGTGGGTTCATCTCACCCAAACCTTTGAATCGCTGAACGTTAATTTTGGCTTTTTTCTGGCTTAGTCTTTCCAAAATGCCATCTTTCTCTGCGTCATCTAACGCATAGAACACTTCTTTACCACAGTCAATTCGGTAAAGAGGAGGCATAGCAACATAGATATGACCCGCTTTGGTCAGTGCTTGGAAATGCTTGGTAAACAGAGCACAAAGCAGCGTTGCGATATGAAGACCATCCGAGTCCGCATCGGCAAGAATACAGATCTTGCCGTAACGCAATCCACTTAAGTCATCACTATCTGGGTCAATACCCAAAGCAACTGAAATATCGTGAACTTCTTGAGACGCTAGCACCTGATCAGCAGACACTTCCCAAGTATTAAGAATTTTACCGCGTAGCGGCATAACCGCTTGGAATTCGCGATCGCGAGCTTGCTTCGCACTACCACCCGCAGAATCCCCTTCGACGAAGAAGATTTCAGTACGGCTAAGGTCTTGCACTGAACAGTCGGTGAGTTTGCCCGGTAGAGCCGGGCCAGAAGCCACTTTCTTACGGACCACTTTCTTACTTGCACGCATACGGCTGTGAGCATTAGCAATACACACTTCTGCTAGCTGTTCTGCTAGTTGCGGTTTTTCATTCAGCCACAGACTAAACGAGTCTTTCACCACACCAGAAACAAATGCGGCCGTTTGACGAGAAGAGAGACGCTCTTTGGTTTGTCCTGCAAATTGCGGATCCTGCATTTTCACCGAAAGAACATACGCACAACGGTCAAATACGTCTTCACCCGTTAGCTTAACGCCACGTGGCAGCAAATTACGGAATTCACAGAACTCACGCATTGCTTCGAGTAAGCCCTGACGCAAACCATTAACGTGAGTACCACCTTGTGCGGTCGGAATTAAGTTAACGTAACTCTCTGTGATTAACTCACCACCTTCAGGCAGCCAAATAAGCGCCCAAGTTGCCGCTTCAGTTTCAGCCTTAAATTCTCCAGTGAATGGTTCTTCAGGTAGAACAATCGAATCTTTAACACCTTCGACTAAATAGTCCTTTAAGCCATCTTCATACAGCCAGCGGTACTCTTTATCGTTTACTTTATCGCTAAAAGTGATTTCTAAACCCGGACACAATACCGCTTTGGCACGCAAGTTATTAACTAAGCGTGACACCGAAAAGTTCGCGTAATCGAAATAAGAACTTTCAGGCCAGAAGTGAACGCTAGTACCACGATTGCGACGACCACAGGTTCCAGTCACAGTAAGATCGGAAACTTTGTTGCCGTGTTCGAAAGCAATTTCGTAAATTTGACCATCGCGACGTACAGCAACTTCAACGCGTTTTGAAAGTGCGTTTACTACTGAAATACCGACACCGTGAAGGCCACCGGAGAATTGATAGTTTTTGTTCGAAAACTTACCGCCAGCATGAAGCTTACAGAAGATAAGCTCGACACCAGAAATTTTTTCTTCTGGGTGAATATCTACAGGCATGCCTCGACCATCATCAATCACTTCTAATGATTGATCGGCGTGAAGGATTACCTGAACCTTTGTGGCATGTCCGGCCAACGCTTCATCGACACTGTTGTCGATAACTTCTTGCCCAAGGTGGTTCGGGCGCGTTGTATCCGTGTACATCCCAGGCCTGCGACGCACTGGTTCTAAGCCATTAAGGACTTCAATGGCTCCAGCATTATATTGTTCAGTCATAATATGTAATGCTTTTATCGATAAATAACGGAGGGTCTGTTGACTAAAAATATTCGAAACTTCAATAGACCCTAGAAACTTTACATCTCGTTTATTAACGCTTTATTTTTATAACAATACGCTAAGAATTAACGTGTTTTTTAACACCTAAACGAGAAAAGTCTAAGAGGAACATAGTCTGGAAGAGAACGACTGATGTCAAGAGACATCAGTCAGTGGCAAGCAAAATTATGACTCTAACCTCAATGAAAAGGCTATAAGTCTAAGAATTTGATGATTTGGGCTGGATAACGTTCAAAATCAATAAAACTGTGGTCGCCACCTGTTTCCACCGTCTGTTTTGAATCTGCATACTTTTCCACAGCTTGACGATAATCGAGCACTTCATCTTCCATTTGCTGCAGTAGCCAAAAATCTTGAGGTGAATGTAATTCTGGAATATCCAACTCTATGAGTTCTTGAATGTGGGACTCATCTAAAATGTAACGCTCTTGGGTGTACGGATTCTCTTGTTCACCAAGAAACGATGCTAAAAGCTCAAAAGGTTTCACAGCTGGATTGACTAACACTGCACGAAAGCCAAATTTTGCGTTTAACCAAGTGGAAAAGTAGCCACCTAATGAACTTCCTACCAAGCCAATTTGATAATCATCTTTATACTGATTTACAACATCCAAAAGATGATGCGCTGCCTGAGCAGGAAAGCTCGGCAATTTGGGAACAACCACTTTGATGTCAGGACGATGATTCTTGCAGTACTCACTCATGACCTGCGCCTTATGCGACAGAGGTGAACTGTTAAAACCATGAATATAAAGAAGTAAAGATGGACGCTTTGACATATTAGTAACCGCTCGCATCAAAATCAGGCTGAAACACACCATTTGCTAAGCGTTTTACTGCTGACTTCACTGTGCCATCGGAACATAACTCCAGTTCACGCCAACCTGGTGAGGTTTTATCTAACGCAAAATCATTCGAGTTAGGTTTGAACTGGATACAGGTCGAAGGTGTCGCCATGACTCTCACGCCCATATGTTCTTTGTCCATATTCTGGTGTACATGACCACATAAAACCGCTTTCACATTGGAATGACGTTGTACAACTTCCCAAAATGATTCACAGTCTTTCAATGTATGTTGGTCAAGCCAAGCACTGCCTACCAGTAATGGATGATGATGCAAAAGCACTAAGGTGTATCTATCAGGATACTGAGTCAATTTATCATCCAACAGAGCCAACTGGTGATCGCTTAAACGGCCGTGAGGGACACCAACAACTTGCGAGTCTAGCAATATCATTTGCCAGTGCTCACCAAGCAGCACATGCTCCTCGGTGCGAATCTGAGTAGATGGTAACACTGCGCCCATGTTCGGTTTGTAGTCATGATTTCCAGGCAACCAAAAACAGTCTTTCTCCAGCATTTGAATACTATCTGAAAAACGTTGATATGATTCAGCACTATGATCTTGCGAAATATCGCCCGTTGCGAGAACGGCGTCATACTGAACTTGCTGAGAACAAATCTCTTTCACCACGGCGCGAAAGCTGTCTGCGGTATTTACGCTAAGTAAACAGCCATCGTCGGGCGCGAATAAGTGAGTATCCGTTATCTGTACAAGCTTTATGCTATCTGGATTGTCTATACTGGGCGACACGTTCAAACTCGATAAACCTAACTATTGTGGATGACTAAAATTAATCGGCTGACGGCTAATACCATGCTTCAAACAGAAGGTAAGCCAATCACCTAAAAAGCGATTAATTTGTGCCTTTTCGTCTTTTTGTACCATTTTCTCATTCGGATAATCATGGCGAGCTTTTATCCTGCTGAGATGATCGCTGGTGTGCACTTCTGCTACACGAGCATCGTGGTACAGCCTGACAGACATGGTTGGCAATGGAAACACTGAAATATCATCACTTTGACAAATCTCCACCAAAGTTGTGTACTTTGTGACTTCTAGCACTTGAAGTTGGTAAGTCATCTGAGCAGCTTGGTAGCAACGTAAATCATCGACACTTGGCTGCGTTGGCAACAAAGCGTTTAACTTGGCGTAGTTTGTTTCATAAACTCGCATTAATTCTTTTAGATCTACGTGATATGGTTTTTTCACCATTACTTCAGCCATTGAGTTCTCAAATTCTCGTAATTCAGTTCCAACCATTGTAGTGCAATGATCGATGCTCCATTTTCAATGACGCCGTCTTTTACCAACTGGTAAGCCTGCTCACGGCTCATTACATGCACTTTAATATCCTCTCCTTCATAGTCTAAACCATGAATACCTTTCGCTTGAGAGGAGTCAACTTCTCCAACGTAAACGTCTAATTTTTCAGAACATCCGCCAGCAGAAGGATAATATGAAGTCACCGATTCAATTCGGCCGATGTCTACACCCGCCTCTTCTACCGCTTCCCTTCGTACCACTTCAACAGCGCTTTCATCACGGTCGATGATGCCAGCCACAATTTCCAGTTGCCAAGGTCGTTGTTGTTCAAGAGTTCCAACTCGAATCTGTTCAATGATAACGACTTGATCTCGAACTGCATCATAAGGCAATAAGGCTGCCGCATGCCCACGTTCGAAAAGTTCACGCTCAATAGGTTCACTCCATCCGCCTTGAAATAGCTTATGTTTGAAGCGATATTTCACCATTCGGAAAAAACCTTGAAACAGTGTCTCTTTTGAGACGATTTCAATGTCTTGTGACGAAAACTGACCTAATGGTTTATCGGTTTGTGACATTCGAGAGCTCCCGACATGAATAAAGGACGGTTAAACGACGTAGTTTACTCGTGGTAACAGGTGACTTCCAAGGACATTGCTCAACTTTTTATACAAAATTTATATATATTTTTAAGTAAAGAAAAATATATATTGCACACCTGGATAGTTAAGTGTAAAAAAGTGCAAAGTTTCGAGTAAATTACGACCAAAATGGGGTAAACTCTTGAAACGCCCACCCTAACTTCATAATAGGCAGGAATAGGACCAATGAAAAAACTGCTTCCAGTATTTATTAGCGTAGCTCTTGGCAGCTTCAGTGCTGCAGTATCGGCTGACGATCTTGCTCAAATTTACGATCAAGCAAAAGAAAATGACCCTCAATTACTGAGCGCAGCGGCACAACGTGACGCAGCATTTGAAGCAGTAACTTCAAGTCGTAGTAGCTTACTACCACAGATCAACCTAACGGCTGGTTACAACGTTAACAACAGTGATGAACAAGCTCGCGATAGTGAACTGCTATCAGCAGGAATTTCCTTTTCTCAAGAACTTTACAATCGTTCAAGCTGGGTTTCATTAGATACTGCAGAGAAACAAGCTCGCCAAGCAGATGCACAATACGCGGTTGTTCAACAGTCATTAATCCTGCGTGTCGCTCAGGCTTATTTCTCAGTGCTCAGTGCTCAAGATAACCTAGAGTTTGTCCGCGCAGAAAAAGCAGCGGTTGGTCGCCAGTTAGAACAAACTAAGCAACGCTTTGAAGTAGGTCTTTCAGCAATTACTGACGTACATGATGCTCAAGCACAATACGACAGCGTTTTGGCAGATGAAGTGTTAGCTGAAAATACTCTGGTTAACAGCTATGAGTCACTGCGTGAAATCACTGGTCAAGATCACAAAGATCTAAGCATTCTCGATACTAATCGTTTCTCTGCTAGCCCGTCAGCAACTTCAATGGATGCACTGGTTGAAGAAGCTCAACAAAAGAACTTGTCTCTTTTGTCATCTCGCATTGCGCAAGATGTAGCGAAAGACAACATCTCTTTAGCGAGTTCAGGCCACCTACCATCGTTAACACTGGATGGTGGATACAGCTATGGTAAGCAAATGGATAGCAGCGCGAGTGCTTATAGTTTTGACGGTCACGACTACAACGATTTAAACATCGGCGTGAACTTATCTGTGCCTCTATACACAGGTGGTAACGTGACTTCGCAAACCAAACAAGCAGAATTTTCGTACGTTGCTGCAAGCCAAGATTTAGAAGCGTCTTACCGCAGTGTGATTAAAGCTGTTCGTGCAAACAACAACAACATCAACGCTTCAATCGGTGCGTTGCGTGCTTACGAACAGTCGGTAATTTCAGCTAAATCAGCGCTAGAAGCAACTGAAGCTGGTTTTGATGTTGGTACTCGTACAATCGTAGACGTACTTGATTCAACTCGTAGCCTGTACAACGCGAACAAAAACCTATCATCAGCTCGTTACAACTACATTCTTAGTGTGTTGCAACTTCGCCAAGCTGTAGGTTCTCTGTCTGAACAAGACATCCTTGATATCAACAGCGGCCTAAAAGCAGCGAAATCAGCAAAGACTAAATCTTAAGATTGGTTTTTAAGGACATAAAAAAACGCCAGCATGCTGGCGTTTTTTCTTTCTCGGCATATCTAAAAATGCAACAAAGGCTAATTAACCTCTGCCACCTTTAATCGCTTCGATAATTTCTGTTGTTGAACAACCATCTTCAAAGTTCAGTACTTTAACCTGACCACCAGCCGCGATCACTTCTTTACCACCAGCAATATCTTCTGGTTTGTAGTCGCCACCTTTTACTAATAAATCCGGCAACACTTCAGCAATCAAACGTTGTGGCGTGTCTTCACTAAACGGTACAACCCAATCCACAGCGCCTAGCGCTGCCAATACTGCCATACGGCGATCGGTCGGGTTCACTGGACGACCAGGTCCTTTCAAACGTTTTACAGATTCATCCGTATTGACGGCAACAATCAGGCGATCGCCTAGCTCACCAGCATGATTCAGATAAGAAACATGGCCTGCATGAAGAATATCGAAACAACCATTGGTCATTACAACTTTCTCACCACGAGCTTGCGCTTTGCGAACGGCTTCGATCAGAGCCTGTTCACCAATCACACCGTAGTCAGTATCTTTGCTGCCGTGAACAGCTTCAGCCAATTCAATCGTCGATACTGTCGAAGTACCGAGTTTACCGACTACCACGCCTGCGGCTGCATTTGCCAACGCACACGCTTCATCTAGAGGTTTACCAGCCGCAACCGAAGAAGCTAATACTGAAATAACAGTATCGCCCGCACCCGTTACGTCATACACTTCTTTAGCTTGAGTTGGTAAATGGAAAGGTTCCATACCACGACGCAGTAGTGTCATGCCATGCTCACTGCGAGTCACCAGCAGAGCATCAAGATCGAACTCTTCAATCAAGCCTAAACCTTTTTCGACTAAGTCTTGATCAGACTTCACTTTGCCCACTACGTGTTCAAACTCAGAAAGGTTTGGAGTTAATAACGTTGCACCACGGTAACGTTCAAAGTCTGCGCCTTTAGGATCAATAAACACTGGTACATTCGCTGATCGTGCTTTTTGAATAAACTGCTGTACATGTTCAAGAGCGCCTTTTGCGTAATCCGATAAGATCACCGCCTGCACATTTGGCAGCGCTGATTCCATACGCGATAGGATCAATTCAGGATCGGTATTCTCAAACTTATCCTCAAAATCTAAACGGATAAGTTGCTGACCACGGCTCAGTACGCGCAGTTTTGTAATCGTTGGATAGTCTGGCAAAGCAACAAAATCACATGTCACTTTCAGTGAAGTTAACTTCTCACTCAACACCTGAGCTGGCTCATCAATCCCTGTTAAACCAACGAGATGCGCATGACCACCTAATGAAGCGATGTTCATTGCTACGTTAGCAGCACCGCCCGGACGCTCTTCGTTTTTCTCTACTTTTACTACCGGCACTGGGGCTTCTGGCGAAATGCGGCCAGTAGGGCCATGCCAGTATCTATCAAGCATGACATCGCCAATAATTAATACCCCTGCATCACTGTAGTCAGGTAGGATTGGTTTCATTATGGATCTCCAATAACTGTTTCTGGGCGAAGTTTATCACAGCCCTATGAGCGGCTAAAGTTATCTAATATCAGAACTCTGTTATTAACCTAGCCACTGATTCCAAACATGTTTTACAATTTCACGCTCGTGGACAAATTTGCTTTCATCCACATCCGCGTCTTGATTCACTAAATTGCGGTGATGGATTTGATCTCGCATCGCCGTATAAGCATGAGTTAATGCCATCGCTTGTTCTTCATCCAGCACCCCCTGAATCAACAATGACTCAAAGATACGCACGTTATCAGACCATCGGGTCAACTTAGGCTGTTGATGGCTAAAACGTAAGACCAAGTACTGAGCCAAAAATTCAATATCCGTAATACCGCCTTCATCTTGTTTTATCATGAAACGGCCGGGCTTTTTGCCGCCGAGGTGATCGCGCATTTTTATACGCATATCAACAACTTCCTGCTTGAGTTTTGCTTCTTCTCTCGGCATAGACAAAATGTCATGGCGAATCTTGTCAAAGGCTTGCAGCAAAGGAGCATCACCATAAATCATGCGAGCTCTGACTAACGCCTGATGTTCCCAAGTCCACGCATCATTGCGCTGGTACTCTTCAAAAGCTTCTGTTGGACTGACAAGCAACCCAGAAGCGCCAGACGGTCTTAAACGTGTGTCGACCTCATATAGTATTCCAGAAGCGGTCCGCACAGAGAATATATGAACGATACGTTGAGCTAAACGCAGATAAAACTGACGACCATCTATCTCTTTAACACCATCAGTGTAGGCACTAACTGGACAGTCGTGCATAAAAACAATATCGAGATCAGAGTTATAGCCAAGTTCCCAACCACCAACTTTGCCATAACCAATCACGCCAAACCCTTTCCCTTCACGATCTTTTAAATGGGTCGGCTCACCGTATTTCGCAGTTACCTGCAACCAAGCTTGATTGACCACAGCGTCAACAATCGCTTCAGCAAGATAAGTTAAGTGGTCACTCACTTTCATCACAGGCAAAACATCTGCGATATCAGCGGCAGCAATCTTCAAAATACATATTTGCTTAAACTGACGCAGCGCTTCCATCTGCTGTTCCATATCATCTTCTGGAATACGTGCGAGAAAATCTCTCAGCTCGGTTTTGTAACTTTCCAAAGGAATCGGATTATAGAGATGCTGTGGATCAATCAACTCATCAAGAAGAATCGGGTAACGAGCCAGTTGTTCAGAGATCATCGAACTCGCGGTACACAGACGCACCAACTGCACCAATGCCGCTGGATGCTCATCGAGCAGTTCCAGATAAGTAGTACGAGTAGCAATGCTGTGCAGCAAAGACAATACTCTTGATAAGCCAAACTTTGCCTCAGGGTGATTGAAAATCGCTTGATACACCTTTGGCATCAAACGGTTAAGCACCTCTCTTCCGCGAGGACCTATGGTACGTTTCGCTAAGTCCTCTTTGAAGCAGATGATGGTACCAACGATTTCGGCTCCATCTTGCATAGCGAGTTCATTCTCAACAATGCTTTCTATTAACTCGCGGTTATGGCTCATGTCCCACAATTCGTGGAAGTGAGCGGCAAGCGTATTTTCGTCTTGCTCGTCCTCTTCACCAATCAGAGCAGCAAACACCGCATGCACATTCGCCATCTGATGTTTTACTTGAGCGTCGAGTTGCTCCCAAGATTCAAAACCCATAGCAAAAGCCAGTCTCAACTGATCATCCGCTTTGTCAGGCAAGGTTTGAGTTTGTTTATCTGCTAAAGCTTGAAGAAGATTTTCAAGACGACGCAAGAAGTAATACGCTTCCCTTAGTTGCTCTACATCTTTTTTCTCTAGCAGTTGTAGTTCATTAATAGCTTCCAGAGTTTCAAGCAATCCGCGATGACGTAAGCTTGGCTCACGTCCACCCCGAATCAGTTGAAATACTTGGGCAATAAATTCAATTTCTCGAATGCCACCAGCTCCCAACTTAATGTTGTTACTGAGCCCTCTACGACGGACTTCGCTGCTGATCATCGACTTCATTCGACGCAGTGATTGAATCGCGCTGAAATCAATGTAGCGACGAAAGACAAACGGACGCAGCATTTGGCGCAGCTCTTGATACTGAGAATACATCTCGCGCCCCATAACGCGCGCTTTGACCATTGCGTAACGTTCCCAGTCTCTGCCCTGCTCCTGATAGTAATCTTCAAGTGCTGCGTAACTCATCACCAACGGGCCACTTTCACCAAAAGGACGTAATCTCATATCCACCCGATAACAGAAACCATCGAAGGTCTGTTGATCGAGCATTTTAATGATCCGTTGACCTAGGCGAGTGAAAAACTGAGCATTAGCAATACTTCGACGCTGCCCCTGCGTCTCTCCATTCTCTGGATAGGTGAAAATCAAATCGATGTCGGAAGAGAAATTCAGCTCACCACCACCGAGTTTGCCCATACCCATGATCAACATCGGCTGAGCCTCACCTTGAGCGTTACATGGCGTACCCCACTCTTGGCAACAGGCTTTGTATTGCCATTGGTAAGTTTCGAATATCAGAGCTTCCGCCAATTGCGATAAATGCTCTAGGCTCTCATTCAATGTCCAGGTACTTAAAAAATCACGCCAGGCGATATAAACCATCTCTTGATTGCGGAACTGACGCAAAATGCGTAAACCACTTGTTTCATCTTCACAGGCGGAAAGCTGCTCAAAAAGATGCTCTCGATACGATTCACAACGCGAGTTTTCGCTGAGTATCTCAGGCAGAGCACGACACAAAGCGTCGTCACGCATCAGCGTTTCATGGACAAACTTGCTCAACCCGATAACGGTTTTTAGCTGAGTTTGTAGATCGCTATTCCATTGAGCAATCACTGGCTGCTGTTCTAGCAAGTGGCTGAACTGTTGACTCGCATAATCTTCAAGAAGAGATGGCAATGGCATGATATGTCCTTGTTGATGCTGGTAGCCCGAAGAAAGATGATGTAACTATACCCAAACTCATTGAAGGGTATATCAAAATTAGTGTAATAAAAAACGCCCACAATCGAATTGTGGGCGTTTATGCATGACTTATTGATGCTAGAAGGAATTAAACTTTAAATTCAGTGATTTTGCTGTCTAATACTTGTGCATTTGCCTGCATCACTTCCGAGGTTTCAAGTAGCTCAGTCACAACGGTAACCGATGCTTCAACCAGCTCTCTCACGTTAGTTAAGTTTTGGTCCATCTCTTCTGCAACACTGCTTTGTTGGCCCGCAGCCGTAGCAATTTGGAAGTTCATATCGTTAATTTGCTGAACTTGAGCCACGATACCGTCAAGCTCGGTTCCCGCATTAGTCACCAGCTCAACGCCTTCAGCAACCTCAACAACACTCTTTTCCATCAACTCTACCGCTGAATTCGCACTGCTTTGCAGTTGTGAAATCATGTCTTGAATTTCTACCGTTGCCGTTTGAGTACGCTGGGCTAGATTGCGAACTTCATCAGCAACGACAGCGAAACCACGTCCAGCTTCACCAGCACGAGCCGCTTCAATCGCCGCGTTAAGTGCCAATAGGTTTGTTTGTTCAGAGATGCTTTGGATAGTACCAACAACACTGCTGATTGACTCAACACGCTCTTCAACTTGATTTACAGCCTGAGCAGATTTAGAGATATCTTTAGATAGCTCACTCATTTTACCTACAGTGCTTTTCACAAATCGTTGGCCAGTCTGAGCTTGTTTAGAGGCGTCTTCAGTTAACGAAGAAGCACTTTGCGCATGTCCTGCCACGGTTTGCACCGTTGAAGACATTTCACTCATAGCTGTCGCTAGCTGGTCGATTTCATTGAACTCTTCTTGGGCTGACTCTTTGGTTTCAGACATGCTCAATGTCATGATTTCCGTCATAGCCGTAAGTTCTTGTGAAGCATCGACCTGAGCAAGAATCAATTCTTTTAGTTGAAGACGTGTCTTTTCCAGTTCTTTAGCCAACTCACCATATTCATCTTTACAATCCATCTCGATAGCCGCAGATAAGTCACGACGCGCCATCTGTTTGATTGAGTCGCTAAGATAATGTGTTTGACGCAGCATGATACGTGCTGCAAAAAGAAGCAATACGACAAATACAGATATCATCAAACCGGTTTGCCAAACCACTTGCACAATGTAGTCGTCATAATGTTTCTGTGCGACTTCTACATTTTGGGTTGCCGCCAAAAGAGCATTATAAAAGGTGTGAGCATCCCAAAGCTGCTTACCGATGATCAGAAAAGTACTGAACACCATCAGCATTACCATCTTAGGAACAAGGCGAACATTCGTTATTACTCGTTCCCATGGCTTAAATGCCATTGTTGTCATTGTCATGCCTCCACAATGTCTTATATATTGAAAATCACTTATTAATCACTAATACAGTGAAAAAATCTTCACGCACTTTGAATTATTTCGAGCCTCGTATGAAAAAAGATAGTATCAAAGATGAAACGAAACCTATGGGATTGTTATCACTCATTTTGTCTTTCTTAGCTCTATTTGTGATCTCAGGCTTACTATTTTTTCCAATAGAGCCAGAAATGCGCCATTTGTTTATCGGCCTAGACTTTCTTATATGTAGTATTTTCATCCTACAACTTAGCGTAGATTTGATCCGTTCGACAGATCGGGTGCAATTTATGAAACGACACTGGATCGATTTTCTTGCCAGTATTCCTATGATCGAGCCTCTGCGTTACGCGCGCATCTTTCACATTCTAAGAATCATTTTAGTTGTTCGTTCAGGAAGGGCGATCGCCAAACAGCTACTTTCGAACCGCAGAGAAACCACTATAGCGTCCATATTATTGCTGTTAGTTTTGATGATAACGCTGGGTTCAAGCTTTATGCTCTTTTTCGAAACCAAAGATCCACATGCGAATATTCAATCCGGTGGTGATGCTTTGTGGTGGGCATTAGTGACCATTTCAACCGTAGGTTATGGTGACCATTATCCAGTCACTACGGCAGGACGTTTGATCGCGACAGCAATGATTCTGTGCGGCGTGGGGATCTTCGGTATGATTTCAGGTTTGATCACGTCACTGCTTACCTCTCCTGATAAAAAACAGCTCTTAAATGCGCAGAGAGAACAGCAGATGCTGCATCAGATAGTTGTGCAGCAAAATGAAATTTTGCGCCGGATTGGAGAGCTGGAAAACAAACCAGATAATCCGCCACAAAGTAAACCAACGAAATAGAAAACAAAAAGGGATACTCACAAGTATCCCTGATTTCAAAACTCAGTGTCTTAGCTAGTCACGCCAGTAAGGATGAGCTTCTACGCCTATAATTCGAGTCTGCTCCATGGCATGTAAAATCGAATTCTCTTGGCGAATCAACCAACGTTGTAGCTGCTCTTTTTCCTCACCTTCGAGCTTCTCAACAAACGGTTCTAACGTTCTTAAGGTTAACAAATCGTCGATACCGTGTAGCAAATCCGCCCAAGGCATGCGGAAAGAATTACGTTCTTCAGCATCGTACAAACTTGCGAAACCAATTCCGGTATAAAGATTTCGCATCAAACGATACTGTTGATCAATATACTCTTGGCTACTCAAATGATGCTCTGGCGGGAACGACTCGATCAGTTCAGCCCAAGTACGGTCCAACTGCTTGGCAGAGAATCGAAGGATGTTGGTCGCCATTTTTTCACGCGCTTTTTCATCGAGAAACGGCTGCCATCCGCGAGTCAGAATCCAGCGGCTCAAATCAAGCAACAAACCGGTATAACGAGCAGAGTTGAGCAAACGTAGGTTTTCTTCCCGTTGAGGTAAGTTATCTTGCTGCTCTTTCAGTTCAGCAATTAAAAACTTACGAGCATCCAGTTTGCGCAGCGCATAACCTTTGTCTTCAAGAAGATCATCGAGATAGTCATAAGACTTTAACCAGCTCAGTTCTTCTTCCAACCACTTCAGTTCCTGACGCAAAATCGCACTTGCTCGACGAGGAACGACGCCGCCGTAGATGCTTAGAATCTGGCGAATAAATCGAATACTGTTGCTGATTTCATGCAATGCAGGGATGGAATCACGCTCTGTATAGATTTGCTCATGGTAATGCCAATGAGACAGCGCGTGTTCCAGCGAATTAATCAAACAATACTCAACCGTGTCTTGACTGCTGGTGTTCACTAAACTTAGTGGTTTAACTTCATCACCTTGATAATCGGCAGCCAGACGATAACCTCTTGCGGCTTTACTCAGGTTGCCTAGACGCATACCACCGTTATCGCAGAACTGGCGAGCCAAGGTAAACAACGCATCGGTTTGCCCAGACTTGAGTTCTAACTCCACTTCGCAAATTGGATACTCTTTGTCACCCGCGACCACTAAACCTTGGTCAAACGCGACTTCAACCTGACTACCGTCCTGCATGCCGATTAACCATTGTTCACGAGTAAAATTAGTAGAGAAGAGCGCGCTAAGCTCAGATTGCAGAACGTCAACCTCTTTACCTTGAGGCCAAATATCAGCAGGGTGAAGCGATAGTTCAGGTTCGTTGCTCTGATGTTCAGCATTGAATTCCGGTCTTTGATGTAAGCCAGCAACGACGCGTCCTGCGGTCTTGACTGTTTGGACATACACATCATCGAAACGTCGGATTCTTAACCCAATATCGTGTTGACGTAACCAGTTATCAGGAGTATCAAAATACGTATTACCTAACTCTCGACAACTGTGCTGAAGTACTTTTGTATCAGAAATCTTTTGACGTAAAATCTCTGAAAACTCTGGTGACACAAAAAACTTCAGTTCTATCTCGGTTTCCATATTTAACCCTTTCAAAGCAGATACCGAAAGGATATTGCCTAAAACGCGGCTGAGCAAGAGTGAAATATAGAGCGTTTGATGATCTAAAACAGTTTTCATGACACTGTTAATGGGTTAACATGCGCGCCTTTATAGCCATCGCTCAACATTTAGCCATACAATGGTGTATGTTTTTTTAAGGTTATAGTTATTAGGTTGAATGACCATGCCAGTAAATACAATTATGGGGTTATTTGCAAAGTCCCCTATAAAGCCTTTGCAACGACACGTAGTGTGTGTGAATGAATGCTGTTCTTATCTAGTGCCTTTCTTTGAAGTTTGTGCGACTGGAGACTGGGAAAAAGCATCTGAGATCCGCGCACAGATTTCTCATTTAGAGAAAGAAGCTGACGTGTTAAAGCGCGAAATTCGCCTTAAACTTCCTCGTGGTTTGTTTATGCCTGTAGACCGTACAGACATGCTCGAACTTCTTACTCAGCAAGATAAACTTGCGAACCTAGCAAAAGACATTTCTGGTCGTGTTGTTGGTCGTGAGCTTATTATTCCTGAACCTCTTCAAGCTGACTTTATTATCTATGTGAAACGTTGCTTAGATGCAGCGGATCAAGCACAGAAAGTTATCAACGAGCTAGACGAATTGTTAGAGACTGGTTTCAAAGGCCGTGAAGTAACACTCGTTGCTGAAATGATTAATCAATTGGATGAAATCGAAGACGATACTGACACCATTCAGATACGTCTACGTCAAAAGCTGAGAACCCTAGAATCTTCGCTTAATCCGATTGACGTAATGTTCTTATACAAGATTTTTGAATGGGTTGGCGGTATCGCTGATCAGGCGCAGCGCGTTGGTGCACGTCTAGAAGTGATGCTTTCTCGCTCATAAATTTAAAGTTAACCAAATAACTAAGAGCTATTTTATACAACTGAAGTAAGCGTTAAGTTTTTATCGCCAACGGTGTAAATTCGTGCCTAAAAACACGAAAAAATAGTTCCGCTTGTTATAAACAACTAGGTATAAAGATGGATATCATTGCTAACTACGGCACTGTCCTGATTATTGTTGCTGCCATTTTTGGTTTCTTAATGGCTATCGGTATTGGTGCAAACGACGTTGCGAACGCAATGGGAACATCAGTTGGTTCTAAAGCTCTAACCGTTAAACAAGCGATTCTTATCGCGATGGTGTTCGAATTTGCAGGTGCTTACTTAGCCGGTGGTGAAGTAACTGACACAATCCGCAAAGGCGTGATTGATACATCACTATTTGCTAGCCATCCTGACGTTCTTATTTACGGCATGATGTCAGCTCTGTTAGCTGCGGGCACTTGGTTGCTGCTTGCTTCTTATATGGGCTGGCCAGTATCAACCACTCACTCAATCATCGGTGCAATCATCGGTTTCGCGTGTGTATCTTTCGGTACAGAAGCGGTGGACTGGGGATCAGTGAAAGGTATTGTTGGTAGCTGGATTGTTACCCCTCTAATTTCCGGTATCTTTGCATATTTCATATTCATCAGTGCACAACGACTGATTTTCGATACAGAAAAGCCGCTTCTCAATGCTAAGCGCTTTGTTCCTGTGTACATGTTCATCACAACGATGGTAATTGCACTTGTAACGATCAAAAAAGGTCTTAAACACGTTGGTTTACACCTTTCAAGCACAGAAGCTTGGCTATGGTCTGCTGGCGTATCAGCGGTAGTGATGGTTGGTGGCTACCTGTACATTCAGAAGAAATTTGCAAACCGCGAAGACGACCACAGTTTTTCTGGCGTAGAGAGTATCTTCAGCGTCTTGATGGTAATCACAGCTTGTGCAATGGCATTTGCTCACGGTTCAAACGACGTTGCGAACGCGATCGGCCCACTGTCTGCGGTTGTTTCTACTATTGAGCACATGGGTGAAGTAGCAGCGAAAAGCACTATCGCTTGGTGGATTCTGCCTCTAGGTGGTTTCGGTATTGTTGTTGGCCTTGCTACTATGGGTCACAAAGTAATGGCAACCGTTGGTACAGGTATTACAGAACTAACACCTAGCCGTGGTTTCGCAGCTCAGCTTGCAACAGCGTCTACAGTAGTATTAGCGTCTGGTACTGGTCTGCCGATTTCAACGACTCAGACACTTGTTGGTGCGGTTCTGGGTGTAGGTTTTGCGCGCGGTATCGCAGCACTTAACCTAGGTGTTGTACGTAACATCGTAGCTTCTTGGATTGTAACGCTGCCAGCTGGTGCTTTATTGGCTGTTGTGTTCTTCTACGCTATTCAAGGCGTTTTCGCTTAATTTATTAAGTCAGCGCTTTGTTAAGGTGATGTCATTATTGACTCAAACGCACATAAAGGGAGGCTTTGCCTCCCTTCTTTGTTGCACGCGAATAAGAAACTTTTTACTATTTGCCACATGAGTGTAAAGCTACATTTTATAACTAAGGGATTTACCGTGAAAAAACTTATCTGCATGGTGTTATTTTCCATGTTAGCAAGCCCAGCGTTTGCACAAGACCGTTACATCGCCGATAAGCTGTTTACTTATATGCATTCTGGTCCAAGCAACCAATATCGTATTATCGGCAGCATTGACGCAGGTGAGAAAGTTCAGCTAGTTTCAACCAATAAAGAATCCGACTATAGCGAAGTTGTAGACTCTCGCGGTAGAAGGGGTTGGGTGGAGAGCCGTTTTGTGACTCGCGATATCAGTATGGCAGTGCGTTTACCACAACTTGAAAAAGAGTTGGCTCAGGTAAAATCACAACTAGCGAATGCACGCCAAAGTGCAGATTCTGAAAAAGCTGGTTTGGTTGAATCTTTGGATGTTCGCAACCAACAAATTGCACAATTGGAACAAAACTACGGTGAAATCAGCAAGCAGCTAACAGCGTCTCAAACTGAGATTCGTGAATTACGTGCAAAACTGGATACACAGAAAGAAGACTTACTACTGAAATACTTCACTTATGGTGGTGGTGTTGCAGGTATCGGTTTACTGCTGGGTCTCATTCTTCCGCACATTATTCCACGACGTAAGCGCAACCCTGCAGGTTGGGCATAAACGCTCTCAAATTGAAAAAGGTCACTCGCTAGTGACCTTTTTTGTTTACGCTGACCAGTGCTGACTGAGAGGCAGTAAAACCTATCCTTGCCAGTGGTAGAGCGCAGGAATTTCTATCAACTGTTGCTCGAACTGCACCAGTGTTGTTTGAGGGTTAATTTCTACCAACATCACACCATCTGACAACATATCCCCTTCGTGATATTCCACACCATTCATTTTTATCCAGCGTTTACTTTCAGAGCTAGCATAAACGTGGGTCTGAAAATCCATCGCGGGTAATTGACCTGAGTACTTATCAGCATTTTGCACCAAGGATATCGCTCTTGAGTGACTGCTTTTTGAAGCTGTGCCACTGCTTTTTATTGCAGACTCTACCCTCATCGCAAGCGCAGGAGATAAGCCACTCAGATCCAGTTGTTCGAGATTTAACGGGGCATTCTCTTTCTGCACTGAAGTTGAGGACGCTGATGTTTGATCGGCTGTCGTTTCATTGGTTTGCTTAATATCGAATGATGGAGCGTCTTCCGTTTCAGCTAAAACCTGTTCAGTTTGAGCAGGAATGAGATAGGTACTTTTTAACTCTGTAAACTCAGGATAAGGCAGAAACTCTACAGGTGCTGGAATTTGTTCCACTAACGCAGGCTGGTTCATTACTTGCCTGATATTCTGTTGCTGAAGTTGATAACTTTGATAGCTCAGCAGCGATACAGTTACTGCACTCGGCACAATCAGCAATAAGCTGTGATACCAACGGAAAAGCTGGGGCTTCTCGGCTGAGATAGTCGCAGAGCTATACCCATGAGTCATACTATTAGACTGGTAACCTTGGTGTGACGATTTCAACGCATTCATTACTTGCGACATTATGCACCTCCTACCAAGTGTAACGAACCGAGTTTAGGAGCGTCCAGTTTAGGTGCATCTTGCTGAGTAAGCAGTTCTAGACGACGCAGAGTTTGCTCCCCCGCGATGCCATCCACATACATATTCTGCCAACGCTGGAATAAGGAAACCTTACGCTTTACTTCGTCATCAAACACTTGTGTTTCCCGTCCCGGCTCGCCCAGAATTTGCGATAACTTGCGGTCAAGAAGAGCTATTTCCTGCCCTTTCATTCCGCTCTTTAAGGTTTGTTTAAAACTGGCTTGCCAAGTTAGATGAAACTCACCATTCCACAACGGCGATATCCACTGCTTATCAATACGTATATGCTCGTCATTCACTAGAAATTCTAGCTCATCTCCATTTAAGCGATACAACACTGCGTAACTCGGCTTGTTATCAACCTCAAGCGTTAGCACCACCGGCATATTGAGCTGAGAGAGTGTCTGCCAATCACCTTGACTTGGCATGCATTGCAAGAGCGATGAAGTATCGGACTGACAAAAAGTATCTGTTACCGATGCCTGATACCCCCAAACCGCATAAAGAGTACGCAGCGCACTGCTTAGGTCCTCAGCTTGAATGAGAACCTCTTCTACTTGTTTTGGGAATACCGTTTCTTGCAGCGCTGGTTTTGCTTCTGGCAGAGGCCAATGATGAGCCACCTGCTCATTGATGAGAGGTGAAAGCCAATACGCACTTGCGGCAGCTAAAGAAAGGCCGATTAAACTGCACGTCACAGCAACGAAAGGAAAACGCGGAGAAGAAGGTTTTGCATCCGAGCGCTGGTAGACCGTTGATTGAAAGCTCATCACTTGCTGGCAAGCCCATTTTACTCGCTCTAAACCGAGTTCTTTTTCACCAGCCTTGAATGCACCTTTCAAGCTGTTGTCACAGACTAAATTAATCAGCCGCGGAATTCCGTGGGTTTCACGAGCAATCCACTTGGCGCATTTGTTAGAGAACAAATTCCCATCGCCACCCGCTTGCTGCAGGCGAAAACGTATGTAATGAGCCGTTTCGACTTCATCGAGAGGTAGCAGATGATATCGACCAGTAATTCGCTGTGCTAGTTGGCGAAGCTGAGGCAATTGAAGTTTCTGTTGCAGTTCAGGCTGACCTATGAGTAACACCTTCAACAGCTTTCGACTGTCTGTTTCTAGATTGGTCAGCAGTCTTAGTTGTTCTAACACATCAGGTGCAAGGTGCTGTGCTTCATCGATAATCAGCAGGACCTGAATACCGTCGGCGTGCTTTTCCAAAAGAAATTGGTTAAGAGCCTGACTGAGTTTTTTGAGCGTCGCTTTTTTCCCGTAACTAACGGAAAATTCATCACAAATGGCTTCCAGTAGCTCTTGCTCTGAAAAGGTTGGATTAAGAATAAATCCAGCTTGAGTATTGGCAGGCAAATTATCCAGAATCGCTTTCGCTACGGTCGTTTTCCCCGTACCAACCTCGCCAGTCAACATGGCAAAACCACCACCGTCACCCAATCCTTCTTGCAGATGGGAAATAGCCTCTTGGTGACGTTGACTTAAATACAAATAGCGAGAATTCGGCACAATTGAGAAAGGTAACTCAGCTAAACCGAAAAATTGTTGATACATACCCCTGCCTCTATCAAAGTGATTAAGCGCAAAGTATCATTGCCACTGATGATTATCCAATGACATTAATGATTTTTGAGGCGGTTTAGTGCAAGTTTACCTAGTTGGCGGCGCCGTTCGCGACAAACTACTCGACATTCCGGTTTACGATAAGGACTGGGTTGTGGTGGGAAGTAGTCCTGATGAAATGTTAAGCCAAGGCTTTACCGCCGTTGGCAAAGACTTTCCTGTCTTCTTGCACCCTAAAACCAAGCAAGAATACGCGCTTGCCCGTACCGAGCGAAAATCAGGTGCAGGTTACACTGGCTTCGAATGTCACTTTGCACCCGATGTTACGTTGGAAGAAGATCTGATCAGGCGCGATCTCACGATTAATGCGATGGCACAAGCCGAAGATGGCACACTTATCGATCCTTATGGCGGTCAGCGTGATCTTAATGATCGCATTCTACGCCATGTATCAGACGCCTTTATTGAAGATCCGCTGCGTGTTCTACGCTTAGCCCGCTTCGCAGCAAAACTTTCTCATCTTGGCTTTAGGGTTGCAGAAGAAACCATGGCTCTTATGGCTCAAATCGCGAGTAGTGGCGAGCTTGAGCATTTAACCGCAGAACGTGTATGGCAAGAGTGGCATAAGTCCCTCTCGACTAAGAATCCTGAAGTATTTCTGTCTGTACTGAGAGATTGCGGTGCGTTGAAGGTGGTACTTCCTGAACTCGATCGTCTGTTTGGTGTTCCTCAACCGGAAAAGTGGCATCCAGAAATTGATACAGGTATTCATACACTTATGGTGGCGAAACAAGCGGCTCAGCTCTCTTCGTCTCTGACAGTGCGATTTGCCGCGCAAGTGCATGATTTAGGGAAAGGTGTAACACCTGAGTCTGAATGGCCAAGCCATAAAATGCATTGCCATACAGGCATTAAAATCATCAAGAAACTGTGCGAACGAGTACGTGTGCCGAATGAATTTAAAGAACTGGCGCTATTGGTTTGTGAGCAGCACTCAAACGTCCACAGAGCGGCAGAACTGAAAGCCAGTACCAAACTCAAAATTCTCAATAAACTCGACGTATGGCGAAAGCCAGAGCGTTTAGAAGAAGTGTTACTTTGTTGTCAGGCAGACCATTCAGGTCGTTTAGGTTGTGAAGAGAATCCTTACCCTCAAAAAGCAATATTTGACGCTGCCTATCAAGCCGCACTCAGTATCGATGTGAAGGATATTATTGCCGATGGCTTTCAGGGCAAAGCGATTCGTGATGAATTAGAGAAAAGACGGATTGAGGCGATTTCGTTACTTTCTAAATAGTCGAAACAGGGAATGAGTATCCCTAATCTTATTTACCAAAAGAAGTTAATTTTCAAGACAGGTTTGATGGAACAAATTTACAAGGGCATGGATGCCCTTGTCTAAGCGCACAGGGAAGTCTTGAGCGCTTTGTGGAATCAATCCTGTTTTGAATGTCACCTTACTTTTCTTTACGCAAAAAAAATACCTCGCCTAAGCGAGGTATTTATAAAGAACTATAAAGCTAAGCTAGTAATTAAGCTTGGCCTTTAACTTATTTAGGACCGCTTCTTGTAAAAAGAAAGGGGAGCACGACCAGCTAGTGCTTCTTCGATACGGATAAGTTGGTTGCTTTCTTTTAGGTATAGCAGCAACACGGTCAGAACGGCTCATCGCTCTTAATCACCCGTATTAAAACAAAAACCCCCGCCGAAGCGAGGGTTTCAAAGTTTATATAACCAATATTAACTCAACTAAGAATTAAGCTTGGCCTTTAACTTCTTTAAGACCGTTGAAAGGAGCACGACCAGCTAGTGCTTCTTCGATACGGATAAGTTGGTTGTACTTAGCAACACGGTCAGAACGGCTCATAGAACCAGTTTTGATTTGACCTGCAGCTGTACCTACCGCTAGGTCAGCGATAGTTGCATCTTCAGTTTCGCCAGAACGGTGAGAGATTACTGCAGTGTAACCTGCATCTTTAGCCATCTTGATTGCAGCTAGAGTCTCAGTTAGAGAACCGATTTGGTTGAACTTGATAAGGATAGAGTTAGCAATGCCTTTCTCGATACCTTGAGCAAGAATCTTAGTGTTAGTTACGAATAGATCGTCACCAACAAGTTGGATCTTGTCGCCTAGAAGTTGAGTTTGGTGTGCGAAACCATCCCAATCAGACTCGTCTAGACCATCTTCGATAGAAACGATAGGGAATTTCTCAACTAGACCAGCTAGGTAGTGGTTGAACTCTTCAGAAGAGAAAGTTTTACCTTCGCCTTTCATGTTGTAGATGCCAGCGTCTTTGTCGTAGAACTCAGATGCTGCACAGTCCATAGCTAGAGTGATGTCTTTACCTAGAACGTAACCAGCAGCAGCAACTGCTTCTGCGATAACTTCTAGCGCTTCAGCGTTAGATTTTAGGTTAGGAGCGAAACCACCTTCGTCACCAACTGCAGTGTTGTAACCTTTAGACTTAAGAACTTTAGCTAGGTTGTGGAATACTTCCGCACCCATACGTACAGCTTCTTTAAGAGTTGCAGCACCAACTGGTTGAATCATGAATTCTTGGATATCAACGTTGTTATCTGCGTGCTCACCACCGTTGATGATGTTCATCATTGGTAGAGGCATAGAGAATTGACCTGCAGTGCCGTTTAGCTCAGCGATGTGCTCGTATAGAGGCATGCCTTTAGCTGCTGCTGCTGCTTTAGCGTTTGCTAGAGATACAGCTAGGATTGCGTTAGCACCGAAGTTAGATTTGTTTTCAGTACCATCTAGGTCGATCATGATTTGGTCAATAGCAGCTTGGTCTTTAGCATCTTTACCAACTAGAGCGTCAGCGATAGGACCATTTACAGCAGCGATTGCTTTAAGAACACCTTTACCTAGGAAACGTGATTTGTCGCCATCGCGTAGCTCAAGAGCTTCACGAGAACCAGTAGATGCGCCAGATGGAGCTGCCGCCATACCAACGAAACCGCCTTCTAGGTGTACTTCAGCTTCTACAGTTGGGTTACCACGTGAGTCGATGATTTCACGACCTAGAACTTTAACGATCTTAGACATTAATGTTTCCTCTCGTTGAATTTAAATGTCAAAACTATAAAGGACAGCTGCACAACTTAAAGCAACTGTCCGTATCCTTGTTACTTCTCAGATTCACCGCGTTGGAACTCACCCGCTGCTTTCACGAAACCAGCAAATAATGGGTGACCATCACGAGGGGTTGATGTGAATTCTGGGTGGAACTGCGCTGCTACAAACCATGGGTGAGCAGGGTTCTCAATCACTTCAACCAATTTCTTGTCAGCAGATAAGCCTGATACTTTTAGGCCAGCTTTTTCAATCTGCGGACGAAGATTGTTGTTTACTTCATAACGGTGACGGTGACGTTCATGGATCGTCGCGCTACCGTATAGTTGGTAAGCTTTAGTACCTTTTTCTAGGTGGCATAACTGAGAACCTAGGCGCATTGTGCCGCCAAGATCAGAAGTCTCAGTACGCTCTTCAACGTTACCTTCACTATCTACCCATTCAGTAATCAAACCTACCACAGGGTACTTAGTGTTTTTGTTAAATTCTGTTGAATGTGCACCTTCCATACCAGCAACGTTACGAGCGAACTCAATAAGCGCTACTTGCATACCTAGACAGATACCTAGGTAAGGAACCTTGTTTTCACGTGCGTATTGAGCAGCCATAATCTTGCCTTCAATACCACGGTCACCAAAGCCACCCGGAACCAAGATTGCATCAAGACCATGCAGAACTTCGAAACCACGAGTTTCTACGTCTTGAGAATCTACATATTTAATCGTTACATTCAAACGATTTTTTAGGCCAGCATGTTTCAGTGCTTCGTTTACCGATTTGTAAGCGTCTGGTAGTTCAATGTACTTACCAACCATACCAATGGTGACTTCACCCGTTGGATTCGCTTCTTCGTAAATAACTTGTTCCCATTCTGACAGATCAGCTTCAGGAGCATTGATACCGAAACGAGCACAAACTAAATCATCCAAGCCTTGAGATTTAACCAATTGAGGGATCTTGTAGATAGAATCTACGTCCTTCATTGAAATTACTGCTTTCTCAGAAACGTTACAGAAAAGTGCAATCTTCTTACGCTCGTTTGCTGGGATCATACGGTCGCTACGACATACTAGGATGTCTGGCTGAATACCGATAGATAGCAGTTCTTTTACAGAGTGTTGAGTTGGCTTAGTTTTCACTTCACCTGCCGCAGCAAGGTAAGGTACTAGAGTCAAATGCATGAACATTGCGTGTTCACGACCTACTTCGATTGCCAACTGACGAATCGCTTCCATGAATGGTAGAGATTCGATATCACCAACTGTGCCACCAACCTCAACGATAGCCACATCGTGACCTTCGGAGCCCGCGATTACACGGTCTTTGATAGCGTTAGTGATGTGCGGGATAACCTGAATGGTTGCACCTAGGTAATCGCCACGACGCTCTTTACGTAAAACGTCAGCATAAACACGACCAGCAGTAAAGTTATTGCGCTTGGTCATCTTAGTACGAATAAAGCGTTCATAGTGACCAAGGTCAAGGTCTGTTTCAGCGCCATCTTCCGTGACAAACACTTCACCGTGTTGAGTAGGGCTCATTGTGCCTGGATCAACGTTGATGTAAGGGTCAAGCTTCATCATAGTCACTTTAAGACCACGAGCTTCTAAAATAGCCGCAAGCGATGCTGCTGCAATACCTTTACCTAGTGAGGATACAACCCCGCCAGTAACAAAAATATAATTTGTCGTCATGTTTAACCTGAAATTGGTTGAATGAGGGAAATGGATTTCTTCTGGACGGGACGAAACTATACCAGAACCCAATTACCGCCACAACGTGAAATCTATCACACTCAGTTTTTAATTTTTTGCTTCAAATCAAATAGCCTTATCGCAGAATGCAAACAAAGTAATTTAATTGGGTTAATTTTGTCTCAAAAGGCCGTATTCAGAACGTCATTCAAGACCTTTCTCCCGTCTTTTTACTCGCTCCCACATGCCATCTAACTCTTGCAATGAAAAGTCCGTCAAAGTTTTATCCTGCTCTCTTACTTGAGCCTCAACACCTTGAAAACGCTTTACAAATTTACGATTCGCCTTAGTTAGAGCCACCTCTGGATCTTTCTTGAGGTGACGGACTAAATTCACCGTGGCAAACAGCAGATCACCCAGCTCCTCTTCGACTCTTTGCTCATCAACATCAATATTGATGGCTTCAGCAACCACTTCTTCAATTTCTTCATGCACTTTTTCCACAACAGGGCCTAAAGTCTCCCAGTCGAATCCGTATTTTGCGCATTTTTTTTGAATCTTATTCGCTCGCGATAACGCTGGTAGCGATTGTGGTATAGAGTCTAGAATACTTTGCTCGCTTTTGCCTACTTGGGCTTTTTCGAGGGATTTTTCCTTTTCCCAATTGGCATTCAGTTCTGCTTCATCAGCAAATTTTGCATCTGAAAAAACATGAGGATGACGGCGAGTCAGCTTTTCATTCACCGTCTCCACTACATCGCGAAAATCGAATAGCCCTTGTTCCTGAGCCATCTGACTGTAGAAAATCACCTGAAACAGTAAGTCACCCAGCTCTTCTTTTAAATTGGGCCAATCTTGATTGTGAATGGCATCTACCACTTCATAGGTTTCTTCAATGGTATATGGAACAACGCTTTCAAAGGTCTGCTTCTTATCCCAAAGACACCCTGTTTCCGGGTCACGCAATTTCGCCATAATGTCGACTAACTGCTCGATTGGATGACTCATATCTGTTTCCTTATAAATAAATATCCACCAGAAAAACCAGTGGTTTAGAGATAGAAAAGAAAAAGGTAAGTGGCGAACCACTTACCTTTCATTTCAATCTGTTATTTAGAGCTAGCCAAGGCGTTTGACGAGCATAACGTCTTTCACTTGTTCTAGTCGCTTAGACACACGAGCCAAAATTTCGATGTTGTTAACCTCTAGCTCGAAATCCATGATCACGATTTGACGTTTGTAGTCACTACGGCTCTTCATGGTAAGTACTTTCACCTTCTCGTTTGCCAGCAGACTAGTAATATCTTTTAGCAAGCCCACGCGCTCCATCGCTTCCACTCGTAAGGTCAGGATGTAAGAACCCATAAATCCAGCCCCCCAAACGGTATCAATAATACGTTCTGGTGCGTGGTGACTCAGTTCTTCCAACTGCTCACAGTCGCTTCTGTGTACCGAAATGCCCCGACCTTGAGTGATATAACCTTTGATTTCATCACCCGGAATCGGCTGACAACAACGCGCTAGATGGGTCATCAGGTTATCGACGCCTTCAACCACGACGGCATCTTTTTGCGGACGATGAAGAGTTGCGGATTTCGACTCATCTCCCTTGAGCTTCTCAAGTACCAGTTTGTCTTCTTCTTCCGCCGTCGGCTTATTCACTAGCGCATTGATGTGGTTAACGATCTGGTTAATACGTAAATCGCCACTACCAACACCGACATAAAGTTCGTCAGCACTGTTAACGTTAAAACGTTTCAGAGCATATTGCTCCGCATCTTTGAGCGTCGCACCGATTTTAGCTAACTCTGTTTCTAGAATTTCGCGTCCAGCTTCAAGGTTTTTCTCACGGCTCTGTTTACGGAACCAAGCATTGATCTTCGCACGAGCACGGCCAGAATGAACAAAGCCCGTTGCAGGGTTTAGCCAGTCACGTGACGGGTTAGGTTCTTTCGCTGTGATAATTTCGACTTGGTCACCCATTTGAAGTTTGTGGGTGAATGGCACAATACGCCCACCTACTTTGGCACCGATACAACGATGTCCCACTTCAGAGTGAATGTGGTATGCGAAATCCAGTGGCGTTGCTCCCATTGGCAGGTCGACAACATCCCCACGCGGTGTAAAGGCGTAAACGCGGTCGTCAAATACTTGGCTGCGAAGTTCATCCAACATCTCGCCGGAGTCAGACATCTCTTCTTGCCAATCAATCAGTTTACGCAGCCAAGTAATTTTCTCGTCGTAACCACTGCGACCACTGCTAGCACCTTCTTTATATTTCCAGTGCGCAGCAACTCCTAGTTCAGATTCTTCATGCATTTGCTTAGTTCGGATCTGAATCTCAATGGTTTTGCCTTCAGGGCCAAGAATCACCGTATGAATCGACTGATAACCGTTCGGTTTCGGGTTCGCTACATAATCATCGAACTCACTCGGCAAATGCTTAAACTGGGTATGAACCACACCAAGTGCGGCATAACAGTCTTGCAGCTTATCCGCGATGATACGCACGGCGCGCACATCAAACAGTTCATCAAATGCCAGATTCTTCTTCTGCATTTTGCGCCAGATACTGTAAATGTGCTTCGGACGCCCACTCACTTCAGCATTGATGTTCGATGCTTTCATTTCCGCGCTCAAGTTATCAACGAAGTCACGGATGTATTGTTCACGAACAATACGACGCTCAGACAGCTGTTTCGCGATCTGTTTATAAGTATCTGGTTGTTGGTAGCGGAATGCGTAGTCTTCGATTTCCCACTTAAGCTGACCTATACCTAAACGGTTCGCCAATGGTGCATAGATGTTGGCACACTCTTTTGCCGCTGAACGACGAACCTCATCCGGTTGATCTTTCACTTCACGAAGGTTACAGATTCGCTCTGCAAGCTTGATGACCACGCAACGGAAGTCATCCACCATTGCCAGCAGCATGCGACGTACGTTATCGACTTGTGCTGACGCTTCACTGCCTTGCATGGTGATATTGAGTTGACCAATCGCTGCCATCTCTTCGACGCCAGCAATTAATTTAATGATCTCTTTACCGTAATGTTCTTCAACTTCTTCGCGATCCACTAAGCCACTGGTCGCAATTGGGAACAGCAACGCCGCCACCAGCGTTGGACGATCCATCGATAAAGTGATCAAAATTTCGATCATTTCGCGACCACGCCATAACAATAGCGGGCCTTTAGCGTTACCCACCAAGAAATGCTCACATTGGTGATATACCTCTGTAAGTTTTGCCGCTGTTTTTGGGTCTTGCCGTAAACTAGAAATCCACTTTTCTAGCTCAAACTGTTCGTCTGGGTTTAAGTGTGCGCTACGTACCGCGACCATCTTTTTATCCTAATTCTTATAATTTGCGAGCTATTCTACTCTGGTTAGACAACAGAAGTCCGTTACCTAACCAAGTTTTACACTTTTGCTTTTTTACTTTTTACTGTTTACAAATAGCTATATTTTTACAAATAGAGCCATTGATTCTAAATGGCTGGTATGTGGGAACATATCCAACATACTGAGTTTTTTCAGCTGATATCCCTGCTCAAATAAGCTTTGGCTATCACGAGCAAGCGTAGCAGGATTACACGAAACATACACAACTCGCTCAGCACCTAAACTGGCAAGTTGGTCAACAATACCTACCGCGCCTGCACGAGCCGGATCAAGCAGAACCTTATTAAACTGCTGCTGTGCCCAAATTTCCCCTGCGAACTCTTGTTCAAGATTTGCCTGATAAAATTCAACATTCGTAATCTTGTTGTGCAGAGCATTGCTTTTCGCAATCTCTACCATTTCATCCACACCTTCAATTCCGACAACTTTATCGGCTAACTTTGCTAACGGCAGGCTGAAGTTACCTAAACCGCAGAACAAATCTAACACACGATCGTCTTTTTGAACGTCCAACCACTCAAGCGCCTGTTCAACCATTTCTTGGTTAACCTGCTGGTTTACCTGAATAAAGTTGCTTGGCAAAAACGGTATAGTGACGCCCACTTCTTGATAGTAAGCCTGTTCACCCAGCACTTTATCCAGTTGATTAGCATTCGGCATAACATAAAGGGTTAACTGATGCTGCTGCGCGAATTCTTTTAGCGCAGAAAGGTCTTTATCCGCTAAAGGTGATAAATGACGCAGCACCAATACCGACGTATTGTCGCCTTTCACCAGTTCAACGTGACCAAGCTGGTCAGGCTTTTTAAAGACACTGAGCAGAGATTTCAGTTCCGGTAACAACGCATTTAAGCTGGGTTCTAGCACAGCACAATCCGTCACGGTGACAATCTCTTTACTCTGCTTACGGCGAAAACCGAACTGAAGTTGCTGGCTTTTCTTATCCCACATCATGCTGATACGAGCACGGCGGCGATAACCTTTATCGACACCAGAAACCGGAGCCGAAAGCGCAAGTTCTTGTCCTGCGAATTTAGTCATCAACTGACTCAGGGTTTGCTGCTTATGTTCAATCTGAGCGTCACGCGACAGATGCTGCAAATCACAACCACCGCACTGAGCATAATGAGGACAGAAAGGTACAGTGCGCTGCTGGCTTGGCTTAAGCACTTTAATCAGCTTTGCGCGTGCAAACTTACTTTTACTTTCCGTCAGCTGAATTAGCACTTCTTCATCCGCTAATGCGCCATCGATAAAGACGGGTTTCTTATCCAGATAGGCAATACCTGCGCCTAAATGATCGAGTTTCTGAACGCTCACTGCTTGATGTTTTGTCTCTAAAGCGCTGCGCTTTTTCGGTTGGAAGAAACGTGCCATGTTCTGTGCCTAATGTATTAGTTTTTGCCCCAGCGTCACTATTCTGCTTGGGGAGCATTGTCGAAGCTAAGGTTCTTGAATTAAGCTAACCATAATTTGAGTAGTTGGCTAGCTGCAAAGTTGGCTATTTTCCCATATCCACACCATGATGTTTAGACAATAATGACCAGATACGGCTTACGCGCACGTGTAATTACACTCACTTTGGCTCCAACCTTGATTATCGGGCTACTTTTGAGTGCGTTATTCTCATTCAACCGATATCACGATTTAGAGACACAAGTGCTCAACTCGGGTGCAAGTATTATCGAACCACTGGCAATTGCCAGTGAAGAATCGTTAAAAAACCAAAGCCGTGAATCGGTAAGACGCATCATCAGCTACGCACATCGTAAAAATTCGACCATAGTGCGCAGTATTGCGGTATTTGATGCCAACCACGAACTCTTCGTAACATCGAACTTCCATCCGAACTTCGAATCTTTGATGTATCCGAAAGATAAACCGATTCCGGTACTGAGCAGTTCTCAGCTCGATGAAAATACACTCATTCTGCGCACCCCAATTCTTGCAGAAACTCTGTTCAGTGACAGCGCGGCAAAAACATCGTCTGCTCCGGTTTTAGGCTATATCGCTATTGAGCTCGACCTATCTTCACTGCGTTTACAGCAGTATCAGGAAATTTTCTCGGCCTGTTTGGTATTGATTCTTGGTCTGGTGTTGTCTGGCGTGTTTGCATTCCGCTTGATGCACGATGTTACCCGCCCAATTATTCATATGAAGAACGTGGTTGACCGCATCCGTCGCGGACATTTGGATGTGCGAATTGAAGGTCGCATGCACGGCGAGTTAGATGACCTCAAAAAAGGTATCAACGCCATGGCTGTGTCTTTATCTGAATACCATGTGGAGATGCAGCACAGTATCGACCAAGCAACCTCTGACTTACGTGAAACTCTGGAACAGCTTGAGATTCAAAACGTTGAATTAGACATTGCGAAAAAACGCGCGCAAGAAGCCGCACGCGTGAAGTCTGAATTCCTAGCCAACATGTCACACGAGCTGCGTACCCCACTGAATGGTGTGATTGGCTTTACACGTCAGATGTTGAAAACTCAGCTAACCAACAGCCAAGCGGATTATCTGCAAACCATCGAGAAATCAGCCAATAACCTGCTGACCATCATCAACGATATTCTCGACTTCTCGAAACTGGAAGCAGGCAAACTGGCACTGGAAAATATCCCATTTGAGTTCCAAGACTCGCTGGAAGAAGTGGTCAACTTGCAGGCGGCGAGTGCACATGAGAAAGGGCTGGAAATCACGCTTAAAGTGGATCCGAAAATTCCAGCAGGCTTGGTGGGCGATCCACTGCGTATTCAGCAAGTACTCACTAACTTGGTTGGTAACTCCATCAAGTTCACCGAACGTGGCAACATTGATATTAGTGTTGAATTGCGTTCTCAGCGCGATGATTTCGTTGAGCTGCAATTCATGGTTCGTGATACCGGTATTGGTATTTCAGAGCGTCAACAAGCTCAGCTTTTCCAAGCTTTCAGTCAAGCCGATGCCAGTATTTCTCGTCGTTATGGTGGTACGGGGCTAGGTCTGGTTATTACCCAAAAACTGGTAAGCCAGATGGGCGGTGAAATCAGTTTAACCAGCCGTCTTCACCAAGGCTCTACCTTCTGGTTTAACTTACGTCTGATGACCACAGATTTACCGATGCACGACTGGCTTGATCCACAAGCTCTGCGCAATAAACAAATACTGCTTGTTGAACCTAACATGCAAGCGGCTTCTATTGTTCAGCACACCTTAGTTCAAGCTGGATTAAATGTGGTTTATCGTTCAGCGATTCCAACCGAATCTGAACAGTACGACTATGTTTTGCTCAACCTTGCGCCAAGTAAGGAAACGGATCAATCACTGGTTGAGCAATGGGTGGAGAAAGCGTTGTCTATCGCGGCAAACGTGGTTGTTGGCACGCCGAGTACCGAATTGGCACTGGCGGATCTGTTAATGCAGAAATATCCAGTGCAATGTATTACCAAGCCACTGTCTCGTAAGAAACTGCTTCAGACACTGATCGCCAATCAGCCAACGCGAACTGAAAAAACTGTTGAACTCATTCCTCATATTGAAAAATTGCCACTCACAGTTATGGCCGTTGACGATAACCCCGCCAACCTAAAACTGATCACTGCACTGCTGCAAGAACGTGTGGAAACGGTGGTCTCATGCAATAGTGGCGAAGATGCGATTGAACGGGCAAAAGAGTGCCACTTCGACATCATCCTGATGGATATTCAGATGCCGAAGATGGATGGTGTCACTGCTTGCCACGAAATTAAGAAACTTAAGCTCAACACCAATACACCGATTATAGCGGTGACTGCACATGCGATGGTTGGAGAGCGTGAAAGATTACTGAAAGCCGGTATGGATGATTACCTCACTAAACCGATTGAAGAGCATATCTTGCAGCAAGTGTTACTGCACTGGAGTCCGAAACCAGAAACGAATGAAACCATCACGCTAGAACCTCAAGAACCGATTGAACTGGATGAGATTCAAGTTGAAAAACCAGCACCAGTCAATGCGACGGTTGCGATCGACTGGTCGCTAGCATTAAGGCAGGCGGCAAACAAGGAAGATCTGGCTAAAGACATGCTCAAGATGTTGCTCGCTTCTTTCAAAGAGATCAATCAAGTGATTGAGATAGCTCTCAACGATGATGAATACCCTGCCACAGATTTACTGCATCATATTCATAAGCTCCACGGCAGTTGCTCATACAGTGGCGTTCCTCGCCTGAAAAAAGTATGTGAGACCTTAGAGCACACCCTGCGTTCAGGAGCTCGCGTGCAAGATGTTGAGCCAGAACTGTTTGAACTTCAGGATGAAATGGAAAAAGTGGTAGCAAGCGCTGACCCATATTTGGTTTAAGAGATATCACTTAGTTATCTTGTAGCCAAGAACTCGCGCATAGAAAAAGAGGTGCTTTAAGCACCTCTTTTTATTGAATCTGAAAACTCTTATACGGATTAAGATTCGAGAATCACCGTCGCTACTGCGTAATGACGTTCATCTGAAATAGTAAGGTGTACAGAACGCACCGAAGAGGCTTGAGCAATTTGTTGTGCTTTTCCCGATAAGGTAAGAACTGGCTTACCATTCTCATCATTGCTGATTTCAAAATCCTGAAAACTCACACCATGAGCGATACCTGTTCCTAAAGCTTTTGAAGCCGCTTCCTTAGCCGCAAAACGCTTAGCCAAATAACGCCCTTTCTGCTTTAGGTGAGTAAACACGTCCAGCTCACTCTCAGTCAGAATTCGCTGCGCAAACGCATCACCACTGCGGTTGAGCGCTTTTTCTATGCGCTCAATCTCCGCGATGTCTGTTCCTAATCCAACAATCATAGAAATTAGCGACGCGCGTCCAGCATGATGGCTTTCATGTCTGCAACCGCTTTTGGTAAGCCATCAAACAATGCACGACCAATGATTGCGTGACCGATGTTCAACTCATAAATTTCTGGAATTTCAGCAATGGCTGCAACGTTGTGGTAAGTCAGACCATGACCTGCGTTGACTGTGATGCCTTGATCAGAAGCGTAGCTTGCTGCCGCTGCAATCTTCTTCAGCTCGTCTTGTTGATCCGCTTCGTTTTTTGCATCAGCGTAATGACCAGTGTGAAGCTCGATAAACGGTGCACCACATTTCTTCGCTGCATCGATCTGTTCACGGTCAGCATCAATAAACAGAGACACTTTGATGCCTGCTTCTGTCAATTTTTGCGTTGCCGCTTTTACTTTCTCAAACTGACCAATCACGTCCAAGCCACCTTCAGTGGTTAGCTCTTCACGTTTTTCAGGAACAAGACAAACAAACTCAGGCGCTGTTTCTAAAGCAATTTCAACCATCTCATCTGTTACCGCCATTTCCAGATTCATGCGAGTCTGGATGGTTTCTTTCAGAATACGCACATCGCGATCTTTGATATGACGACGGTCTTCGCGAAGGTGAATCGTAATACCGTCAGCACCCGCACGCTCAGCAATTTCCGCTGCATGAACTGGATCTGGGTATTGAGTACCACGTGCATTACGCACTGTCGCGATATGGTCAATATTAACGCCTAAATAAATTGAGCTCATTTTCCTACACTCCGTGCTCAAGAGAGAGTCCCTCTTGAATTTAATTTTAGGGGAGTTGCTTGTCTAAACAACTCTCTGCTTTTTAATGGTTTGCCGCCAAGATACGGCTTTAAAGCGATACGTGTAAAGCGTTTTGCCGCCTGAAGTTGCTCTTTCGTGCTAAAGCGCCGCTCACTGATCGCGATTAATTCGTTACCGAGAAATGTTAGATTATCGCGCCTCACCGATGCAATAAACCCTTTCTGCTCTCGATATCGATAAGTCATATTGGGGTCAACCGGTTCTCCGGTTCCCGCACAATGCATAAAATCAACGCCGTAGCCCATGGCTGACAGCAAAGCCAGCTCAAAACGGCGCAATGCTGGCTCAGGGTTATCACTCTGCGCGAGTTCGGTCAGCGCGGTAAGATAGTCATGGAATAATCCGGGAGAAGGAACTTCAGGCATCAAGACTCGGCCAATAAGTTCATTCACGTACATGGCTGAATACAAACATATACCAGTTAAAGGTAATCCAAGGCTGATGGCTTCTGCCTGACGTAAGGTTTTCATTGAGCCATTACCCGACCACTTTAATAGTAGTGGCGTGAATGCCTGCAATGCGCCTTTGGTTGTAGATCGCTTACTTCTCGCCCCTTTTGCCATAATGCTTAAACGGCCATATTCTTCGCTGAATACGTCCAAAATTAAGCTCGTCTCGCTGTATGGGCGGCGGTGTAATACAAAGCAGCGCTGTAAACCGTCAGACATAGTGTGGAAATCCGTAAGCGGAAATATATACCAAGGGGGAAATAGTAAACTGGCCCCAATACATGGAGCCAGATTACAGGATTATAGGTCGTCGATATAGCCTAATGAACGAAGAGCTCGTTCATCATCAGCCCAACCTGATTTCACTTTGACCCAAGTTTCTAGGTAAACTTTGCGGCCAAACAGTTCTTCCATGTCCAAACGAGCTTCACGACCAATGGTTTTGATCTTTTCGCCGTTCTTACCAATCACCATTTTCTTCTGACCAATACGTTCAACCAGAATCAAAGCGTTAATATGGAAACCATCGGTATCAGGGTTGTAGTCAAAACGTTCGATTTCAACCGTTACCGAATAAGGCAGTTCCTCACCAGTAAAACGCATCAACTTTTCACGGATGATTTCCGAAGCCATAAAGCGTTGCGAACGGTCTGTCACATACTCTTCAGGGAAATGGTGAACCGCTTTCGGTAAATGATCACGTACGTGCTTACGCAGTACATCAACGTTTTTACCTAGTTTCGCAGAAATTGGCACCACATCAACAAAGTTCATTCGCTCAGACATTGCCTGCATGTGCAGCATCACTTCGTTGCGATCTTTCACGTTGTCGACTTTGTTTACACAAAGAATCACAGGGAAATTCGCTTTTTGAAGCTTCGTCAGAACCATTTCATCGTCTTCAGTCCAATGCGTACCGTCAACGAGGAACAGAACTAGGTTAACATCACTCAGAGAGCTGTTCGCCGCACGGTTCATCAAACGGTTGATCGCACGCTTCTCTTCAATATGTAACCCCGGTGTATCAACATAAATTGCCTGATAATCACCTTCTGTGTCGACACCCATAATACGGTGACGAGTGGTTTGCGGCTTACGTGAAGTAATCGAAATCTTCTGACCGAGGATATTGTTCAGTAACGTAGATTTACCCACATTCGGGCGACCTACGATCGCAACAAAACCACAGTGCTGGTTTTCTGGTATTGACGCTTCAACTTTGGCGTCGTCACCTTCTGATGCAAAGAATGCATCAATATCAAATTCTTTATCAGCCATTGCTTAATTGCTCTAGTGCAGTCTCAGCAGCCGCTTGTTCTGCCTTGCGGCGGCTGGTACCTTTACCAATCACAGGCATTCCAATACCTGCTACATCACACGATACAGTGAATTCCTGATTGTGTGCTTCACCTTTAATATTAGTCACTGTGTAAACAGGTAGAGGCTTTCTTCTGCCTTGCAAAAATTCTTGCAGGCGAGTTTTGGGATCTTTCTGTGACACACCAGGCTTGATCGCGTCAAGGCGAGTTTGATACCAGCTTAAAATAATGCCGCGAACCGCTTCAGTACCACTATCTAAATAAATAGCACCTATAATGGCTTCCACTGCATCAGCTAGGATCGAATCACGGCGGAAACCACCGCTTTTCAACTCGCCTGGACCTAATTTTAAGTAATCTCCTAGCTCGAATTCACGACCTAGTTCAGCCAGTGTGTGACCACGAACTAACGTAGCACGCATACGACTCATATCGCCCTCGTTGATCTTAGGGAAGCGATGATACAAGTCGTCAGCAATGACAAAACTTAAAATTGAATCGCCCAGAAATTCAAGACGTTCATTGTGTTTACCATTGGCACTGCGGTGAGTCAGTGCCAAATCAAGAAGCTCAGGATCTTTAAACTGATACGTGAGCTTTTTTTCTAATCTACTTACTGGAGAAGTCATACTCTCTCGATGTGTTGCGGGGCTGAAAAATCAGCCCTAGTTAATGCCACCGATGCGGCTTAAGCGCACACCAGTTGGAATCCAAGCAGGAATTACACTATTAGAATCTCGGTCAAACTCAAAGCTCACCCAGATAGCAACAGCTTTACCCACTAAGTTGGCTTCTGGAACAAAGCCCCAAAAACGGCTGTCAGCACTGTTGTCACGGTTATCACCCATCACAAAATAGTGCCCTTGTGGAACAACCCATTCATTCACACCACTACGTGGCGCATAACTACGTACATCATCAATACGTAGAGGGTTGATCAAAATATTGTGCTTTACTTCGCCTAGCTGTTCATCAAGTTGCATCATTGGAATGTTGTTCTGAGTGAACTCACTTTCCTGCACGTTTGATAGCTTAATAGGTTTACAAGTTGCTTCACCAGCACTTTGAACACAGATCTGTTTATCACGGCTATAACGCACAATATCACCCGGCATACCAACCACACGCTTAATATAGTCAATGCTTGGGTTTTGCGGGAACTTGAACACCACAATGTCGCCGCGCTCAGGCTTGCCTGTTTCCACTAACTGTGTGCGCCACACTGGATCTTTCAAACCGTACGCGTATTTTTCAACAAGAATGAAATCGCCTACCAACAGCGTTGGCATCATAGAGCCTGATGGAATTTGGAACGGTTCAAATACAAACGAACGCAGAACTAACACAAATGCGATCACTGGGAAAATTGAAACGGAATTCTCAATCCACCAAGGCTGTGGTGCGACTTTGGTCGTCAAACTGGTATCAATACTGTCGGGTTCGGCTTTTAACTGACGTGCCACGTTTTCATGGCGCTTCTTCGCCCAAACCCATTTTTCCAGCGCCCACACAATTCCGGTAACCAAGGTTACAAGAACTAAGATGAGTGAGAATGTATTAGCCATTGACTTCCCTTATCTAAAAAATACGAAAGTGAAAGAGCCGAGACTCTTTCACTTGCGAGTTTACATGTAACAAATCGGCAGATAAGACAAAACGATTAGTCTTTACCTACGTGAAGAATTGCAAGGAACGCCTCTTGTGGAAGCTCAACGTTACCGATTTGCTTCATACGTTTCTTACCTTCTTTCTGTTTCTTCAATAGTTTCTTCTTACGACTCACGTCACCGCCGTAACATTTAGCGATTACGTTCTTACGTAGCTGTTTCACTGTTGAGCGCGCGATGATGTGGTTACCGATAGCAGCCTGAATCGCAATATCAAACATTTGGCGAGGAATGAATTCTTTCATTTTCTCAACTAGCTGACGGCCACGAGTCTGAGCGTTGTCATGGTGAGTAATGATGGCCAATGCATCCACTTTGTCACCATTCAATAGTACGTCTACACGAACCATCTTCGACGCTTCGAAACGTTGGAAACCGTAATCCAGTGACGCATAACCACGAGACGTTGATTTCAAGCGGTCAAAGAAGTCCAGTACCACTTCTGCCATTGGAATATCGTAAGTCAGTGCCACTTGGTTACCGTGGTAAACCATGTCCACCTGCATACCGCGTTTTTCGATACATAAGGTAATAACGTTACCTAGGTATTCCGACGGTACTAAGATATTACAACGCGCGATTGGTTCACGAATCTCTTCGATGTCGTTGATCGCCGGTAGCTTCGCTGGGCTATCAACATACATGACTTGTTTGTTGGTCATTTCCACTTCATACACTACCGTCGGTGCGGTGGTGATCAAGTCGAGATCATATTCGCGCTCTAGACGCTCTTGAATGATCTCCATATGTAGCATACCTAAGAAGCCACAACGGAAGCCAAAACCCAGTGCTGCTGATGTTTCTGGCTCATAGAACAGAGACGCATCGTTCAGGCTAAGTTTACCTAGCGCATCACGGAAATTTTCATAGTCATCTGATGATACAGGGAACAGACCCGCATAAACCTGAGGCTTCACTTTCTTAAAGCCTGGTAGCGGTTTTTCACTGCCGTTTTTAGCCCAAGTCAGCGTATCACCAACAGGCGCACCTAGGATGTCTTTAATGCCACAAACAACCCAACCCACTTCGCCAGTGTTTAATTCGGTCGTATCAATCTGCTTAGGTGTAAAAATACCTAAACGGTCAATGTTCCAAACCTGACCAGTACTCATGACTTTGATCTTTTCGTTCTTCTTCAAACTGCCGTGTTTGATACGTACTAGGGAAACAACACCTAAGTAGTTATCAAACCATGAGTCAATAATCAGAGCCTGCAGTGGCGCATCTGGATCACCGACTGGCGCTGGAATTTTTGCAACGATTTCTTCAAGAACAAGGTCAACACCAAGACCAGTTTTCGCTGAACAGCGTACCGCTTCGATTGCATCGATACCGACAATATCTTCAATTTCTTCGGCTACACGTTCAGGCTCTGCTGCTGGTAGGTCAATCTTGTTTAAGATTGGCACTACTTCCAGATCCATTTCGATAGCCGTATAACAGTTAGCTAGGGTTTGTGCTTCTACGCCCTGGCCTGCATCAACAACAAGTAATGCACCTTCACACGCGGCTAGAGAGCGAGATACTTCGTAGGAGAAGTCAACGTGTCCAGGTGTGTCGATGAAGTTAAGTTGGTATGTTTCGCCATCATTTGCTTTGTAATCGAGCGTCACACTCTGTGCTTTGATGGTGATACCACGCTCACGTTCTAGATCCATAGAATCAAGAACTTGTTCTGCCATTTCACGATCACTTAATCCACCACATACTTGGATTAAACGGTCAGATAAAGTCGATTTACCATGGTCAATGTGGGCGATAATCGAAAAGTTACGAATGTGCTTCATAGGTTTGGGATGACTAAACTCTTTGCAAATTAGGACATATGAAAGGCGATTTGAAGTGCCCTTTCATTCAAGTTGGGCGATTCTACCCAATTTCCTTTGGGATCGCATCATAATTTAGGCAATTGGCTCTCCAAGCACTCTTAGCAGAACAACTTCTTGCTCTGTACGCTTTTCCAGCGAGCCAGACCAAGTTTTAGCAAGGCGTATACCTAAACCGATAAAGACAAGTGAAGTTAAAATGATGATCCCTTCTCCCATACCGAGCATGGGGGCAAGCCAGCTGTCAGCAAGCCAAGCTCCAAGGATCATCATTAAAAGAGGGACTAAATAAACCAACGCAGCGGACTGCAACAGGCTTTTTTCTGGAAAACCAATTTCAACCACCTGACCTTGAGATACGCTCTTATCCGTATCTAAATGCCAGCGTAATGACTTACCACCAATTGCTTTAGACACAATGCCTGTACCACAGCTTTTCGCCGATGAGCAGCTGCTGCAACTGGTTTTCTGTTCGCAACTTAGCTCAACATGAAAACCTTGTTCTTTTGTTTGTACAGCCATCACTGTGGCAAGTGCTGTCATCATTGTGGTGTAGCCTTGGTATTATCAAATACAACCGATTGAGCAATACGTTTAGCCGTCTCTGGTGGAATATCACCCACAACAGAAACCTCACGATCACCCTTAATAAACGTTTGTAAAGTACGACGCCCCTGCCTTACCAACTGTCCTTGCAGTGAGTGTTCATCACTAGAAGAAACATAGACAGAGAAACTGAATAAACCGTCTGAGAACATCTGATTCTCGACCACTCTTTCAGTATTGATCATTCGGTAGCGATTGAGATTGACAGATTTGAAGCCATCCGGCTTCCACCCTACCGACCAGAATGTCTCGTTTACCTTACTTTTAGGTAAGGATAGCACTTCAGGCAGTTGAACATTATCAAAACCTGCCATCAACTCTGCCAGTTTGTCACTGACTGAGTAAGAGATCGATCGATATTGCTCTAATACTTCACCGTAACGATCAACAAGATCAGCCCGCAACGGCAGGTGTGTTTTCTCGTCCACCCAAAGCATGTAGGAATATCTTAAACCGTCTTTAGGAACAATGCGCACCACTTGGCAAGGGGTTCCCGCTTCACGCGCTCGTCCCATTTTAACGAAGTCGTAAAACTGGCTAAGCTCAGTAACATTGCTATTGAGCATTGGTATGGTTGGAGCAACCATGTTGCCAGATTCGATAGTGAAAGGTTCTACTCCAGGTTCAATGTAGCTCACTTCATTATCACGCTGAAAAACTTCACGCATAGGGCCGCTCAAATAAACAAGATGAGCGTATTCCTTCTGCTCGTGTCGAGCATGACGATACAGCAAAGGTTCAATACTGTTTTTCTTAATCAGGATATAAGACAGTTCATAATTGAGATGTTGACTGGCCTCGTTCATTTGATGCAATAAAGCCTCTGCAGATTCGTCCTCTGCAAAGGCTGAAGTAGAGCTCAAACTGAACAGCGCCAACACACTGATCAGAAATTTTTTCATTCAGTTACCGGTTCGATTGAGTCTTGGTGTTGTCCCAAGCCCTCACTGTTTAATCTCAGTTGCAGTTCATAATCCTGAAGCATAGCGTTAACACGACGACGCTGCTCCTGAGCATTTGATTCTATACTTGGTCTTACTGACTCACGAGTCAGACTCACAGGTTCTACACTGCCAGATAAAGGAACTGTTTGCAGTACGGGAAAAGGTTGATCCGCAGCTGAAGAACCACTTGCACCATATTGTTGAACACCGATGATAGCAATCAAAGACACACAAGCAGCAACCGCCACCTGACCAAACGGCGATAACCATTTTGGTAGTTGTCGGCGCGCTTTATGCGGTGCAGGTTGTTCCTCTGACACTCGCATACTATCTAAATCGGTAACATTGGTATTGTATGGGGTATGAGCTGGTTCATTTTCCAACGCTAATGCCACACTTTCAGCGATATTCCATTCAGGTCTTTCGGGTGCATCGCCACGCATTACATCACCAATCAAGTGGTAATTCTTCCACGTTTCGATACTTTCACGATCGTTGGCTAATTCTTGAATTAGCAACTTGTCGACCATCTCTCCATCCATGAGAGCTGAAAGTTGTTGTTTGTCCGCCATTATTTTCACCATTATTTTCCAATTACTGGGGTCTTACTGGTTCCAACGCTACAAAAGAGATTTGATTCTCTTTTCTACCGCCTCACGAGCACGGAATATACGAGAACGTACCGTACCAACAGGGCAATCCATAATTTCAGCAATGTCTTCATAACTTAAGCCTTCCAGCTCTCGTAAAGTCATTGCTGTTTTTAAATCCTCAGGCAACGCGTCTATCGCACTAAACACTGCCTTCTTCAGTTCTTTCGACAGCGTAATGTTCTCAGGGTTCGATATTTCTTTTAACGCATTGTTTGTTTCGTAAAATTCAGCTTCTTCAGCATCAACATCGGTGGCTGGAGGCCTACGCCCTTGGGCTACGATGTGATTTTTCGCGGTATTGACAGCAATACGATATAGCCAAGTGTAGAACGCACTTTCACCTCTAAAGGTTGGTATAGCGCGATAAGCCTTAATAAAAGCCTCTTGTGCTACATCAGCAACATCTCCTGAATTGCTCACGTACCTAGAAATAAGATTGCAGACTTTATTTTGATATTTCAAAACTAAAAGATTAAATGCTTGCTTATCTCCATTCTGAACTCGCTCAATCAATACTTGATCGGTTAGCTGCTCGTTCATTCGAGCGGTTACTCCTATTGTTATCTCCCTTACCTTCTCAGATATGGGCTTTAATTATCCAGAATGTAGTATTGACACCACTGTTTACATGAGCACTATTGTGACTCAGTAAAAAAGATAAAGTTCAATTATGTGTTAATTTAATTGCCAAACATAATGCACAATGTGATGTAATCGAGGTTTGTAACCCCGAAACGATTTTGCGGATACAAATCTATAAAAACAATAGCTTTTAAAAACTATTATTTTTTAAACACATTATAAATGCGGGACTCACGTAGCTCGGTTTCCTAATTGCTTGATTCATCTTATAGTTTAGTCATTGGTATGACGCTCTTTTTCAATCAGGCTCATCAAATCAGCAAGTGAAAAATTTCAATATAGAGTAGGACGATTCTACTATAGTTCGGGAATTTAAAAGTTTTATGAACGAAAACCGAGAGCATCAATGTGATGTATTAGTGATAGGGAGCGGTGCAGCTGGCTTGTCGTTAGCTTTGCGTATCGCAAAACATTGCAAAGTCATCGTACTGAGTAAAGGACCTCGTAGTGAAGGTGCAACTTTCTACGCTCAAGGTGGCATAGCCGCTGTATTTGATGAATCTGACAGTATTGATTCTCATGTTCAGGATACGCTCATCGCTGGCGATGGTATCTGTGAGGAAAAGACCGTTCGCTTTATCGCTGAACATGCAAAAGAGTGTGTGCAGTGGCTGATCGACGGTGGTGTACCATTCGATAAAGAAGAAGACAGTGATGACGACGATGACAACCCTCGTTATCACTTAACCCGTGAAGGCGGCCATAGCCACCGTCGAATCCTTCATGCTGCTGATGCAACCGGTATGGCAATGCAAACTTCATTGCAGGACAATGCACACCAACATCCAAACATCTCTATTTTTGAACGCTACAACGCGTTAGATCTGATTACCGAAGACAAAGTCGGTGGCGATAAAAATAAAGTCATTGGTGCGTATGTTTGGAACCGTAATGAAGAACACGTTGAAAGCATTCGTGCAAAATACGTGGTTCTTGCAACTGGTGGTTCTTCGAAAGTTTATCAATATACCTCAAATCCTGATGTTTCTTCCGGTGATGGTGTTGCTATCGCTTGGCGTGCAGGCTGCCGCGTGGCGAACTTGGAATTTAACCAGTTCCACCCAACCTGTTTGTACCACCCTGAGGCTCGCAACTTTCTGTTAACGGAAGCACTTCGTGGCGAAGGAGCTTACCTGCGTCGTCCAGATGGTTCTCGTTTTATGCTTGATTTTGATGAGCGTGCAGAGCTGGCACCACGTGATGTGGTGGCTCGAGCTATCGACTTTGAAATGAAACGCCTAGGTGCAGACTGTATGTATCTCGACATCAGCCATAAGCCTTCGGATTTTATTGAAAAACACTTCCCGACTATTTATCGCCGTCTGATGGATTTGGGTATTGATATCACCAAAGAGCCAATTCCAATTGTCCCGGCTGCGCACTACACCTGTGGTGGTGTCATGGTAAACCAACAAGGTCAAACTGACCTCAAACACCTCTATGCAATTGGTGAAGTTAGCTATACCGGTCTGCATGGTGCAAACCGCATGGCTTCAAACTCACTGTTGGAATGTGTGGTTTATGCTTGGTCTGCGGCGAAAGATATTGTTAAAAACATTAAGAATATCGACATGCCACCATCGGTTCCTGTTTGGGATGAGAGCCAAGTAACCAGCTCTGACGAGGAAGTTGTGATCCAGCATAACTGGCACGAACTGCGTCTGTTTATGTGGGATTACATGGGTATTGTGCGCACAGATAAACGTTTAGAGCGAGCACTACGCCGCATCCAGTTGCTACAACAAGAAACGCAGGAATACTACAGCAACTTCCGAGTTTCCAACAACTTGCTTGAACTGCGTAACCTATTGCAGGTGGCTGAACTGATGGTGCGCTGCGCAATGCAACGTAAAGAAAGTCGCGGATTGCATTACACCTTGGATTACCCAGACCAGTTAGAAAATAGTGGCCCGACAATTCTTTCGCCAAAAGAGTAACCATTCTTTAAGCAAAAGCACCATGTCTAAAATCGAAAACAGGAGCTAAGGCTCCTGTTTTCTTTTCAATCTCACCAATAACTGACGGTAAGTCACTTCCTCGCAACTGTCTCTCCACAGCAACCAATGTTTTCCTCTGGCGTGAAAAGATAAGAAAGCAAAAGAATGAAGATCGCTGACTGACAGGAAAGACTGTTTTTGATTATTCATTTTTAAATAGCCATCAAAACCAATCTCAACAGAACCGTGTAAAGAATCTGGCAGAAAAGTGCTCAACGGGCGCAATATGAAAAGAGATAATAACCACGCAGAGGCGGTAAGAGGAATGGCAGAAACAATGACTGCCCATATCAACACCATGAAAAAAATGGCTGCGAATACTTGGGCAGTATAGGAATAGCAGAGTTCTAGCTTAACGGACTTTGCTGAGGTTATGAGCGACAATTTGATCAACGATAGCTGCGTGCCCTAAGTTTTCAGAGCGACCATGTCCCATAATCCAAGTAAACAAATCTGGGTCATCACATTCCAACAAAGAGACAAAATCCTTCTGCTCAGATTCAGTTAAGGAGTCAAAGCACTCTTCAAAAAATGGCATAATAACGACGTCCAGTTCCAACATACCACGACGACATGCCCATTTAATTCGAGCTTTTTCTTCAGCGTTATACATCTACCTTTCTCACTTTATAGTTATTTGGGCTAACAAACGGTAATTTTGCTAAGTCTACCAACAGACAGAAAAATCAACTAGGGTCTCAATCACAGTCCCAATCAAGCTGACAAAAAAACTTATCCGGATTACCATAGATCAATATCGTTCACTATGGTGAGTATCATGGATTGGAAAAACACTTTCTCTCCCCTATCTGTCAATGCTGATGACGCTTTGCCTGAGCTCATGCTCACACATCTAGCATCTTGGGGCGCTATTCAAATTGTAGGTACAGATGCTAAGTCTTACTTGCAAGGCCAAGTTACCTGTAACGTGGTTTCTCTGGAAGCTGAACAAATGACTTTCGGCGCACATTGCGACGCAAAAGGAAAAGTCTGGTCTGTCTTTCGCATTTTCCACCATAACGGTGGTTATACAATGTTTCAGCCGCTTTCATCTATCGACGTAGAACTGCGCGAACTTAAGAAATATGCAATTTTCTCCAAAGCAGAGATAACCCACAGCAGCGATATTGCTCTGGGTTTAATGGGTGCACAAGCCCAAGCTTGGATTGATTCTCATAGCGAAACTCGTGGCGATGTTCGCTCTATCGAAGGCGGAAGTGCTGTAAAAATTGATTCGCAACGCTGGCTACTATTGGTTGATAGCGAGCAAGCAGAAAAGATCATCAATGGTATTGAAGCCGCTAAAGTTAATGAAGCGCTCTGGACACGATTTGAAATAGAGCAAGCTTACCCTGTGGTAACACAAGCCGAGCAAAATGAGCACATTCCTCAAGCACTCAACCTTCAAGCGCTAAATGGCATCAGCTTTAGCAAAGGTTGCTATACAGGCCAAGAAACAGTGGCTCGTGCCAAGTATCGTGGTATTAACAAGCGTGCAATGTATATCGTCAAAGGCAACATAGAATCGCCATTGAACAGTGATGACGTCGTTCAGTTGGAACGTTCAGTCGGTGAAAACTGGCGTTCAGCAGGCCAACTTATGGTTCATTACACATTTGCTAATAACACAGCGATTGGTTTAGTCGTACTGCCAAACAATTTAGATGAAGACACAGAATTCAGACTGTCTTCGCAACCGGACACTCGCTGGACCATCGAAGCGCTTCCTTATTCATTAAACGATGACGAATAAAGTTAGCGAGACAAAACTCACTCAATTCCTTGAGCAGCAGCAAGTGGCTTTCCGCTTGCTGCATCATCAAACACCCGCGACCACCATTGAAGATGCGGCAAATCAGCGTGGTATCACGCCAAATCAAATGGTTAAGTGCATCCTGCTTAGAGATATGGGCGGTCAACTGGCTCTAGCTTGTGCTCCAGGAGACAAGAGTGTTGATCCGAAAAAAGTTAGAACCTTTCTGCAATGGCGACGCATGACGTGCGTAAATATGAAAGATGTCGAATCAATCACCGGATACCAAATTGGAACAGTGACTCCTCTTTTGCTTAAAACGTCAATGCCCGTCATTTTTGATCATCAAATTCTTGAACAACCTATAGTCACCATTAGTAGCGGCTCCTCAATGGCTGGTATAGCCCTTCAAACTCACGACCTGATTCAGCTTTGTCGCCCGAGCTTTGCACACATTCAGCGCGAAGAATGAACTAAATTGATGCAATGCATTACAATTTAAAGCGATCAAAATCACACAAATAAAAATCACCAACTGAATTTTTACTCATTTAAGATCAATAAATAGTCATTTATAAAATTTTAAAGTAATCTCCAACCGTTGGTTAAAGCTCATTCAGAATGTGTGATTCTGGGTACCCTTCACCAACAAAAAAGTGAATCCACTGATTGTTTCAGGACATCCACTTTTTGTGTAATGCATCTGTGACTTTTGCCCGCACATCTTTGCGGGCACTTTTTTACCTAAAGCTGGCACGAATTTCGCATTTATATTGAATAAGGGAATGTAAATTGGATTATTCTTTTTAGTGTCACATTCATCTGGCTCAATAAGCACGCCAGAAAATCTTGAGTTCAATTGATAATTTTCATTTGAGGTCCTGGTCACACAAATAAGGATATTTATCCAAAATTTTGCATAGAACCACACATTAATATAAATACGTCAGCAAAAACTGCATAAAGCACCATTGGAGTCACACTTACTTTATGACGGTTTTAATATAATTAAGGTGCTGAACAACGTAAGGATCGAAGTATGAGACTGTTTAAGCGCTACATGCCTGGAATGATTGCTAAACATGTTAGTCGTCTTTTTAAGGGAAGAATTTATATCTACGGAATTGGAACATTCGAATTTGATAACGGTAAGTTGATTTTGCCAGAACGCGCTGAGCATCGACATTTTCAGACCGTGAAAGAAGTGAATCTAGAAATCAAAAAATTGCGCTGTGCGTACGCTTAAGTCGAATGAGTTTCTGATCAAATTTAAAGAAGGGTTGGCAATTGCCAACCCTTTAACGTTTCTGACTTATCGGACTCATAAAGAGTTTTAAATCATAGGTTGAGCGTTATTTACTTTGGCTAAATCAGGCAAGTTGCCTTTTAATCCAAGCGCACGCTTCATGATTTCATCTTTGGCACCCGGTAACTGACCCGCTAAACGCATACCTATACCGCGGATCAACTTCTTGGCTGGATTATTCCCTTCAAATAAGTCCTTGAATCCTTGCATAGCTGCAATCATTTTTGCGGCTTCAGCCTTACGCCAACGCTCATAACTGCGTAGATTGCGCTTGCTACCAATATCTTCACCGCGATTCCAAAGCTCAATGACCTCTTGCGCTAAACTGGCGGCATCGAGGAAGCCTAGATTCACGCCTTGGCCTGCCAGCGGATGAATAGTGTGCGCAGCATCGCCAACTAAAGCCACTCGTTCTGCAACGAAATCTCGTGCATAGCGCATCTTTAAAGGAAAAGCGGTTCGTTCACTGACAACTTTACACAGCCCAAGTCTCGAATCGAATTCTGCGGTCAGCGTTTTATTAAACTCACTATCGCCCATAGCGACCAACTGTTCAGCTCGGTTTGGATCAGTCGACCAAACAATAGAGCTCATATTCGGATCGCCAAGAGGCAGAAAAGCCAGTGGACCTAACGGTGTGAATACCTGACGAGCCACTTGCTGATGCGGCTTATGAGTGTGAACATTCGCCACGACAGCACTGTGTCCGTAATCCCAATGAGTTAATGGAATGTCCTGTTGCTTGCGAACCCAAGAGTTTGCGCCATCAGCGCCGACGACTAGCTTGGCCGTAAGTGTCTGTCCATTATTTAGGGTTAGCCACGCTTCGCTTTCTCCGATCGCCATTTTTTCACAACTTGCAGGCATAAATAGAGAAACGTTGTCTTGCAGCTTCACTTGGTCAAGTAATGCCAGTTGAATGACGCGGTTTTCGACGATATGACCTAAATCAGGTTGAGTGAGGCTGTTCGCATCAAACTCTATTCGAGCAAAACTGTCTTGTTCCCACACTTCCATAGCTTGATATGGCGAAACTCGTCGCATGGTAATCCCTTGCCACGCGCCTAAATTTCTTAGGATCACTTCACTTGAACGGCTTAAAGCAGACACTCGGGTATCAGGTTGCTCACCCAAACCTTCATGAGGAAGATTTCCTTCAATCACTGCAATTCTTAAATCGGTATGCTTAAAGGCCGCAGCTAAAGCTAGGCCAACCATTCCGCCACCGACAATTGCAATATCTACACTTCGCATCATTTTCGAGTACCTTATCGATTAACCACACCCAAGGTGCGGCGTAACAGCGGAGTTTTTAGCACCGGAATGTTATCCATCACTGCTAATCCTAAATTTCTTCCAATACGCAGAGTTAGCCAGTCATTCGAAAACAGGTGAACCAGACTGGAAGTTAGCGTAATCGTTGCCGCTCTGTCGTTGTCACGTCTGCGCTTAAATTTTGTCAAAAGTGCGTAACTTCCCACATCCTCAGCATGAACAATCTCTTCAGCCAAACTGGCAACATCACGGATACCAAGATTAAAACCTTGCCCAGCAATAGGATGAAGTGATTGAGCGGCATTCCCCACAATGGCAAAACGATGTGAAATATTTTGTTCTCGATATCTCAATAACAACGGATACGCGCTTCTTGCACCCGTTTTTTCAAGCTTACCTAAACGCCAACCAAACTCAGCTTGTAATTGATTGAGGAACACATCGTCATCATAAGCCATAACAGCTTGTGCTTGATCTGGCGGTAAACACCAAACTAACGACATTCGATTGTCACTCATAGGCAATAACGCTATCGGACCATGCGAGGTAAATCGCTCAAACGCACGACCTTGATGAGCTTCACTCGCAACCACATTGGCAATGATGGCTACCTGTTCAAAATCGTGTTCTTGCAGTGGTAATCCCACTTGTTCACAACAAGTGGACACCGCACCATCAGCCGCTACTAGTAGCTTAGCTTCTATTTGTTCACCATTAGATAAAATCGCTGTGACTTTATTGATGTTGCGCTCAATGCTTTGAATACTTTGCGGGCAATACAGAGTAATGCTGGATGTTTTCTCGATTTTCTCTGCATAGATTCGTCCAACATCAGCCAACTCAACCACATAGCCTAATGCGTTAACACCCACTTCTTCTTTCGTGATATCCGTCATTCCGGCATGGGAACGATCAGAGACATGAATATGCTCGATAGGTGTGGCTACAGACTGAAGCGATTCCCAAAGTCCAAAGCGTTGCAAGATTTGGACGGTTCCATAAGACAGAGCAATAGAACGAGCATCAAAACCGGGATGTTGCTGATGATCGGTTTGATACGGCTCAACAACCGCAACAGATAAGCGTCCTTGGCTCAATTGATGCAATGCCAGAGCCAGCGTCGCTCCAGCCATAGCACCACCAGCAATAATCACATCAAACGATTTTACTTGGCTCACAGTCCTTGTCCTTAGTGAATGGTCGGTGCTTTGTCTTGCTCTGGTTTAATCCCTAGCTCAGCATGCAGAAGCAGAGCACAAGCTTTAACGTGCTCCAGTACCTGTTCTAATAGGTGCGCTTGCTCTTCCAGATCATCGTCTTCATCAATGCCTAGCTTGGTAATTTCTTCAAGGTCTTCTAACGCTTCTTTTGCATCTGATGACGCTTTGTTCAGAGAAGCACCAGCTAAACCCAAACCTGAAATAAAGTGGTTTACCCAATCTGCCACTCCATCTGCAAAATCAAACAGCGCTTCTGGGCCATCACCAACCGGAAGAACAAGGCTCAACTCTAAAGTGGTGTCCGTCAACTCAGCATTGGTTGCCAATAAAAGCTGTTTTGCCATTTCAAGCGCTTTAATAGGCCAGCCCATACCATCGTTTGTGTAGTCGAAAATCAAAGGCTGCCAGCTATCATCTTTCAAACTTAATCCACCAGCTAACATGCCAGTCAATAAACCGTGCAGCTCAGCGGGATTTATGCCTAACGAAGCTGATTTCAGCTCGCCAGATAAAATGTCGTAAGTCGGAAATGTAATGTCGCTCATAACGGGCTCATAATTAGAAAAATAAGCCCAATCCTACCACTTCAACACTCATGCGAAAACGCTCAAGTTACCAATTGTGGCTAGCTTTTACGCAAATTGACTAAGAACTGAGTTTTCGTTACTCATTTTTGATAGATAATCGGGAAAAGCTTGAATCTTGAGAGCGCTTTACCTATAGTTTCCCCCACGATGATCACTTGAGAAGTATCATCTTTGGCGATATGAATAGAGTTCATTTATCATGAGTAATCAAGCGGTTGACGTTGAAATTTTAGGTAAAATGACACGGGTAAATTGCCCAGCGGGTCAGGAAGACTCTCTGATTAGTGCAGCCCAAGATCTAGACCGACGATTAAAAGAAATGGCTGACCGCACAAAAGTAACTAATGAAGTGAAGCTCTTAACTATTGCGGCGTTGAACATTTGCTATGAGTTGCAAACTTATCAGCAGCAAAACAATGGTCAACAGCAAGAAATCAGTGAACGCATGGAAAAGCTCACCGTTTCTCTAGAAGAAGCTCTCAATAAGGTGACACTGGAACGAATCTAGACGTCCGCCATCAAAAGTATTTACCCTGGGGTGTTTGTCAGTGGATTTAAGTCCCCGAGCCGATAAGCAATACCCAAGGATTAGTACTTAGTAGCTATTGAGCAAGCTTGGCTCGTACCGAGAAGCCTACGGTTACCATTGCTGATCCGCCTTGAACTAGCTGGTTCAAGGGCCACAATCTACAACGGCACTCTGGGGTTCCCTAATGTTGTATTCACGACAAGAACTAAGAACACTTATCCGCGAAAAACGTAATCAACTTGCCAGTGATGTTCAGTTTCAGGCAAGCCAAGATCTTATTGAGCGTTTTTCCACTCTGCCAGAAATGCAAACATGCCAGAGGATTGCTCTCTATCTCTCAACCGATGGTGAACTGGATACCCAACCGTTAATTGAATGGCTTTGGTCACAAGGTAAAAGTATTTACCTGCCTGTCTTGCACCCTTTTTCTGCTGGTCATTTACTGTTTCTGCATTATCAGCCTGAGACACCGATGACTTACAACAAATTTGGAATACTTGAGCCTAAACTCAATCAAACCCTAGTTTGTCCGGTCAAAGAACTGGATCTCATCTGTACGCCATTAGTTGCTTTTGACTCTCAAGGTCATCGATTAGGCATGGGCGGAGGCTATTACGACCGAACTCTCGAACCTTGGTTTACTACAGGTAAAGGTGCTTCTCCATTAGGTTTGGCCCATGATTGCCAACATGTAGAGCAACTGCCTACAGAAGAGTGGGATGTTCCTCTGCCAAAAATTGTTACTCCTAGCCAAATTTGGCATTGGTAAACTCCTTATTTACAACTTACAAGACCAAACATCACTGAAGTGACGTATACCCAAACTACTTGAAGTTGCAGGTAGGCGGCAAGTGAGTGAATCCCCATGAGCATAGATAACTATGTGATTGGGGTGAACGAACGTAGCCAACACCCCTGCAGCTTCAAGTAGGAAGGGTATAACTTCAATTATTCAGAAACCGAAGTACATCTCTCAATCTTTTGCGTATATAATCCCGCGCACGCTAACGTTTATATAAAACATACAGCTTTCACTTAGAAATCAAGTTTTCGCAAAAAATCGTCTCAGGAGATGGGCATGACTCAAGATGAAATGAAAAAAGCTGCCGGTTGGGCTGCACTTAAATATGTAGAAAAAGGCAGCATTGTCGGCGTTGGTACTGGTTCAACAGTGAATCACTTCATCGATGCTTTGGGTTCAATCAAAGATGATATTAAAGGTGCCGTATCAAGCTCTATCGCTTCAACTGAGAAGCTTAAAGGTTTAGGCATTGAAGTCTTCGATTGTAACGATGTTATGAGCCTAGATATCTATGTTGATGGTGCTGATGAAATCAACTCTCAACGTGAGATGATCAAAGGTGGTGGCGCTGCACTGACTCGTGAAAAAATTGTTGCCGCTATTGCAGATAAATTTGTTTGTATCGTTGATGGTACCAAAGCCGTTGATGTACTAGGTACATTCCCACTTCCAGTTGAAGTAATCCCGATGGCTCGTTCATACGTTGCTCGCGAACTGGTTAAACTTGGCGGCGATCCAGTTTACCGTCAAGGGGTTGTGACCGATAACGGTAACGTTATTCTTGACGTTCACGGACTACACATTACTCATGCTAAAGACCTAGAAGCTAAAATTAACGGTATCGCAGGTGTTGTAACCAACGGTCTGTTCGCTATTAGCGGAGCCGATGTGGTGATCACAGGTACTCCTGAAGGCGCAAAAATCGAAGAATAATTCTAAAAATCGAACAATTTTCGTTATTTGATTACAAACGGCACCTCTGGTGCCGTTTTTGTTGCTTTTCCATTAAGAAAATTATTCCTTATTCCGTAATTTTCTTACCCAATCACAAAAAAATTTGATAACTTAATGGTCAGAACAAACGCAACGAAAACGTTTGCTTTTTTAATTTAGATTAATAATTGTGTAGTTCGCTTGATGTTTCACGCATCATCCCTCCCTTTCCATTTTAAGGACGAGAATAATGGCCAAAGTTTCACTGGAAAAAGAAAAAATTAAGATACTACTCCTTGAAGGACTTCACCCATCTTCGGTAGAAGTTCTGCAAGCTGCTGGCTACACCAACATTGAATACCACAAGGGTTCGCTAGACGAAGAGCAATTGATTGAAGCTATCAAAGATGTTCATTTCATTGGTATTCGCTCCCGTACTAACCTAACAGAAAAAGTGATTAACGCTGCAGATAAACTGGTAGCGATTGGCTGTTTCTGTATTGGTACAAACCAAGTAGATCTTGATGCCGCTGCTGTGCGCGGTGTTCCAGTGTTCAACGCGCCATTCTCAAACACGCGTAGTGTTGCAGAACTTGTTCTGGGTGAAATCCTACTTCTATTACGTGGCATCCCTGAAAAGAATGCACTTGCGCACCGTGGTATTTGGAAGAAGAGCGCAGATAACTCATACGAAGCTCGTGGTAAAGCTCTAGGTATCATCGGTTATGGCCACATCGGTACTCAGCTAGGTATCATCGCTGAAAACTTAGGTATGCGCGTGTACTTCTACGATATCGAAAACAAGCTATCACTGGGTAATGCAACTCAAATTCACACCATGAGCGAACTACTGAATAAATGTGATGTTATTTCTCTTCATGTTCCTGAAACACCAGAAACAAAGAACATGATGGGTAAAGACGAATTTGACCGCATGAAGCCAGGTTCAATCTTCATTAACGCAGCACGTGGCACTGTTGTTGATATCCCTGCGCTATGTGATGCGATGGAATCTGGTCACCTAGCAGGTGCTGCTATCGACGTATTCCCAACAGAGCCAGGTTCAAACAAAGAAGCGTTTGAATCTCCGCTGATGAAATTTGATAACGTTATTCTGACTCCTCACGTGGGTGGTTCAACTCAGGAAGCACAAGAGAATATCGGTATTGAAGTTGCAGGCAAGCTAGCGAAATACTCAGACAACGGTTCTACGCTTTCAAGTGTTAACTTCCCTGAAGTTTCTCTACCAGAGCATCGTCAATGTTCACGTCTGCTGCACATTCACGAAAACCGCCCTGGTATTTTGACGCAAATTAACACCATTTTTGCATCAGAAGGCATCAACATCGCTGCTCAGTACCTACAAACAACCGGAAACATCGGTTATGTGGTTATTGACGTTGAAGCGGATCGCTCGTTAGAAGCACTGGATAAACTAAAAGGTATCGAAGGCACTATTCGCGCACGTATCCTTCACTAATCCTTCAGTGACTAAAACGGACCACCAGCTGAAACTTGTGGTTAAGTGATAGAAAAGAAAAAACCAGCCGATTGGCTGGTTTTTTAATTTAATGGATCTGCTGCTAAATTGAGAGGGGATTAGCTACGTAATGCTCGCTCACCACGTGCGATACCAACCACGCCACTACGGGCGACTTCAACCACCTCTGTCACTTCAGCCATTGCCTGAATAAAGGCATCAAGCTTTTCACTGGTTCCTGCAAGCTGAACCGTATACTGAGATGCTGTGACATCGACGATTTGACCACGGAAAATATCCGTTGTGCGGTTAACTTCGGTGCGAGCGAAACCTGTCGCTTTCACTTTAATAAGCATAAGTTCACGTTCGATGTGGTCACACTCTGTCACTTCCTGAACTTTCAGCACATCAATCAGCTTATGCAGTTGTTTCTGAATCTGCTCAAGCTGCATTTCTGTAGAGGTCGTGGTCAAGTTTAAACGAGATAAAGTGCCATCATCAGTTGGAGATACGTTCAAACTCTCTATGTTGTAGCCACGTTGAGAGAACAGACCAACAACGCGAGACAAAGCACCAGGTTGGTTTTCCATCAATATTGAAATAATGTGTCTCATCTTAGGTTCTCTCCGTTTTGCTCAACCACATTTTATCCATACCCTCGCCTTTGATTTGCATTGGGTAGACGTGTTCAGTTTCATCTACATTGATATCAACAAAAACCAATCTGTCTTTCATATCTAATGCTTTTTGCAGACCTGCTTCTAGCTCATCAGGTGTGTTGATGCGAATACCAACGTGACCATAAGCTTCTGCAATCGCTGCAAAATCCGGTACTGAACTCATGTAGGAGTTAGAGTGTCGCCCTTGATAAATAATGTCTTGCCACTGTTTTACCATGCCTAGGAAACGGTTATTCAGGTTAATGATTTTCACCGGAATATCGTATTGCAACGCCGTTGATAGCTCCTGAATATTCATCTGGATACTGCCATCACCTGTTACCACCACCACTTCTTCTTGTGGCATGGCAAACTTAACGCCCATACCTGCTGGTAGACCAAAGCCCATAGTGCCTAAGCCACCTGAGTTGATCCAACGACGTGGTTTATTAAACGGATAGTAAAGCGCTGCAAACATCTGATGCTGGCCAACGTCTGATGCAACATACGCATCACCATTGGTCAGTCTAAATAAGGTTTCAATGACTTGTTGAGGCTTAATGCGTTCGCTTGATGTTTCGTAAGACAAACATTTACGATCGCGCCACACTTGAATTTCGCTCCACCATTCATCAATGGCTTCTACATCATTACTGCCATCTTGCTCGCCAAGCAGTTGGAGCATAGTTTCCAAAACCTGATCTGCTGAGCCTACGATTGGTAGATCAACTTTAACGTTCTTGGAAATGGAAGACGGATCAATATCGATGTGCATGATCTTCGCATCCGGGCAATATTTCTCAAGATTGTTGGTAGTTCGATCGTCAAAACGAACACCCACACCGAAGATCAAATCTGAATTGTGCATAGCCATATTAGCTTCATACACACCGTGCATACCCAGCATACCTAGGGCATTCTTATGTGTTCCAGGGAACACGCCTAACCCCATAAGGGTGCTAACGACTGGCAAATTCAGTTTTTCTGCTAGCTGCTGCACTTGTTCGTGAGCACCAGCGATAGATGCACCACCACCCACGTAAAGCACTGGTTTTTTCGCTTCTAATAGTGCTTTTAACGCCTTCTTGATTTGCCCTTTGTGACCTGAAGTCGTCGGGTTATAAGAACGCATTTTAATCGATTCAGGGTAATGGTATGGAAGCTTAATCTGCGGATTCATTACATCTTTAGGTAGATCGATCACCACAGGACCAGGGCGGCCAGTCGATGCAATGTAAAACGCTTTCTTGATCGTTTCTGGAATATCTTCCGCTTTCTTCACTAAGAAGCTGTGCTTAACGATCGGGCGAGAAACACCAACGATGTCACACTCTTGGAAAGCATCATTACCGATCAAATTGGTTGCCACGTTACCAGAGATTACGATCATCGGGATCGAATCCATGTATGCCGTTGCGATGCCAGTAACTGTATTTGTTGCACCAGGGCCAGAGCACACTAACACAACACCCGGTTTACCCGTAGCACGTGCATAGCCGTCAGCCATGTGAGTTGCAGCTTGTTCATGACGAACAAGAACATGCTTTATTTTTTCGGTTTTTTCGTGGAGGGCGTCGTAGATATCAAGAACGGAACCACCTGGGTAGCCAAAAATTTGTTCTACGCCTTCTTCGATCAGAGACTGAACGACCATCTCTGCGCCGGATAACATTGCCATATTTTCTCCTTACCAGAATCCGATTAACGCGGTCGGTTAATTGGTCTGGTTATACATAGTCTAGGGCTTATTCGTAGCCTAATTCGAAAACTTTCCGCTTTCAGCTATGTCCCGCTTTTGTCATAACAAAAGCTAAGGTAACGCAACAACTTTAACCCTTTCTTAGCATTAGGTCTAACCACTAATTTGATGCAATCTCGGCGATATATTGCAGAAGCTTATTCAACAAGTATCAACGATTACCGCAAAGCACCGACACAGAGGATAGTGTTATAACGACCATAAAAAACGGAACAAAATATTAACAGGTGTTGGGCAATAAACTGCGCTGCGCTACCCTCCTCTTTCTGCCACATATAAAAAATCCCCAGTAAGAGAAAATCTCACTGGGGATCGATGTTTATTATCAGTGTTTAAAAAACGGTAGCAATAACTACTTTTTCTTTTCCTGATACATCTCTTCAATCTCATCTTGATATCGAGAGTTGATCACCTTACGGCGCAGCTTTTGCGTCGGAGTTAACTCACCTTCATCCATAGAGAATGCTTTAGGTAGCAGCTTGAATTTTTTCACCTGTTCAAACTTCGCTAAACCATGTTGAAGTTCATTAATACGTTTTTCAAACATCTCTAACACTTCACTGTTTTTTAGCAGTTCCAAACGGTCGTGATATTTGATATTCAGCTCTTTAGCATGTTCTTCTAACGCATCAAAACAAGGAACAATCAGCGCCGACACAAATTTACGTGTATCTGCAATAACGGCAATTTGTTCGATGAAGTGATCTTTACCGATCGCGCCTTCAATAACCTGAGGAGCAATATATTTACCACCTGAAGTTTTCATTAGTTCTTTGATGCGATCGGTAATAAACAGGTTGCCATGCTCATCGATATGACCAGCATCGCCAGTTTTTAAGAAGCCGTGTTCATCAAATGTCTTCGCTGTCTCTTCTGGCATTTTGTAGTAGCCGCGCATCACCATTGGACCACGAACTAAAATTTCGTTGTTTTCGCCAATCTTAACCTGAGCCCCAGGCATAGACAGACCAATAGAATCAGGATTGAAGCATTTGTCATCCCAACAAGAAACCGTCGCGGTTGTTTCGGTCATACCGTAGCCAAGTTTTACATTGATTCCGATGGCATGGAAAAATCGGCCAATGGTTTCATCTAACTTCGCTCCACCACATGGCATAAAATTGATGCGCCCGCCTAATAATCCTCTCAATTTAGACAGAACCGCTTTATCCGCGATGCCGTAGCATTGAGTAAGCAACCAAGACGGTTTACGGTGCTCTTGATGACATACCGCCATCTTCGCGCCCATGTTCACAGACCAAGTAAACATCACTTTGCGAATGAAAGAAGCTCTAGCCACTTTTTCATGGATAGCAGAGAAAATCTTCTCGTAGAAACGAGGAACCGCACACATTACTGTCGGACGAACTTCACTCAATGCTTCACGAACGTGAGAAACATCATGCAGGTAACAGTTGGTCGCACCTTTATAAAGCACGTAGAAAGTCCAAGCTCGCTCAAACACGTGAGAAAGCGGAAGGAAACACAAGGAAACATCGTCTTGAGTTAAGTTAAGACGCTGATCGTGTCCCTCTAACTGTGAACCGATATTACGGTAATCAAGCATGACACCTTTTGGCTGACCGGTTGTACCAGAGGTATAGATTAAGGTAATCAGATCTTCAAAATTGGCTTGAGCAACGCGAGTTTCCAGCTCTTCACGATCAGACTCTTGCCCCATCGCGATAAATTGTGACCAACGAATGGCATGTTCAAAACCTTTCAGGTCAATGCTGTCGTCCATAGCAACGACAAGCTGAAGTTGTTCACATTGTTCGAAAATGTCTAAAGCGATATCGTATTGTGGCTGCTCACCAACAAAGAGAATTTTGACATCTGCATCTTGTAAGATGTAAGCAGACTGATCGGCGGTATTGGTCGGGTAAATAGGGACAGTCACCGCTCTCAATTGCAATGCTGCAAAATCCGCAATGGTCCATTGAGGAATATTGTTGGAGAAAATACCAACCTTATCCTGAACGCCAATATGTTGAGAAAGAAGCGCTAACGATAACGCATCCATCTGCTGCCCAAATTGCGTCCAACTAATGCTTTTCCATGCATCCCCTAGTTTGTGTTTCAGGGCACTACGATCACCGTTGTGAGAGACTTGCTCACGAATACGTTTAACGATATGAAAATCTAAATTAGTCATCTATCTACCTATAGCTTACACCTGTAAGCTTAATCGAGCGCACAAGTGTACCGATTGAACTACAAAAGGCAACTGACAAACATCAAACTTATGGATAATTTTAGACATAACGAACAATAAAAAAGCCTTGAGTTGGTCTCCCCTCCCAAGGCTTTTCTTAACGTCCTGTTTTAAATAGTTAACGTGCAATCACGTCTTATTTGCGAGCAATCACTTCGCGGCAAATCATCATCAATTGGTCTCGTAACCAAATGTGACCACGGTCTTTTTCACTCGACTCATGCCAGCTTAAGTAGCCACTGATTTTTGCGTTATCAAACGGAAAATCTAGGATTTGTAGCATGTCAGCATTTGCAACGTTTTCTACCATCCAGCGCGGAGCAACAGTGACAAGCTCAGACTGACCAACCACGTACAATACGTTGCTTAAACTCGTGCCTTCGTAACTTGAAGAGCAGTATAGCTCTTGATAAGCCTGCTCTGAAAAACTACGTTGGCCGTGGATTTTTGATAGTTTAGCGTGCTTCTCTTGCATCAGTTCATCGCGAGTGACTCGACCTTGAATGCGTGGGTGAGATTTTGCTGCGACAACCACTAACTCATCTTGGAAAAGCTCTGTGCTTGAGAACCCCTGACCATCGAAATGCGCATAGTCGATAACAAAATCAGTGTCTTGATAACGCATACGCTCCGCCAACATGCGGTCAAATTCTGCGTCTAAGTGCAATTGAATACTTGGCGCGATTTCATGAATGGTTTCCATGATCTTCGGTGCAAAACGAATATCACACGGGCTGCAAATAGCCAGTTTGAATAAGCGACTTGATGTTTCTGGCGCAAATACAGAACTTGGTAACTCATTACGGATAAGTTGAAGAGCTTGGCGAATTGGACCAAACAACTGACGAGCACGTTGTGTAGGCTGAATACCGCGACCTTGGCGCATGAACAGTTCGTCATTAAACATCACTTTAAGACGAGCAACCGCATTACTTACCGCAGGCTGCGACATACCAAGATTATGAGCTGCACGAGTAATATTTTGCTCTTGCATTACAGCATCAAAAACCGTCAGTAGGTTTAAATCGACACCACGTAAAACGCTTTCCATACGATAACTAGAAATGGCTCCCATGCCGCCGTTTTTATCTAACATTCGCTATACCTCTAAATTAATCTACCCAATCAAATATCAAACATTCGTAAGCGAATAGATAACCTGTACTTTTATTATTGGTTGTTTGGATATTTTCAAGCTGGCTCAACTATGATTCATTCGTTTGCCGAATAGCAATAGCATTAAGGAAAAGTCAGATTTTTTGATGCCAAAAAGAGGAATAAACCTACAAAACACGAGCTTTATCAAGCTCTCTCGTAAGTATAAAAAAAGATAAAAACCGACGTCTGAACGAGAGGATATTAAATATAAAAACATTGATATTAACTATATTTAATTCCAATCATTTGGATAAATACAGTACCGAGAATTAAAAATTGCAGCGTATTCGCTGCAATTTTTAATTTTAATATCTAGCGGCTAGGTATTAATTAACCGAGGCATAACTTGGAAAATCAACTTGTTGCCATAAACCATCACACAAAGCTTGTTGATTAGCCCAATTACCTTGCAAAACCCATTCAACAATTGCTTGGGCAACATTCGGGTAAATGACCCTTTCAGCCTGTTTTTCATCTAGCCATTTACTCACAGCCGATACGTCTAGAAAATCCATAGCAGACGCCAGACCTAGCGTTTCCAAAGTAGCGACATTACTCTGCTGTTCAAACTGGCCAATCAAAGGCTTCAATAGCAGTTTTTTACCTAATGTAAGAGCTTCAGAAGGCAGCTCAAAACCTCCATTGGCAATCACACCATCACAGCGATGAAGATGGTATTGAAAACTGCTGTGGCATAAAGGTCTTAACTCGACATTTTCCACCGTCTCCGGCTCAATAACTTGAGGGTGATAACAGATGAAAGATTTGTTCACGAAGCGGAATAACAGTTCACACACTTGGTCAACATCTTCAAAAGGCAGGTAAACCAAAATGAAGTCTTGGTTGAGCATGTCTTGCGCTGTGGTATGAACAATCGGTGGCAGTATCGGTTGGTCAAAATGATACCAATGTAGACCTAAGTTATAGTTTGCTGGCGCAAAACGCTGCATGATCTGCTTATCTAGCCAGCTTGCACCTTTTAACGGTACTGGGTAGCGAAATGCATTTTGATGGCTGATACCAATCACATCTTTCTTCTGCCGTTTCGCTGCCCATGCAGACACGGGTTCAAAATCATTCAGAATCAGATCATAACCCGATAGATCCAATGTACGGATTTCATTCATTAATTGCATAGGGCTATTGTTCAGCGCTGTTTGGAGATAGTTTACCCGTCCTTGTTCAAACACAAAGGTTAAACCACGACGAACTTGGTAGTTGCCGAAACTCTCCATAGAGAAAAACTTTTGCGCTTCGCGACCAGAAAACAAAAAATCGACTTTCGCGTCAGTATGTTTGAAAGCTTCACTCATTGCCCGAGCGCGAGCGATATGCCCATTTCCGGTACCTTGAACACCATACAGAATCTTCAAAAATTCATCTCCAACAACTGCATTGAAATCGTTGCACAGCTAGCTCCAAGAATGGCGCCAATAATCACATCCGTTAAAAAATGGACGCCAAGCAAAATTCTCGCACTGCCAATGAGTGCCGCCCACATAAAGGCAACTTCATAACCATCTGGATAGAACTGACCTATCAAGGTCGCCATCACAAATGCCGCAGCAGTATGGCCTGAAGGCAAGCTATAACGATCAGAAGGAGTAATAAAAGCAGTTAATACCGGCGAGAGTTCTTGAGGACGTCGGCGTTGGAAGCTGTTTTTTAGCAGCCAATACAGCGGTAATTCGATAGCAAACGCCACTAAACCCGCCGCTAAGAAATTTGAGCCATGGCTACCACCAATCGCCCAAGCTAATACACCAAATAGAGCATATAAATGTCCATCTCCGGTATGAGAGACCGCTTTACTGATCCTCGCGACTGGCTGATTGAATCTATGCTGCAGGCAAAGCATCGAAAAAGCTAAATCAAACTTTGCAATGGGCTTGATGGTTTTCATGGCATCCCCTTACTTTCAATTGAAAATGCTTCAAATAGAAATGTTCCTACCTCCAAGCTAAAAGCAATAGATTGCAAATCCGTGACTGTTTGTTTGTAAATGGATGACAGTTAGTCGTAGTACAGCAATAAATTTGTTTACCTTAGCCTTACACTCAGGCTCAAAAGGGCTACATTGGCGACATGCTTTCAACAACAAACTGCTGATTTTTACCTTGTTGACGAAGTAACTGCTCCGATATGAACAAAAAAACAACTTTAGGGTTGACGCGCTCGGTTGAGTACGGTACTAATTTGTTAATTCAAATTTGTGGATGTTAATAATGACAATTCGTTCTTCTCTACTCCTGAACCTGCTCCTTATCGTGAATCAATCGCGCGGGTAATGAGTGGACGGAAGACACCACAACAGATTTACAAGAACCCGCACACGATGCGGGTTTTTTTATAACTAAATTCAGGAAGTAAACGATTAACTCTTCGAGTAAGGAAGCAAACATGAACGATCAGGTCATCATATTCGATACAACTTTGCGCGACGGTGAACAGGCGTTGTCAGCAAGCCTAACGGTAAAAGAGAAGCTGCAAATCGCTTACGCACTGGAACGCTTAGGTGTTGACGTGATCGAAGCGGGCTTCCCTGTTTCCTCACCGGGTGATTTCGAATCTGTACAAACTATTGCGAAAAATATCAAAAATAGCCGCATCTGTGCTCTTTCACGTGCCGTTGCGAAAGATATAGATGCGGCTGCTGAAGCGTTAAAAGTGGCTGAACAGTTCCGAATCCACACTTTCTTGGCAACATCGACCATTCACGTTCAAGACAAGCTTCGTCGTAGTTATGACGATGTAGTAGAAATGGCGGTGAAAGCGGTTAAACATGCTCGCCAATATACTGATGATGTCGAATTTTCTTGTGAAGATGCAGGTCGTACACCAATCGACAACCTATGCCGTATGGTTGAAGCTGCTATCAATGCTGGTGCTCGTACTATCAATATTCCAGACACTGTCGGTTACACAGTGCCAAGTGAATTTGGTGGCATCATCCAAACCCTATTTAACCGTGTGCCAAACATTGATAAAGCGATCATTTCTGTTCACTGTCACGATGACTTGGGCATGTCTGTGGCGAACTCCATTGCAGCAGTCCAAGCTGGTGCTCGCCAGATCGAAGGCACGATTAATGGTATCGGTGAACGTGCCGGTAACTGTGCCCTAGAAGAAATCGCCATGATCATCAAAACTCGTCAAGAGCTATTGGGAGTTCACACTGGCATCAAGCACGAAGAGATTCACCGTACCAGCAAGTTGGTCAGCCAACTATGCAATATGCCGATTCAAAGCAATAAAGCGATTGTTGGTGCAAACGCATTCAGCCACTCTTCAGGCATTCACCAAGATGGTATGTTGAAAAACAAGAACACCTACGAAATCATGACGCCAGAGTCTATTGGCTTGAAAAACCAAGCGCTTAACCTAACCAGTCGTAGTGGTCGTGCTGCTGTGAAAAGTCATATGGACTCCATGGGTTACAACGAAAACGAATACAACCTAAATGCGCTATACGAAGACTTCTTGAAGCTTGCTGACCGTAAAGGCCAAGTGTTCGACTATGATTTGGAAGCATTAATGCACTTCTCAAATCTTCGCGATGAAGATGATTACTACAAGTTGAACTATTTGAGTGTTCAATCTGGTAGTGTTATGGCGACAACCAGCGTCAAAATGCTTTGTGGTGACGAAGAGAAATGTGAAGCGGCAGTCGGTAATGGTCCAGTAGATGCTTTATATCAATGTATCTACCGCGTAACTGGCTATGACATCGTGCTAGACAAATTCGACTTAACCGCAAAAGGCGAAGGCGAAGATGGTTTAGGTCAGGCAGACATCATTGCCAACTACAAAGGACGCAAGTACCACGGCACTGGCGTATCTACGGATATCGTTGAAGCCTCTGGTCAAGCGCTATTGCATGTTATCAACAGCATTCATCGCGCAAACCAAATTGAAGAAATAAAACAGAAGAAGAAAGTAATTGCTGGCGTTTAAATAACATAGCCTCCAGAAAACTTGGAGTTGCAGAGTGTAGAATGAACCCAGACACCACTTCTGTAACTTCAGTTGGAAGGACGTAACGCAAACACAACATTGAACGAATATTATCAAAATTAGTGAAGGACTCGCATGACAGACAAAACGTATAAGATTGCCGTATTACCAGGTGACGGCATCGGCCCAGAAGTAATGCAACAAGCACACAAAGTACTTGATGCTATTGAACAAAAACACAAGTTAACTTTCGTGCGTGAAGAACATGACGTAGGTGGTATTGCGATTGACAACCACGGCTGCCCACTTCCTGACAGCACACTTCGCGCTTGTGAAGAATCCGATGCAGTTTTGTTCGGTTCTGTTGGCGGTCCTAAATGGGAACATCTTCCACCTAATGAACAACCTGAGCGTGGCGCACTTCTACCTCTACGTAAACATTTCCAATTGTTCTGTAACTTGCGACCTGCACAGATCCACAAAGGGCTAGAAGCGTTCTCACCTCTGCGTGCTGACATTTCTGCTCGCGGTTTTGATATTGTCGTTGTGCGTGAATTAACTGGCGGCATTTACTTTGGTCAACCAAAAGGTCGAGAAGGTGAAGGCGCTAACGAGAAAGCGTTTGATACTGAGGTTTACCATCGTTTTGAAATTGAGCGTATCGCTAAAATTGCCTTTGAATCAGCTCGTCTACGCCGTAAGAAAGTCTGTTCTATCGATAAAGCAAACGTACTTCAAAGCTCGATTCTATGGCGCGAAGTCGTCACTGAAATTGCCAAAGATTACCCAGATGTTGAGTTATCACATATGTATATTGATAACGCGACTATGCAGTTGATCAAAGACCCTTCTCAGTTTGACGTCATGCTATGTTCAAACATCTTCGGCGACATCCTTTCTGATGAATGTGCCATGATCACTGGCTCAATGGGCATGCTTCCTTCTGCAAGTATGAATGAAAGTAAGTTTGGTCTGTATGAACCAGCGGGCGGCAGTGCTCCTGATATTGCAGGTAAAAACATTGCTAACCCTGTCGCGCAAATCCTTTCTGCGGCACTCATGCTTCGTTACAGCTTAGGTGAAGAAGCCGCTGCACAAGATATTGAAGCCGCGGTAGGCAAAGCACTATCAGCTGGCGAATTAACGGCGGATCTATCGGGTAGCAAGCCAGCGCTGACCACCTCGCAAATGGGCGACAAAATCGCAGAATACATTCTTAATTCATAATAATTAGTACTCTCGCCAGCCAATGACCGATTTACCAGTCATTGGCTACTCAAGGAGAGCGAGACAAGGAAGCAAACACATGGGCAAAACATTATATGAAAAAGTCTACGACGCCCACGTCGTAGTTGCCGCGGAAGGCGAAAACCCAATTTTATACATCGACCGTCACTTGGTTCATGAGGTAACTTCACCTCAAGCGTTTGATGGCTTACGTGAGAAAGGACGCAAACTGCGCCAAGTAAGCAAAACCTTCGCAACCATGGATCACAACGTTTCAACCACAACGAAAGACATCAATGCATCGGGCGAAATGGCTCGAATCCAGATGCAAACCCTAGCGAAAAACTGCGAAGAGTTTGGCGTTACCCTTTATGACATTAACCATAAATATCAAGGTATTGTTCACGTAATGGGCCCAGAGTTAGGCATTACGCTTCCTGGTATGACTATTGTTTGTGGTGACTCTCACACAGCTACGCACGGCGCATTTGGTTCTTTGGCATTTGGCATCGGTACTTCTGAAGTTGAGCACGTAATGGCAACTCAAACGCTAAAACAAGCTCGCGCTAAAACCATGAAAATTGAAGTCAAAGGCAAAGTCGCTCCGGGAATTACAGCAAAAGATATCGTTCTAGCGATTATCGGCAAAACGACGGCAGCGGGCGGTACAGGCTACGTAGTAGAGTTCAGCGGTGAAGCGATACGCGATCTTTCTATGGAAGGTCGTATGACGGTATGTAACATGGCTATCGAACTAGGTGCAAAAGCCGGTTTGATTGCTCCTGACCAAACAACGTTTGATTACATCAAAGGCCGTAAGTTTGCTCCAACAGGTACGGATTGGGATGCAGCGGTTGAATACTGGCAAACACTGAAAACAGACGAAGATGCGAAATTCGACGCGGTTGTAACGCTAGATGCAGCAAGTATTCGTCCTCAAGTCACTTGGGGAACCAACCCAGGTCAAGTTATTGCGGTTGATACACCTATTCCTTCACCAGAATCGTTTAGCGATCCTGTCGAGCGTGTGTCTGCTGAAAAAGCTTTGGCATACATGGGCCTAGAAGCTGGCAAAATGCTGTCGGATTACAAAGTCGATAAAGTCTTTGTCGGTTCTTGTACTAACTCTCGCATTGAAGATATGCGTGCAGCAGCAGCCGTTGCGAAAGGTAAGAAAGTCGCATCACATGTACAGGCGCTAATCGTTCCGGGATCTGAGCAGGTAAAAGCTCAAGCAGAAGCTGAAGGCTTAGACAAGATCTTCATCGAAGCTGGTTTTGAGTGGCGTTTACCAGGTTGTTCTATGTGTCTGGCGATGAACAATGACCGTTTAGGTGCTGGTGAACGTTGTGCATCAACGTCAAACCGTAACTTTGAAGGGCGTCAGGGTCGTGATGGTAGAACCCATCTAGTTAGCCCAGCGATGGCAGCAGCAGCAGCGATTGCTGGTCACTTTGTCGATATTCGTAACAACTAAGGATAGAGGAAATTTAAATGGCAGGTTTTCAAAAACATACAGGCTTAGTTGTTCCTCTAGATGCAGCGAACGTCGATACAGATGCAATTATTCCTAAGCAGTTTCTACAAAAAGTAAATCGCATTGGTTTTGGTAAGCACCTTTTCCATGACTGGCGCTTCCTTGATGATGCTGGTGAGCAACCAAATCCAGATTTCGTCATGAACCAACCTCGTTACAAAGGTGCAAGTATTTTGCTAGCGCGTGAGAACTTCGGCTGTGGTTCTTCTCGTGAACACGCACCATGGGCGCTTGCTGACTATGGTATTCAGGTGATGATCGCTCCAAGCTTTGCAGATATTTTCTATGGCAACTCTATCAACAACCAAATGGTTCCTGTTCGTTTAACGGAGCAAGAAGTTGATGAGATTTTCCAATATGTTCAAGCAAACGAAGGTGCACAGGTTACCGTTGATCTGGAAAAAATGATCGTAACGGCAAACGATAAAGAATATGGATTCGAAATCGATGAATTCCGTCGCCACTGTTTGCTAAATGGCCTAGACAACATTGGTCTGACTCTGCAACACGAAGCTAAAATTGCAGAGTATGAAGCGAAAATTCCTTCATTCTTAAGATAGCGAAATGAATATAGGGTTGCAGACAAGCAACCCTTTTTTATCGCTGAAATAAAAGCGTAGTAACCTTGGTCTTATTGTCTACATACCATTTAACTGACACTGTTTATGAAAAGACTCCTTGCGTATGCACTTATGCTGTTCTCACCACTTTCGTTTTCGGCACCTAAATCCGATTTATGGCCTTATTGGGATGTCAGCAATCAACAAAGCAGTACTTCACTATCTCACCACAAATGGCAAGCCATCCTAGACATTTATCTTATCTCTCAGGGTGAATACACCTTGATTAAATACGCCCAAGTCACGCCATCCGATAAAGAGAAGCTCACGCAATATTTATCTGATTTATCGAATACTGATCCAAGAGAACTGAACAAAAAAGAACAGTATGCATATTGGGTAAACTTCTATAACGCACTCACAGTACAACTCATATTGGATAATTACCCTGTAGCCTCAATCACCAAAATCGGGAGTTGGTTTGGTTTTGGTCCATGGGATGATGAAATCGCAAATGTGGCAGGAAAGCCTTTAACGCTCAATGATATAGAGCATCGAATTTTAAGGCCTATTTGGGGTGACCCGAGAACACATTATGCAATCAATTGTGCCAGCCTAGGATGCCCTAACCTGCAACCGAAAGCATTCACCGCGGAAAATACCGAGCTTCTGTTAGAAAAAGCAGCTCGTGATTTCATCAATAGTCATAAAGGTGTTTCGTATCGAGATGGTCATCTGACCCTTTCTTCTATTTATGATTGGTTTGCGGAAGATTTTGGTAGCAGAACTCAATTATTTGATCATCTGAGCAAATACCGAAAGGGAATAGCCCATTTTGAAGGGAAAATAAAATATGAGTACGACTGGAAACTGAATGAGAAGAAATAACGAACAATTCGAATAATGGATATGAAAAAGCCCCTGTATTACAAAGGGGCTTGGAAATAAAGCCTAGCGATGTCCTACTCTCACATGGGGAGACCCCACACTACCATCGGCGCTATTGTGTTTCACTTCTGAGTTCGGCATGGAATCAGGTGGGTCCACAATGCTATGGTCACTAAGCAAATTTTTTGACCGCTTTTGACTTTCATCTTTTTCAAAGATGAAGACAAACTTACAGTGCGTGTCGAATGCATGGTGCTGATACCCAGAATCGAACTGGGGACCTCATCCTTACCAAGGATGCGCTCTACCGACTGAGCCATATCAGCAAGAAGCTGTGTCTTATAAGACTAAAAAAGCCCGTCGTTAGACGGGCTCTTTTTAAATAAAAGCCTGGCGATGTCCTACTCTCACATGGGGAGACCCCACACTACCATCGGCGCTAATTCGTTTCACTTCTGAGTTCGGCATGGAATCAGGTGGGTCCAAATCGCTATGGTCGCCAAGCAAAATTTTAAAATTCGGAAAGCTGTTAATGTTCTCTACACATTCAATTCTGTTCTTGCTTTGAGCCCAATCAAAACCCCTTGGGTGTTGTATGGTTAAGCCTCACGGGCAATTAGTACAGGTTAGCTCAATGCCTCACAGCACTTACACACCCTGCCTATCAACGTTCTAGTCTCGAACAACCCTTTAGGACACTTA
>NZ_JAKKCI010000006.1:0-254902 GCF_021726015.1 Vibrio sp. A1-b2
TGCTTGGCGACCATAGCGATTTGGACCCACCTGATTCCATGCCGAACTCAGAAGTGAAACGAATTAGCGCCGATGGTAGTGTGGGGTCTCCCCATGTGAGAGTAGGACATCGCCAGGCTTTTATTTAGCACCAAGCGCTAACCAATGCGGAGCGGTAGTTCAGTTGGTTAGAATACCGGCCTGTCACGCCGGGGGTCGCGGGTTCGAGTCCCGTCCGCTCCGCCACTATTTGAAGCCTCGTCAGAAATGACGGGGCTTTTTTACGTCTGAAGGAAAGTGACCAATGTGAAGCGGCAGTTCAGTGGGTTGCTCTTTGTTTAACAGAAAGCCGACCTGTCACTACGGGGATGACAAAGAAGGTGTGGAAGTTACGGTACTTTTGTGGAATGACGAGCTTGTTACGTTTTAAGACATCGTTTTAGCAGGGCTAGTCAATATCGACGGAATTCTTTGTATCCTTTTCATCCCACTCTTCAAATGTTTCACCATCTCAAAAAAACAGATATAAAAAAGCCGATGCAGATGCATCGGCTTCGAACGTATTATGCTTAAGCTCTTTTGGCTGCTTTTAGTTTAAGCGCTTCTTTTTCTGAGTCAGATAAAAATGCCAGTTCTAATCCGTTTATCTGAGCTTGGCGAATTTGCTCTTGAGACAGACCCGCTTGAGGCGCTGCGACTTCATACTCGTGTGGCAGTTCTATACCTTCTACTGCTGGGTCATCGGTATTTAGGCAAGCAAGCACACCATGCTCTAAGAATTGTTTAAGAGGGTGGCTATGTAAGCTTTCTACCGTACTTGTCTGTATGTTTGATGTTAAGCAAGATTCAATACCAATCTTATGCTCCGCAAGGTAGCCCATCAATTTTGGATCTTGAATAGCTTTCACACCATGTCCAATACGTGTAGCACCAAGATCTTGGATTGCCTGCCACATACTTTCTGGACCAGCCGCTTCACCAGCATGAACTGTGATATTTAAGCCTGAGTCACGAACTTGCTTAAAGTGGCTAGTGAAAAGCTTACCTGGTTGACCCAGTTCGTCACCCGCTAAGTCCACTGCAATAATGTTATCTCGTTGAGACAGGATTGCGTTGAGTTCTTGCTGGCAGGCCTCTGTGCCAAACGTACGGCTCATGATGCCTATAAGGTTAGCCTTGATGCCAAAGTCACGAATACCAGCTTTCACGCCATCAACGACGGCTTCTACGACACCTTCAACCGGTAAGTTGTGCTTCATCGCCATGTAATAAGGAGAGAAGCGAAGTTCAGCGTAGTCAATCTGAGCGTTCAGTGCATCTTCTACGTTTTCATAGGCTACGCGTTTGCACGCATCTAAATCGCCTAATACCGCTACACCCCAATCGAGTTTTGATAGGAATGCGACCAATGAGGGTTCTGCTTCTACTATCTGCACATGAGGTGTTAAATCGATAATGTTATTCGCGGGTAATTTCACACCAAACTTTGTGCCTAAATCTAGGATAGTTTGAGTGCGTATATTGCCATCTAAATGACGGTGTAAATCCGTTAATGGTAAGTTCTTGGTTATCATTATCTATCCCCATTGTTATCTGGGTGAAGTATAAGAACCAATGTCGCACCTGTCAGTAGCTGAACGAGGCAAAATAAGCCTAATTTGCTGTTTTTTGCCTCATGTTAACTAAGTTTGTTGGCCATTCTTGGTAAGGGATTGGTTTACTGAATAGAAAGCCTTGGCCTTGTGGGCAGTTTAGCTGATGAAGCAAGTCTACTTGCTCCTGAGTTTCTATCCCTTCTGCGACAAGCTGTACTTTAAAACCTTTCATCATGTTGATAATGGCCGCAACGATACTTTCTTCAAGATGATCATGATTAAGCTGAGTAACAAAGGCCCTATCTATTTTTAAGCAATCAAAGGGCAGTTTATGAAGGTAAGATAATGAGCTGTAACCAGTACCAAAATCATCGATAGCAATGTGTATCCCAAGCTTTTTCAACGCAAGCATGTTGCTCAAAATAATAGGGTCGTTATCCACGATTTTAGATTCGGTAATCTCTAACGCTAGATTGCTTGGGCTTAGTTTGGTGATACGTAGTATTTCTTCAAGTTGCGGTAGGAAGAGATAGCTGGAAAGTTGACTTACGGACAAATTGACGTGCATACGAAAATCGCATGCCCATTTCCCTTCTTCAATCCCTTTTACTGTGTCGATGCAAGCTTGAAGGAGTATCTGTTCACCAATGGTGTTGATCAGCCCACTCTCTTCAGCCACAGGAATGAATTCGGTTGGCGGAACCAAGCCAAGTTCAGGTGAAATCCAACGAGCAAGAGCTTCTGCGCCTAGAACTTCACCACTGTTTAAGTCAACGATCGGCTGATAGAACGGAACAAATTCATGCTTCTCGATGGCGACTTTTAACAGGGTAACCATCTGCGTTCTTTTACGAGATATTCCCGCCATTTCCGGCGCATAGTAACTGATTCGTGTTGAATCAGATTTGGCATTGCTTAAAGCGATACTGCCATTTCTCAGCCAAACGGTCATATTGGTTGAGTCAGAGTTATGCACGATGCCGATAGATACGTTGACGGCTATAGGTTCGTTTGGCATTGAGTAAGGTGTCGCAAATAGTTGCAGAATACGGTTCGCTTCATCTTGAATTTCCTGCTCGTCTTTTACGAGAGGAAGATATAGCGCAAATTCGTCGCCACCAATTCGAGCGATATAGGCATCGGATGCATAAATGTTTTTAAGCCGTTGTGCGATAGCGATAAGCAGTTGGTCTGCCAATTGGTGACCCAAGCTATCGTTGATATCCCTGAATTTATCAATACCAATAAGGAACAAACAGCCGTTGAGTTTTTTCAGGTTACTGCAACTTTCAACTAAACCTTCGCGACTATATAGTTTAGTGAGAGAGTCATACACCAACTGAGTTCGCAGAGCTTTAAATGACGCTTTCAGGTTGTTGGCCATTTCATTAAAGGCGTGAACCAGTAAGCTGGTTTCATAGATGTTGCCGGATTTTGGCATCGGTGTTGCCCAGTCACTACGTGCCAAATGCTGAGCTGCGGAAGCTGTGGATGTAATTGGCGCGGTAATACGATTAAATGCGATGTAGCCGATGCCAATGCCAAACAAGCTGATTAATAGGCCGATATACCAAGCATTACGTTGATTGTAAGGTACTTCACCTAATAAGTTCGGCTCTGAAATTGAGACGCCGATAAACCAATGCAATCCAAACTCGTCTTCAAAAGGAGTGACTTTGTTGAAATAGCGATCACTGTTGACATATGTGACAAAGTTTTTAGTCGCAATACTTGTAGGCACATCAAGCTGTTTGAAGTGTTCCGCGCTGGCTTTAATAACAGGGCTGGCGTTCTCTGTAGCCATGAGACGCGTTCCTTTTGGTGATAAGCTGGTTCCCCAAGAAACCACGCCTCCAGCACTTGAGTGAGCAACTAATCGATGCTCATGATCAAAAATATAGACATCAGCTTCAGTCTGAAGCTTCATTTCGCGTAGAAAAGCATTAAAGGTATCGATTTTGACATCGGTAACGGATACACCGACAAACTGTTTATCTTGGAAAACCGGGCTTAATGAAGAAAGAGTGATTTCTTGTCGTTCATCGGCGTTGGTATAAATTGAAGACCACATTGGTTTATGGTGTTCAGCGACAGGAACATACCAAGGTCGCTCTCTTGGATCGTAGTTTTCAATGACAGTTCGAATATTATTGCTGATGATATCATTTTGATAAATAACGAGCTTATTTTGGGTTCTCTTGTCTTGAACCATCAATGTGTAGTTGTGATCGTTCTCTTTCCTGAACCCGACATACTCCGCGTTTATTCCGCCAAAACCAGCAGAATCTATTTGCGGGATAGATTTGTAGATCTGGGAAAAATTGAATCTGAAGAAGTCCTCTATTTTTTGCGTATCACCTTTTTGAAAGAGGTGACTGAAGCCAAGGTTGTGGCTCAGACTTAAGTTCGCTAAAAAAGGTTCTTCAAGAAAATTATAGAGGCGCTGCTCCACATTATTGGTGAGGTAGGTCAGTTGTTTGCTACTGATATCCTGAACCATTTGTTCGTAGTTGGCTTTTTGGACAAAAGCAATGACTCCGAACGTGACCGAGAAGATGATCACGAACGGTAGCAATACAGCGGTTTTTAATTTTATTTGCTTTTTAAAAGGCATATCCCTGATCTTAATAAAAGCACTATCCCTATGCTTACAGGAAAGGATCCTTCAAATGCCTGATAAAAATAAAATCAGTACAGTTCTTTGAGTTTCCTTGTAAGCGTGTTACGACCCCAGCCTAGTACTTTTGCAGCATCTTGTTTATGACCATTCGTATGATGTAGCGCTGCTTCTAGAAGTATACGTTCGAATTCAGGTAATGCGTACGAAAGAATTTCCGTTTCTCCCGATGCCAATGCTGATTTAGCCCACGACTCCAACTGCTTTTGCCAACTGGTGTCATTTTCAAAATCGACACTCTTCTTCTCTGAAATCAATTCTGATGGAAGATCACTTGGCAGAACCTCTGAACCGCTTGCCATGACCGTTAACCAACGACACATGTTTTCTAGTTGGCGAACGTTACCCGGCCAATCTAGACGGTTAAGAATTTCTACAGCTTTAGGATGAAGAGTTTTCATCTCGACACCTAGTTCTTTAGCGGCAAGTGCGAGGAAATGTTGAGTCAGCTTTTCGATATCTTGACGACGTTCACGTAAAGATGGAATTTGAATACGTATTACATTCAAACGATGGAACAAGTCTTCACGAAACTTACCTTGGTGAACCAGTTTTTCTAAGTTCTGGTGAGTCGCAGCTACGATACGTACATCAACCTTTATCGCTGAGTGACCACCCACACGGTAGAACTGACCATCTGCCAATACTCGTAATAAACGAGTTTGAATATCGAGTGGCATATCGCCAATTTCATCAAGGAACAATGTACCGCCGTTTGCTTGCTCAAATCGACCTTGGCGAACGTTGTTTGCCCCTGTAAAAGCCCCTTTTTCGTGGCCAAATAGCTCCGACTCAATCAGATCTTTAGGAATCGCAGCCATGTTTAGAGCGATAAACGGTTTTTGAGCGCGAGGGCTGTGACGATGCAGAGCATGTGCGACCAGCTCTTTACCCGTACCGGATTCACCATTAATTAATACGGAGATGGAAGAACGGGACAAGCGACCGATAGCGCGAAACACTTCCTGCATAGCCGGAGCTTCACCAATGATTTCTGGTGAATCATAGGACTGCTCTAGTTGTTTTGATTGTTCTTTACGTTGCTCTTGGCCGTGCGCAATGGCTCGTTCAACCAGAGTAAGCGTTTCATCCACATCAAACGGTTTTGGTAAATATTCAAATGCGCCTTTTTGGTAGGCGTTAACCGCCGCGTCCAAATCAGAGTGAGCGGTCATGATGATGACGGGCAGTTCTGGTGAACGCGAGTGTACTTGGTTAAGTAACTCGATGCCGTCAATACCCGGCATACGAATATCGGAAACTAACACATCAGGCGTTTCTCGCTCTAATGCCATTAAAACGCTTTCGGCATCGGAAAAAGTTTCACATTTGATATTGGCTGATGAAAGAGTCTTCTCCATAACCCAGCGGATAGAACTGTCGTCATCGACAACCCATACGTATCCTTTACTCATAGTTTTAATTCCTTAGCAGCAAATCTTGTGACTAATGTGTCTAAATAGGTAAATAAATGGTGAATGTGGTTCTGCCTGGCCAGCTTTCTACTTCGATTTTTCCATTATGCTGGTCGATCAGGTTTTGAGAGATTGATAGCCCTAGACCGGTACCGCCTTCGCGTCCACTGACCATCGGGTAGAACAAGGTGTCTTGCAGTTCCATAGGAATGCCCGGACCATTGTCTGTAATCTCTATTCTGGCCACTAACTTATGTCGTTGGCCTTGAATGGTTGCTTGATGAACGGTTCTGGTACGCAGCGTGATTTGTTGATGTTTTTGATTAGATAAGATTTGTGCTGCATTACTGACGATATTAAGCAGTGCTTGTTCAATTTGGTCTGTGTCCATCACGATGTCAGGTAGGCTTGGGTCATAGTCACGTTCGATGACTAATTCAGGCCCACCTTCGAGTTCAACAAGTTGACGAACCTTTTCCAAAATAAGGTGCAGGTTTTCCGATTTCTTTTTGCCCGGTTTTTGCGGACCCAGTAATCGGTCTACCAGAGCCCTTAGGCGATCAGCTTGTTCAATAATAATTTGGGTGTATTCGGTAAGGCTTTGATCGGGAAGCATTCGCTCTAAAAGCTGCGCAGCGCCTCGTAACCCGCCTAGAGGGTTCTTAATTTCATGAGCCAATCCGCGAACCAGTAATTTGGCGGCTTGTTGCTGTGCATGTTGGTTGAGTTCTTGAGTTAGGCGTCTTTGTTGACCAATACGGCGCATTTCGACTAACAAATACAACTCTTTTTCCCACGACATTGGGCTAACCGTCACTTCAAGCATCAAAGGTTTACCGTCGACAACAAAAGTCACGTCACTATCAGTAATGCTCTGGCCACTTTGCAAAGGTTGAGTCAGTAATGCTAAATCCATTGATGCGTGTTGAATCAGCTTGGAAAGTGGTTGGTTGGTAATACGTTTGGCGCTTTGTGAGAACAGTTGCTCGGCTGCTGGGTTTGCATAACGTACGCACAACAATTCGTCCAACATTAAAGTGGCCGTAACGACGTTGTTTAAAATGGTGTGACTCAGTTCTGCATTCACAGTTTTTTCCTTGTCCGTGTTCCAAAATAATGCAACGCACCTTTTTGGTGCATTGAGATGTCAAGTATGGCGCAACGGTATGCAAAGAAAAAGAAAAACTCTTTGTGATATCAGGCTAATTAGTGGCTTATCGACTAATTCACGGACGCCCGATGAAGATACACCGTTACTCCAGAGTTAGATGCAATAACCTTGCCGCTTCCAACTGCCTGAATTGAAAAGTGATGAGTGCCTCGCTCAATGTTTTTTAGATGCCACACTGTTTTGGTGCTAGGTGCACTAATTGGCTGTCCATTCATCAACAATTGTAGCTTTTCGGGGTCAATTAGTTCTCTGTTTAAGCCGATAGTGATGCTTATGTTGCCTTCATTGCTGCGAATGGTTTCACCATCACTGGGCGACAAGATACTGATACTGAGTGGTGTTAAGGTTTTCTCAATGCTTTGAGGTTTTGGTGGTTTAGCCGCGGTTAGTAAGGGGGCGTTATTGGGAGCTTTGAAACTCGATATTGCGAGAGGCGTTGCTTTTGGTTCTGGGGTATCACTGAAATGCTGTACACCCTTGTCGTCTAACCAAGTGTAGATCTCTTTGCTTGTTGCTGAGTCACTTAGGCTCAGCAGAAAGAATAGAAGTAGAGCGTTTTTCAATGTGATCTCCGATACGAAGTAGTACGAATGGTACTGGTTATGCTAAAGAGAATTTCGCATCTGAGAATATAAAAAAGGCCCGCCTGCGAGGCGAGCCTGATATATCGTTAAAGCGAATTCTTATACTGAGTAGTATAGTTCGAACTCTAGTGGGTGAACGGCTACGTTCACACGTTGTACGTCTTTAGTCTTCAGCTCGATGTAAGAGTTGATGAAGTCATCAGAGAATACGCCGCCAGCAGTTAGGAACTCACGGTCTTGATCTAGACATTGCAGAGCTTGTTGTAGAGACTCTGCAACTTTTGGAATCTCTGCTTCTTCTTCTGCTGGTAGGTCGTACAAGTCTTTATCCATAGCTTCGCCTGGGTGGATCTTGTTCTTAATACCGTCAAGGCCAGCCATTAGCATAGCTGCGAATGCTAGGTATGGGTTTGCCGCTGGATCTGGGAAGCGAACTTCGATACGACGAGCTTTAGGGCTTGGTACCACAGGGATACGGATAGACGCAGAACGGTTACGAGCTGAGTAAGCAAGCATAACTGGCGCTTCGTAGTGAGGAACCAAACGTTTATACGAGTTAGTTGCTGGGTTAGTCAACGCGTTCAGTGCACGAGCGTGTTTGATGATACCACCGATGTAGTAAAGCGCCATTTCAGATAGGCCGCCGTACTTGTCGCCTGCGAATAGGTTAACACCGTCTTTCGCTAGAGATTGGTGAACGTGCATACCAGAACCGTTGTCGCCAACTAATGGTTTAGGCATGAAAGTCGCTGTTTTACCAAACGCGTGAGCTACGTTGTGAACAACGTATTTGTAGATTTGAATTTCGTCAGCTTTTGCTGTTAGCGTGTTGAAACGAGTTGCGATTTCGTTCTGACCCGCGGTTGCAACTTCATGGTGGTGAGCTTCAACAACAAGGCCCATTTCTTCCATGATGAGACACATAGCAGAACGAAGGTCTTGAGATGAATCCACTGGAGCTACTGGGAAGTAACCACCTTTAACGCCTGGACGGTGACCTTTGTTACCATCTTCGTAATCAGAACCAGTGTTCCACGCAGCTTCTACGTCATCGATCTTGAAGAAAGAACCAGACATGTCAGTTGAGAACTTAACATCGTCAAATAGGAAGAATTCTGGCTCTGGACCAACAAGAACTGTGTCTGCGATACCAGTTGAACGCATGTACTCTTCAGCGCGTTTAGCGATAGAACGAGGGTCGCGGTCGTAACCTTGCATTGTTGCAGGTTCTAGGATGTCACAACGGATGTTTAGCGTTGATTCTTCTGTAAATGGGTCTAACACAGCAGATGCAGCATCAGGCATCATCACCATGTCAGATTCATTGATGCCTTTCCAGCCAGCAACTGATGAACCATCGAACATTTTGCCATCTTCGAAGAAGTCTGCATCGATTTGGTGAGCAGGAATCGAAATGTGTTGCTCTTTACCTTTTGTATCTGTGAAACGTAGGTCCACAAACTTAACTTCGTTTTCTTGAATCAGCGATAGTACGTTTTCTACTGACATCTCGGATAACCTCCAGTGTTAATAAAGCGATTTGGGCTCGAATCAAAATTAGTTTCTTGCATCAATCAGTGCTTAAACCCATCTTAATCGATGTTGGTCACATGCTTGCGATATTCGTGCCAAACATTTTGGCCTATATAAATCAATGCATTACTTGCATTATGTTTTTTTTGGTGCTTACTGTTGCACCAAAAAGATCCTTTAATGAACTGAAATGGTGCAACTGCTTGTGCAGTGCACCAATTTCTATCAAAGCGTACACTATTCACACAATGATTCACTCAATTTTTTTAAGTGTAATTAACTATAATTTGTCACTGTTTGTTTTAAATCAGATTAACGACTAGGCTCTATAGAGTGAAAATCAGCGTGATAGATCACATATTCCTAGGTTTTTCGTCAAAATCTGGTACATTATTGCCCGTTTTTTGAACCAAATTAAGGCTACGTTTTTATATCCCATAAAGGCGGGCTATTTTGTGTATATAAGTGAAGCAAACTCCATGGCTACTCCACAGATAGATAAATTAAGAAATATCGCGATCATCGCGCACGTTGACCACGGTAAAACGACTCTTGTTGATAAACTACTCCAACAATCGGGTACGTTAGAATCACGCGGTGACATCGAAGAGCGAGTCATGGACTCGAACGATATCGAAAAAGAACGCGGTATTACAATTCTTGCTAAGAACACAGCAATTAACTGGAACGACTACCGTATCAACATCGTAGATACTCCGGGACACGCGGACTTCGGCGGTGAAGTTGAACGTATTATGTCAATGGTTGACTGCGTATGTTTGATCGTTGACGCTGTTGACGGCCCTATGCCACAAACTCGTTTCGTAACGCAAAAAGCGTTTGCTCACGGTTTGAAGCCAATCGTTGTTATCAACAAAATCGACCGTCCAGGTGCTCGTCCTGATTGGGTAATGGACCAAGTTTTTGACCTATTTGATAACCTAGGTGCAAGTGATGAGCAGCTAGATTTCCAAGTGGTTTACGCTTCAGCTCTTAATGGTTGGGCGACTCTGGAAGAAGGCGTAACTGGCGAGAACATGGAACCATTGTTCCAAGCTATCGTAGACAACGTAGAACCACCACAAGTTGACCCTGATGGCGCATTGCAAATGCAGATCTCTCAGCTTGATTACAGCTCATACGTAGGTGTAATCGGTGTTGGTCGTGTAACTCGCGGTACGGTAAAACCAAACCAACAAGTAACAGTAGTTGGTGCTGATGGTAAGAAACGTAACGGTAAAGTAGGTACAGTTCTTGGCTACCTAGGTCTACAACGTTCTGAAACTGAGCAAGCAACTGCTGGTGACATCGTTGCGATCACTGGTCTTGGCGAACTTAAGATTTCAGATACCATTTGTGACATGAACACGGTAGAAGCACTTCCACCGCTAAGTGTTGACGAACCAACGGTAACGATGACTTTCCAAGTAAACACTTCTCCGTTTGCTGGTAAAGAAGGTAAGTTCGTAACTTCACGTAACATTCTTGAGCGTCTTGAAAAAGAATTGGTTCACAACGTAGCACTACGTGTTGAGCAAACAGACGATCCAGATAAATTCCGTGTTTCTGGCCGTGGTGAGCTTCACCTGTCAATTCTTATCGAGAACATGCGTCGTGAAGGTTTTGAGCTTGCTGTATCTCGTCCAGAAGTAATTCTGAAAGAAGAAAGTGGTCAGCTAATGGAACCGTTTGAAACTGTGACTATCGACGTTCAAGAAGAACACCAAGGCGGTATCATGGAGAAAATCGGTATGCGTAAAGGCGAACTGAAAGACATGTCTCCAGACGGTAAAGGCCGTGTGCGTCTTGACTTCATGATGCCTTCTCGTGGTCTGATTGGTTTCCAAACAGAGTTTCTAACGCTAACATCTGGTTCAGGTCTTCTTTACCATACGTTTGATCATTACGCACCGCACAAAGGCGGCGAAATTGGTCAGCGTGTAAACGGTGTATTGATTTCAAATGCTACTGGTAAAGCATTGACTTATGCGCTATTTAACCTTCAAGAGCGTGGTCGTCTATTTACAGAGCACGCTGACGAAGTGTACGAAGGTCAAGTAATTGGTATCCATAACCGTTCAAATGACCTGACAGTTAACTGTTTGAAAGGTAAACAGCTAACTAACGTACGTGCATCTGGTACTGATGAAGCTCAAGTTCTGACTCCAGCTATCAAGTTTACTCTAGAACAAGCTCTAGAATTCATTGATGATGATGAACTAGTGGAAGTAACACCAGAGAGCATCCGTATCCGTAAGCGTCACCTAACGGAAAACGATCGTAAACGTGCATCTCGCGGTTAATTAACCCTATTCGGTTAACGTTTTTAAAGGCCCCTAGCTGTGTAAGCTAGGGGTTTTTTGTATCTAAATAGTGAGGCATTTATTATGTTTCCAGTGATTATCACGGGCGGTCCCGGCGCAGGTAAGACAACGCTGATCAACGCTTTGTCAGATAGAGGATTTACAACTTTTCAGGAATCTTCTCGTGATTTGATTGAGCAGCAAAGCCAGTTAAAAGATGGCATTCTTCCATGGGAAAATATGTCTGGGTTCGCCGCTTTATGTTTTGAAGTTATGAAACAGCAAAAGAGTAAAGCGAGTGAACATTCCATCGCCTTCTTGGATAGAGCAATACCGGATATATGTGGATATTTGAAAGGTGCTGGAATAGAGCCTGACAAACAGTATTTATTGGAAAGCAAGGGATACTTCCGTAAGGTTTTTGTTTGTTGCCCTCACCAAGATATTTATGTTCAGGATGAAATTCGTCCTTATCCTTTTGAGGAGGCTTTAGATATTCATTACAGGCTGGTGGACATTTATCAACAGTTTGGTTACTGCTGTATTGAAGTTCCGTTTAAGACGGTCAACGAACGAGTTGAATTTGTCTTGAATAATATTTCAACAACCTGATCAGGGAACATTGTTTGGTTTATCTATCAAAGTTAATCTTGAACTAAGCAAGTTGAGTTCCACTCTATTAAAATTAGTACGTTACAGACATACAAACTCTCACATCGTGAGTTTGTCCGGGTAAAAATAGTCAGGAGAGTGCAATTGGACTTACAGCACTCGGTCAAACAAACCTATGCATTTGGCCGATATTTAGTTTTAAGAATGAAACATGACCGTGTGAATGTTAACGCAGGGTATCTGGCGTATATCACTTTGCTTTCCATCGTGCCGATGTTCACAGTTTCACTCTCTATCATGTCGTCATTTGAGATCTTCTCTAATGTGGGTGAAACTCTGCAAGATTTTGTGATTGAACACTTTGTTCCCGCTGCTGGCTTAGCGGTACGCACTGCGCTATCAGAGTTCATTACCAATACGGCGAAAATGACAGCTGTTGGTGGTGTATTTCTGTTTGTGGCTGCTTTAATGCTGATTTCCAACATAGATAAAAACTTGAACTACATATGGCGGGTGAGAAATAAACGACGTGTCGTTTTTTCTTTTTCTATGTACTGGATGATTTTGACGCTGGGGCCTCTTCTACTGGGCGCGAGTATTGCGATGACGTCTTATATCACTTCGTTGAAAATTATTGATAGCGAGGCTCTGGTTGGCGTTTACAACCTGTTTTTGCGTTGGCTGCCGTTCCTGCTTTCTTTTTTCGCTTTTGCTGGCTTGTACTTACTGGTTCCGAATAAAAAGGTCTATATTTATCATTCTCTTGTTGGAGCGTTGGCCGCTGCCATTCTCTTTGAACTGAGTAAGAAAGCCTTTGCCGCCTATATTACCCATTTCCCCTCATATCAGCTTATTTATGGGGCGTTGGCAGCGATACCCATTCTGTTTGTCTGGATATACCTGTGTTGGATGATTGTCTTGATTGGTGCAGAAGTCACGGCAGCTTTGGGTGAGCGTGAGTGCTGGAGTGAGGAAGAAGACGTGATAAACTCGAATGCCCTTTCAAAGAGTGACAAGGAAGAGAATTCCAGTGATAGCGTTGATTCAACGAGTAAGTGAGGCTGCAGTACGCGTCGACGGTGAAGTCGTCGGTGAAATTGAAAAAGGTTTATTGGTATTACTTGGTGTTGAACGTGAAGATGACGAAGCAAAAGCTAAGCGTTTGATGGAGCGCGTGACTTCCTACCGAGTATTCGAAGACCAAGCTGGCAAAATGAATTTAAGTGTGAAAGATGTGGGTGGCAGCGTGTTGGTTGTTTCTCAATTCACTCTGCCCGCTGATACAAAAAAAGGGACGCGAGCGGGGTTTTCTCGTGGTGCTCATCCACAAGATGCAGAGCGTCTGTATAATTACTTTTCTGACTTATGTGAAGAAGTATTGCCAACGGAGCGAGGACGCTTTGCGGCAGACATGAAAGTCTCACTGGTCAACGATGGTCCTGTGACATTCTGGTTGCAGGTATAATGTTTAGGAACGGAATCTATGTTTAAACTTATTACGCCGACTACGGATAATCAGCTCAATAAGTATTACCACTTCCGCTGGCAGATGTTGCGTGAGCCTTGGCGAATGCCTATCGGCTCAGAGCGCGATGAATATGATCCTATGAGTCATCACCGCATGATTGTTGATGGTAGAGGAAGACCTATCGCAATCGGCCGTTTATACATTACTCCTGACAGTGAAGGTCAGATTCGCTATATGGCAGTGAAAGCGAGTCGCCGCAACAAGGGGATGGGCTCACTAGTATTAGTCGCTCTAGAGTCGCTCGCGCGTCAGGAAGGGGCAAAGCGTCTGGTATGTAATGCTCGTGAGGACGCAATTTCATTTTATGAAAGAAACGACTTTGAACGTCGTGGTGAGCTGAGTGATGAGCGAGGGCCTGTCCGCCATCAACAGATGGTGAAACATCTTGATCCAATGGCGAATGTGTTACGCAAGCCTGAATGGTGTACAGAGCTACAGGAACGCTGGGCGACGCAAATTCCGATCAGCGATAAAATGGGCATCAAAATTCAGCAATATACTGGCTATCAGTTTCAATGCTGCGCGCAGATAAACCCGAATCTCAATCCACACAATACTATGTTTGCTGGTTCTGCCTTTACGTTGGCAACGCTGACTGGCTGGGGAATGGCGTGGTTGTTGATGCGTGAACGTGGCCTAGAAGGTGATATTGTGCTGGTAGATAGCAATATTCGCTATCGTCACCCCGTGGTGCATAATCCAGTTGCTTCCACATCCTTAGACGGCATCAGTGGTGACTTGGACCGTTTAGCGTCTGGCCGTAAAGCCCGAATCGTGGTGAATGTGAACATATCAAGTGGTGATGTTGACGCTGTAGCTTTCGTTGGAACCTACATGCTTATCCCGAACTATCAAGAGATCCTAACAAAAGCGGGTGCGAGTTAACGCCGTGCTTTAGTTGGGGCAAGGCAGTCGTTGTTGTGTATTTCTGATCAAATCGTAGCTGACTTTCTCACATCCCTGAGTTACATCAATGCTAAATTGCCCTTCTTGAGGTGAAACCAAATCAAGTTGGGCAACAATATCTGCTTTCAGACCAAATCCTTTCAACGGCGTTTTCGCGAGGCTGATACGGCCTCTGTCGGCAGTCAGTTTAAGGTTATCAACGTCAAACGGCTGAACAACCAGTGAGTCTGGAGTTTTCAGAACGATAATGCCGTCACGCATACTACCATTCAGTTCCCCAGTGATAGAGTGGGAAAGCATGGAATAGTCACCTGCCAACCCTTCAGCATTGATGTCAAACTCAGTAATTGCGTCGATTTTTACTGGCAGTTTGACGAAGTGGTTTATAACAGGAAATGGCAAACCATCAGCATGCGCCGTCAGAGACCAAGGTGCGCTGGGTTGATTGAAATTCCAATTAGCGTTTGCTTCTAGATAACCTTTTTCAAGCGGGATAAAGGCTCTGTTGAGTTGCCAGTTACCTTTGTCACTGTGCATTTCAATGACCCCTTGAGTGCTGATTAGCTCTCCGACACTTGCACTGTTAGCGCTGACAGATAGTTTTCCGTCCCACAAGCCCCACTGAGCGTTTTTAACCAGATGAGTATTTGTTCCTTCAATGGTTAATCCTGACAGTTGCCAGAAAGGTTTGTTGATCAGTTGAATCAGTTGCAGATTATTGATAGCCAAGCTATCGATGGCAAGCTCATTGAGCTGCGGCCATTGTTCTGGTATCCAAGCTAAATCTTGCTGTGTTTCAGCAAACCATTTAATGCCTCTCGCATTAAGCTGTTTCAAGTGGATGCTGGTTGGTGTCACGGTGCCTGATAACTGAACACTACCTTGCAAAACTTCGGTTGAAAAATCACTGATAGAAATGGCTTGGTCAGAAAAATCGAGCTTAATGCTTGGTTCTACCCATTGTAGGCCTCTCCATGAAATCGAGTCCGCGTTTAATGATAAGTAACCTTTATCTTGTTGCCAGACAGATTGAGTGAGAGAGAAGTTCTCCAACGAAGCGGCAGTGTTTTCAAGTTCAAAGCCAGCGACCGTGATCTGGCTGTTAAGAATATCCAGACTGTTGATATGTGTGATGTATTTGATCGCTTGTTGCCACAGTTTATCGGCCGTGCTGCTTAATGACTCTGGTAGCTTTAAGTGGCTGATGGTGGTGTTAATCAGTGACCATCCCGAAGCGAACTGTTCTGCCTGACCGGAAAAATCCGCGCCTCGCCATTTAAATGATGCTCCATAAATTGTGCTGTCATTCGCTTTGTAATCTGCATCAATCAAAACTTTGTCGAAAGCTTCACCATCCCAATAAAACTGGTCTGCTGAAAGCTGAAGTTCACCATAAGGCAGTAGCTGTTCGTTGTCTTTCCATTGAGGGTGCTTCACTTGAAGGTTGACACCTCGGGCAATTAGCCCTTGGTGCGAGAAATCCACATTGTGCAGAGCAAGTTGGTTCAACTGTAAGTTTTGAAGGAAGTCTGAAGACGGCAGACCTTGAGAAAAGTTCGCGCCATCGAGCAACAAACTATCAATAACGAGCTTGTCTTGTTTGATCAGCTTTTGGTTTAACCAGATATCAACTTTGGAAAATGAGAGTGGTTGTTCTTTCGTCTCAATACTGACGTTGTGTAAGGTGAAGTGAGCTGGATATGCGTAATCGAGCTCAGAAAATGAGAGCTTGTCCGGCCATAACTGTTGAGTTAACCATTGCGCTGAAGGGGTGAAATAGCGAGTGTGCATAACACCAAATACCACCAACGTTAACGTAAGTAGTAAGGCTATAACTCCAATCCCTAGTGCTAACAGCTTTTTCATGGTTTGTATCGGCTAAACGGAACAAGCTAACAGCTTTGATCAAATATCGATTCGCTTCAACAAAAAAGCCCCTAAAAATAGGGGCTTGCTAAGTTTTTAAACGTCAAATGCTGAGGTGACCGTTTTAGTCTAGTTGCGGACCCGCTGCGACTAGTGATTTACCTTCTGCATTGTCTGTGTACTTATCGAAGTTGTTGATGAAGCGAGTAGCAAGATCTTTTGCTTTGCTTTCCCATTGTAGAGGGTCAACGTAAGTATCACGCGGATCTAAAATTGAAGGATCAACGCCAGGCAGTGCGGTTGGAATTTCTAAATTGAAAATCGGCACATGTTTAGTTTCTGCCTCTTCAATAGAACCATCCAAAATAGCATCAATAATGCCGCGAGTATCTTGAATTGAGATACGTTTGCCTGAACCGTTCCAACCTGTATTCACGAGGTAAGCTTCAGCGCCTACCGCTTCCATACGTTTTACCAGTACTTCTGCATACTTAGTTGGATGTAGCGTTAGGAACGCCGCGCCGAAACAAGCAGAGAACGTTGGTGTTGGTTCGGTAATACCACGTTCAGTACCTGCTAGTTTCGCAGTGAAGCCTGACAAGAAGTGGTATTTGGTTTGTTCTGGAGTCAATTTAGATACAGGTGGTAGTACACCGAACGCATCCGCTGACAAGAAGATAACTTTATTCGCATGGCCGCCTTTTGAAACTGGCTTAACGATGTTATCAATATGATAGATAGGGTAAGAAACTCGAGTATTTTCGGTTTTCGAACCGTCATCAAAGTCAATAGAGCCATCGGCACGAACCGTCACGTTTTCTAGTAGAGCGTCACGACGAATTGCGTTGTAGATATCTGGTTCTGCTTCTTTAGAAAGCTTGATAGTTTTCGCGTAGCAGCCGCCTTCGAAGTTGAAGACACCGTCATCATCCCAGCCGTGTTCGTCATCACCAATCAATGCACGTTTAGGGTCGGTAGAAAGCGTGGTTTTACCTGTGCCAGATAGACCAAAGAAAATCGCTACGTCGCCGTCTTTACCCATGTTCGCAGAACAGTGCATAGACGCGATGCCTTGAAGAGGAAGGAAATAGTTCATCATTGCGAACATACCTTTCTTCATCTCACCGCCGTACCAAGTACCGCCGATAAGTTGCATTTTCTCAGTCAGGTTAAACACAGTGAAGTTTTCAGAGTTCAGACCATGTTCTTGCCATTTGGTGTTGGTGCACTTAGCACCGTTCATAACAACGAAATCAGGTTTGAAGTTCGCTAATTCTTCATCGCTTGGGCGGATGAACATGTTTTTCACGAAGTGTGCTTGCCAAGCTACTTCGGTAATAAAGCGCACACATAAACGCGTATCAGCGTTAGCGCCACAATAACCGTCAAATACGAATAGACGTTTGCCAGAAAGCTGTTGGTTTACTTGAGCTTTCAAGTCATTCCAAATTTCTTGGCTGATTGGTTTGTTATCGTTTTTCGCTTGTTCTGATGTCCACCATAGCGTGTCACGCGTGGTGTCATCTTTAACGATAAACTTATCTTTAGGTGAACGACCAGTAAAGATACCAGTGTCTACTGCGACTGCTCCCAGTTCAGTAACTACGCCTTTCTCGTAGCCTTCTAAATCTGAGCGTGTTTCTTCAGCGAATAACGTTTCATAACTTGGGTTGTGTATGACTTCAGTTACGTTGGTAATTCCGTATTGGGTTAGGTCTAATTGTGCAGCCTTTGTATGTTCCATAACGGTCATAGGTGCTCCTTATAAGGATTTTTGTAGGGATTTTGTAATAATGTTTTTAATTGTTATCTGCTAACCATGCTATCAACGGGCTGGGGGGAAAACAGGGAGATAGTTCAAAAAATACCCACTTATTTCCTATGGTTTTAGGTAACTCGTCACATATCTTAGCCAGAGTATTTTATCTTGTAGTTGGCAAGAGATACCAGAGGAAATCGTTAATAATTTTTAGAAATTAAGTATGCTGTACGGCGCTTGCGAGCCTTGATTTTATTGGGTTTTGATCACAAAAAAAGCCAGCATTAGGCTGGCTCTTGCGGGAGAATGATGTGCTTGTTAATCCTAGTGAATTAATGCAGCGTTTTTGAGTCACTTTGTGCTTGTGAGTACAACTCAGCGACTTGCGCTGAATCGAAAGAATACGTTGTACCACAGTAATCACAATGTAAAGAAACCGATCCTTCTTCTGCCAAAATGTCGTTTATTTCATCTCGGGAGATAGTCACAATAGCCGCACCGCTACGATCACGCGAACAACCACAAAGGAACTCAACTTCTTGAGGTTCAAACAATTTCACTTGTTCTTGGTTGTATAAGCGGTACAGAAGTTCGTTTGCTTCAAGAGTGAAAAGCTCTTCGTTTTTCACTGTATTTGTTAGCTGCTCTAAGTGCTCAAAATCTTCTGGTGAACCAGTGCCATCTGGAACGACTTGCAGCAGCATACCTGCAGCATGACGTTTGCCTTCATGCTCGCCCGTGCGAATCCACAAACGTGTTTTTAACTGCTCAGAGCGCAAGAAGTAGTTCTCAATCACTTGAGCGATGTTGTCACCTTCAAGGCCTACCACACCTTGGTAACGTTCGCCTTTTTTCGGTTCGATGGTAATGACCAGATGACCTTTACCCATCAAATCGTGTAAACCAGCGTCGTCGGCGATGTCGCCTTCCCAGCGCGCAACACCACGGATGCGTTGGTTATTGTCGCCATTGATTACCGCTAAAGATACTGGACCATTACCTTGCAGTTGCATGGTAATTGAGCCTTCAAATTTTAGTGTTGCGGTTAACAGAGTAGTTGCTACCAGTAGCTCGCCCAACAGAGTTTGGATAGGCGCTGGGTATTCCTTGCTAGTGATAATTTGTTGGTACGCTTTATCTAGCTGTACGAGCTCACCGCGTACTGATAAGTCTTCAAATAGGTAGCGATTTAATACGTTGGTCGCCTTTGCGCTTGTAGTCATAAGGAATAATCCGGCTATTTACTGATGTTTAAATTTTAGAAGATCTCGACGCTGTTTTTTATCTGGGCGGCGATCTGGGCTTGGGTTGTGAGCATTTAGCTTGCGTGCTAACGCTTGACGCTCACGTTTTTCTATACTCTCAGGCGTTTCTGAATAGAGGGTTTGCGCTTCCGGTGCACCGCGCCTTTGATCCGAAATCCTGTCAATGGTAACGGTTTTTTCTTCTTGACCTTGGCGCAGGGTTATCACTGCACCAAGCTCGACAATCTTGCTTGGTTTTGAACGTTGGCCATTATAATGAACTTTGCCACCATCGACCATATTTCGTGCAACTGAACGAGTTTTATAAAATCTCGCGGCCCAAAGCCATTTATCGAGCCGAACTTCTTCGTTAGTGGAACTCATTTCGTTTAATGACCTCTAATCAATGCTCTTTACTCTTCGATTGGGAATAAAGTGGTGCTTAAGCATCATATTTTCAACCGAATCGAAAATTTAATAATAGAAAAAAACATGCTCTGTTGTTTAATGTTATATTGTTCGACTGCTGTTTATTCGGCGGTAGCGGGTAGGGATTTAATAAAATCAAATGATTAATCAAGGAAAGCGAGAAGAATGCAGTTAAGCAAATTAATTTTCGACTGCGTGGCAAATTAATATGTTGAAAAATATCTCTCAATGGCAGAACCCAGCCAGTGTCTTCTTCACTCTTGTATTGCTTTCTGCTTCTGCATGGATGCTGGGAAAAATGGTCTGGACGCTTCAAAGCGAGCCAGCTCTTATCTCTGCTTGGAATCCTTCCAATGTCGGTTCCGCTCAAACCAAATCTAGCACTATTGATATTAGCACTTTGCAAACTGGCAGCCTGTTTGGCCAGTATTCAGAATCAACACCTGTGGTTGATACGCCGAAAGTTGTCGATGCACCAAAAACTCGTTTAAACCTAGTCCTTGTTGGTGTTGTGGCAAGCAGCGATGTAAACAAAAATTTGGCTGTTATTGCAAACCGAGGTTCTCAGTCGACCTACGGAATCAACGAAGTTATAGAAGGCACAAGGGCAAAGCTGAAAGCAGTATTTGTTGATCGCGTCATTATCGACAATTCAGGTCGAGATGAAACTCTGATGTTGGATGGTATTGATTACTCAGCGAGAAATTCAGCTTCCAGTACTAACCAACCTAGAGCTCAACGTCCGGCAACCAATGATGTTAGACAAAGTGAAGACAAACTGGATGCGATTCGTGAAGCCATTCTCAAGAATCCACAAGAAATTTTCCAATATGTTCGTCTTTCTCAAGTAAAAGAAGACGATACCATCGTCGGGTACCGAGTTAGTCCGGGTAGAGACACGGCGTTATTTGAGTCTGTTGGCCTGCAAGATGGTGATATAGCGATTGAATTTAACGGGTTTGACCTAACCAAACCAGAAGTAATGAATGAATTAGCATCTGCGGTGTCAGAGATGACAGAGATTAATCTGTCAGTTCTTCGTGACGGTCAACAGCATGATATCTATATACAATTGTAAGACTGATGCATCAGCTTCAGCCTAGGGAGTATTTGTGAAACATTGGCTTAAAAAAAGTGCGTGGCTGATTGCCAGCAGCTTATTGATTTCACCTGCAGTATTAGCCAGTGAATTTAGTGCGAGCTTTAAAGGCACTGATATTCAAGAGTTCGTCAACATCGTTGGTCGTAACCTTGAAAAAACCATCATTGTTGATCCTTCGGTGCGAGGGAAAATCGATGTGCGCAGCTATGACACACTCAATGAAGAACAATATTACAGCTTCTTTTTAAATGTCCTTGAGGTGTATGGTTTCGCCGTGATCGAAATGGATAACGGTGTCCTTAAAATCGTCAAAGCAAAAGATGCCAAAACATCGCCAGTTCCGGTTTTAGGGGATAATGACCGAGCATCTGGCGATAGTGTTGTGACTCAAGTGGTTGCGGTTAAAAACGTATCCGTTCGAGAGCTTTCGCCATTACTGCGTCAGCTGATTGATAACGCAGGTGCTGGCAACGTAGTGCATTATGATCCTGCGAATATCATTTTGATTACAGGTCGTGCTGCGGTGGTGAATCGTCTGGCTGAGATAGTGCGCCGTGTTGACCAAGCGGGAGATAAAGACATTGAAGTGGTTGAACTCAAAAACGCTTCAGCGGCTGAAATGGTTCGTATTGTCGAAGCGTTGAATAAAACCACCGATGCGAAAAACACACCTGAATTTTTACAGCCTAAGCTGGTGGCTGACGATCGTACCAACTCGATTCTCATTTCTGGCGACCCTAAAGTTCGTCAACGCCTAAGACAATTAATCAAGCAGCTTGATGTTGAGATGGCAACCAAAGGCAACAACCGCGTTGTGTATTTGAAATACGCGAAAGCGGAAGAGTTGGTTGATGTTCTTAAAGGTGTTTCCGATAACCTTCAAGCGAAAGATCAAACTGGCAATAGCAGCAGTTCAAAAAACAAAGATGTTATGATCTCGGCTCATGCTGGCACCAACTCACTGGTGATTACTGCACCGCAAGACATTATGAATGCGATGCTGGATGTGATTGCTCAGCTAGATATTCGTCGTGCTCAGGTACTTATTGAAGCTTTGATCGTTGAAATGTCAGAAGGTGACGGCATCAACCTTGGTGTTCAATGGGGTTCGCTGGAAAGCGGTTCTGTTATTCAGTATGGCAACACTGGTGCTTCAATCGGTAATGTAATGGTTGGTCTGGAAGAAGCGAAAGATAAGACAACTACCGAATACTATTACGATTCAGCGGGTAATCGTCGTCCTTATGATTCAACAACTTCTGGCGATTACAGCACATTGGCTTCAGCTCTGTCGGGAATTAACGGTGCTGCCGTCAGCATTATGATGGGCGATTGGACGGCTTTACTCAGTGCAGTATCAAGCGATTCCAACTCCAACATTCTGTCATCACCAAGTATTACCGTGATGGACAACGGTGAAGCTTCTTTTATCGTTGGTGAAGAAGTTCCGGTATTAACAGGCTCGACATCTGGTTCAAATAACGATAACCCATTTCAGACGGTTGATCGTAAAGAAGTCGGTATCAAGCTTAAAGTCGTTCCTCAGATTAACGAAGGGGATTCGGTCCAACTGAAGATTGAACAAGAAGTCTCTAACGTTTTAGGTGCGAATGGCGCTGTAGACGTACGTTTTGCAAAACGTCAGTTAAATACCTCAGTAATGGTTCAAGATGGTCAGATGTTGGTACTGGGCGGTCTGATTGACGAAAGAGCCTTGGAAAGTGAATCCAAAGTGCCATTTCTGGGAGATATTCCAGTGCTGGGCTATTTGTTTAAATCAACCAGTACTCAGGTTGAAAAGAAAAACCTGATGGTGTTTATCAAGCCAACCATCATCCGCGATGGTATGACGGCGGATGGTATTACTCAGCGTAAATACAATTACATCCGTGCCGAACAGCTATTTAAAGCCGAAGAAGGCTTAAAACTGATGGATAACAATAATATTCCAGTATTGCCTAAGTTTGGTGAAGATCGCCGCCATCCAGCGGAAATCCAAGCATTTCTTGATCAAATCAATTCCGGTCAGATGGAAGCGAAGCAATGACAGAGGTAGTGGCGTCCACATCCATTGTTCGACGATTGCCGTTTAGCTTTGCCAACCGCTTCAAGATGGTTTTGGAGTGGAGCCAGACTTCGGTTTCAGTCTATTACGTCGCGCCAGTTTCGATCTCTGCTCTCGCGGAAGTGAAGCGTGTTGTGCGTGGTCATTTTCAGTTAGTAGAACTGAATGCCAGCGAGTTTGAAAGCAAACTCACTCAGGTATATCAGCGTGACTCTTCTGAAGCTCGTCAGTTGATGGAAGATATCGGTGCCGACAGTGACGATTTCTTCTCATTGGCGGAAGAGCTTCCTCAAAGTGAAGACTTGCTCGAGTCGGACGATGATGCGCCTATCATTAAATTGATTAACGCTATGCTGGGTGAGGCAATCAAAGAAGGCGCATCCGATATCCATATCGAAACGTTTGAAAAATCATTATCGATTCGTTTCCGTGTGGATGGTGTGCTGCGTGAAGTATTAAGTCCGAGCCGTAAATTAGCACCACTGTTGGTTTCCCGTGTCAAGGTCATGGCGAAACTCGACATTGCCGAAAAACGTGTTCCTCAGGATGGTCGCATTTCCTTACGTATCGGCGGCAGAGCTGTGGATGTTCGTGTTTCGACTATGCCGTCTTCCCACGGAGAACGTGTGGTGATGCGTTTGTTGGATAAGAACGCTACGCGTTTGGATCTGCATAGCTTGGGCATGACACAAACCATCCAAGAGAGTTTCCGCAAACTGATAGAAAGGCCGCATGGCATCTTGCTGGTCACTGGTCCTACTGGCTCTGGTAAATCGACGACCTTGTATGCAGGTTTGCAGGAGATTAACTCAAATGAGCGCAATATCCTTACCGTAGAAGATCCGATTGAATTCGATATTGACGGCATTGGGCAGACACAGGTAAACCCTAGAGTCGATATGACTTTTGCTCGTGGCTTAAGGGCAATTTTACGACAAGACCCCGATGTGGTGATGGTCGGAGAAATTCGTGACCTAGAAACAGCCCAAATTGCTGTTCAAGCCTCGTTAACCGGTCACTTAGTGATGTCCACTTTGCATACCAATACCGCAATCGGTGCTGTTACGCGCTTACGTGATATGGGTATTGAGCCATTCTTACTCTCTTCTTCGTTGCTGGGTGTACTTGCACAACGTTTGGTGCGTACATTGTGCCCTGACTGTAAACAAGCTTATGAAGCGGATGAGTCACAGAAAAAACTGTGTGGCGTGAAGAAAAAGTCTCAACTGACACTCTATCGAGCTACTGGCTGCTCACATTGTAATTACAAGGGATATCGCGGAAGAACTGGCATTCACGAGTTGTTGCTGGTGGATGACAAAGTGCAGGCTCTAATACACGACGAGGTGGGTGAACAAGCGATAGAAAAACACATTCGCGATTACACGCCAAGTATTCGTCAAGATGGTTTGGATAAAGTGATTCAAGGCATCACATCACTGGAAGAAGTGATGAGAGTGACCAAGGAGTCATAATGGCGGCGTTTGAATATAAAGCTCTTGATGAGAAAGGGCGAAACAAAGCCGGAGTCATTGAAGGTGACAGTGCTCGTCAGGTTCGCCAACGTCTGAAAGAACAAAACTTAGTGCCCGTGGAAGTGGTTGAAACCAAAGTGAAATCACAGCGTGCACGAGCCTCTTCTTTCAGCTTTAAAAAAGGCATAAGCACTGCCGGTTTAGCGTTGATTACCCGCCAGCTTTCAACTCTGGTTCAGTCTGGAATGCCATTGGCTGACTGTTTGATGGCTGTGTCAGAGCAAGCCGAAAAGCCGCATATTCGAAACATGCTTTTGGCTGTTCGCTCAAAAGTGACCGAAGGCCATACATTGGCAGATAGTTTCAGCGACTATCCTCACGTGTTTGATGATCTGTTCCGCTCTATGGTAGCGGCCGGAGAAAAATCAGGTCATTTAGATTCAGTTCTAGAACGCTTGGCGGACTACGCCGAAAACCGCCAAAAATTGCAGTCGAAACTTCTGCAAGCCATGATTTATCCAATTGTGTTGGTTGTGTTTGCAGTAGGTATTGTTGCCTTCCTTTTAGCGTCGGTAGTACCGAAAATTGTCGGCCAATTTGTTCAGATGAATCAACAATTGCCAGCGTCGACTCAGTTTTTGCTCTCAGCGAGCGAGTTCGTACAAAACTGGGGGCTAGCAGTACTGTTCGGTGGAATTGCGATCTTCTCTCTGTGCAAGTGGATGCTGCGTAAGCCGGATGTACGCATGGGTTGGGACAAAAAACAGATGCATTGGCCAGTGATTGGCAAGATTGTTCGAGGTTTAAATGCCTCCCGTTTTTCTCGCACCTTGTCGATATGCGCTTCCAGTGCCATTCCCATTTTAGACGGTATGAGAATCGCGGTGGATGTGATGCCAAACCACTATGCTAAGCACCAGGTCACTATTGCAGCAGACAAGGTTCGAGAAGGTATTAGCCTTAGAAGGGCACTAACGGAAAGCAAACTTTTCCCGCCAATGATGCTGCATATGATTGCCAGTGGTGAACAAAGTGGTGAGTTGGAGAGCATGCTGACTCGGGCTGCTGATAACCAAGATGCCAATTTCGAATCAACGGTGAACATTGCATTAGGCATATTTACACCAGCGCTGATTGCGGTGATGGCAGGGATGGTGCTGTTTATCGTTATGGCGACATTAATGCCTATCCTAGAAATGAACAATTTAATGACGAGATAACACTTTCTTGGCTTTTGATGAGTAGCTGAGTGTTATTTTTAGCAAATACAAGAAATACAAATTTGCGAAACGGAGCAGAAATGAAAAAACGTAATAAAACGCAGGCTGGTTTCACTCTTTTAGAAATCATGGTGGTTATTGTGATCTTGGGTATTTTGGCAAGCCTTGTGGTACCCAACTTAATGGGCAATAAAGAAAAAGCGGATCAGCAAAAAGCTGTGACGGATATTGTCGCATTAGAGAATGCTCTGGATATGTATAAACTCGATAACAGCGTTTATCCAACTACAGACCAAGGTTTAGAGGCGTTGGTGACCAAACCATCTAGCCCTGAGCCTCGTAACTATCGTGATGGTGGCTATATTCGTCGTTTACCAAAAGACGCTTGGGGTAACGACTATCAATATTTAAGCCCAGGTGACAATGGTGCTATTGATATTTTCTCTCTAGGTGCCGACGGTCAGGAAGGCGGAGAAGGCGCAAACGCCGATATTGGTAACTGGAATATTCAGGATTTTCAATAACACCGATAACTAAGGACAGGGGGCGGTAGCCCCCGCTTTTCTTTCATGAAGCAATCTCGCGGCTTTACATTACTGGAAATACTGTTGGTGCTCGTACTGATATCGGTCAGTACCGTTGCCGTTATTGCCACATTTCCGGTTTCGCACAAAGATGAAGCCAAGCTGGCAGCGCAGAGTCTGTTTCAGCGAATTCAGCTTATCAATGAAGAAGCTATTTTAAGTGGCCGTGATTTTGGTTTGAGAGTCGATGATCTAAACCGTGCTTTTCTCTTTGTTGAGTTATCTGAGGATGGCTGGAAGATGCTTGAAAAACGCAAGTTTGGTTCCGAGTTGAAGCTCCCTTCTGAGTTAGTGATCGATTTTCAGCTGGGTGGTAATGCTTGGGTTAAGGATGAGCAAATGTTTGATCCGGAACCTTTGTTTGATCAAGAGATGTTTGCCGAGAAAAAGCAGCTTCCGCCGCCACAAGTCTTCATTTTATCGAGCGGTGAAGTGACGCCATTTGTGGTCAGTATTCATCCAAAGCAGTCACCTACTGAGAGCTGGCGTATTGTCGTTGAAGAAAATGGGCAAATACGTTTATTTGCACCGGGAGAGCAAGATGAAAAAGCATAAAGGCTTTACTTTGCTTGAGGTGTTAGTTGCGTTAGCCATTTTTGCTACCGCGGCGGTCAGTGTGATAAGAGCGGTGAGTCAACACATTAATACGGTTCAATATCTGGAAGAAAAGACGTTTGCTTCCATGGTGATAGACAATCAGATGGCTTTGGTGATGCTGGCTCCAAACGAACTGCGAGCAAAAAAAGGCACAGAGTCTCTGGCGGGACGAACTTGGTATTGGAAAGTCACTCCTATCGATACTTCCAGCGGCTACTTACGAGCTTTTGATATCAGTGTATCGGCAGAAGAAACCGCAAGCCCTATAACAACGGTGAGAAGTTATGTCGCGAAGTAGAAGAATGCGAAATAACGGTTTTACGCTGATTGAAGTGTTGGTGGCTATCGCTATTTTTGCCAGTTTGAGTGTCGGTGCTTACCAGGTTTTAAATCAGGTACAACGCAGCAATGAGCTTTCACAACAGCGAACAACACGGCTGAATGAAATCAATCGAGCTGTTGTGCTTATGGATGCAGATTTTCGCCAAATTGCGGCGCGTCAATTTCGTACTCAAGGTGATGAACCAAGTAAGCAGTTTTTGATTTGGCAAGATGCCCTATTGGGATCGGATCAAAAGGGAATCATATTTACCCGTTTAGGTTGGAGTAACCCACAGCAACAGTTTCCCCGTGGTGAAGTAGCTAAAGTTGCTTATCGCATCAGAGACGGAGTACTGGAAAAAATTTGGTGGCGTTATCCGGATTCGCCAGTAGGACAAGAAGGTATTGTTACGCCAATACTGACCCAAGTAGATAGCTGGAGCATGCGTTTCTATTACGACGGCAAATGGAGCGACATTTGGGAGCAGAAAATGGTGTTACCGAATGCCATCGCAGTGAAATTGACATTAAAAGATTACGGTGAGATTGAGCGTATCTATTTAGTGGCTGGCGGCGTTGTGCTAGGGGGCGAAGATGCTTCGTAACGGTATGCCGCAAGCCCGTGCACCACAAACCCATGTGCAGCAAAATCGAGCGCACCGAGGTTCTTCTAAACATCGTCGCTCTCAACACGGCGTTGCACTGATTGTTGTATTGCTACTGCTGGTTATTATGGTTTCTATTGCGGCGACCATGTCAGAGAGATTGTTTACTCAGTTTCAACGTGCTAGCCATCAAGTGAGCTACCAGCAAGCCTATTGGTATAGTGTAGGCGCAGAAGGTTTGGCGAGTGTCGCGATTGAACAGAGTTACAAGGATAGCGATACGATTAACTTGAGTCAGGTATGGGCGTTAGAAGAGCAAACTTATCCGTTGGATTATGGTCAGTTGCGCGGGCGCATTTACGATAAACAAGCCTGCTTCAATCTCAATGTGTTGGGTTCGATTGAATCCAGCTCAGGTGCCAACACTAAGCCCTATCCTCTGCGTGTTTGGCAGACACTGCTTGAGACGCTAGAAGTGGATAATTATTCGGCGGAAGTAATCGCAGATTCCACAAGAGAGTTCGTTGACAGCGATAACCGAGTACAAACCACTTACGGCGTAGAAGACAGCTACTATGAGTCAATGTCACCGGCTTACATGAGTGCCAACAGCTTGATTGCCGATAGCAGCGAGTTACGTGCTATTCAACAAGTCAGTGGAGATGTGATGCTGAAAGTGGCTCCTTATGTGTGCGCATTACCCAGTGATGACTGGCGATTAAATGTGAATACATTGGCTCCTGAACATGCTCAGTTATTAACGGCGATGTTCAGTCCGAATTTATCTGAATCGAATGCGGAAGCGGTGCTGAAAAATCGTCCTTTTGATGGATGGGCCAGTGTTGATGCATTTTTAGCTGAGGCTCAAATCGTTGCGACAGGCGAGAGTGTCATCGATCAGGCTAAAGGTTATTTAACCGTCGATAGTCAGTATTTTGAATTAGATGTACAAGTGTTAGTGGATGAGGCGCGCGTGAGACTTCGCAGCCTGTTTTTTAGTGATAATCGAGAAACTGCAACGGTGGTTCGCCGTCGCTTTGGAGGGATCAGTGAGCGAGTTTCTGACCGTTCGGCTGAGTAGTCAAAAAGAAGCCATTATCCCTTGGTTGGTGTGGTCTTCAGTACAGCAAGAAGTGATTGCGAGCGGAGAAATTTCAGGTTGGGAACAACTTGAACAACTGAGTTCATACGCTGAACAGCGTTCAATCATTGTCTTGATGTCGGCTAGTGATGTGGTTCTGAGCCAAGTGGAAATTCCCGCTGGTGCAAATCGCAAAATTGAATCCATGCTGCCTTATCTGATTGAAGATGAAGTGGCTCAAGATGTTGACGATATGCACTTTAGTATCCTGAAAAAGACAGGAAATATCGTCGAAGTGGCTGGTATTGACCGCGATTTCTTACAATCTTGTATTGATGAACTTGCTTCGTTGGGCATGACGGTCAAACGCGTAATTCCTGATGTACTTACCGTGCCTGTCCAGCAAGGGTTAGCAGCAGTACAGTTGGGAAAAGAGTGGCTGATCCGCAAAGGTGACTCTCAGGGGATTTGCGTTGATAGCGAGTGGCTGGAGTTATTTAGTCAATCTGACTGGGTCAAAGAGGGTGACAACTTTTTACCTTTAACTGCTTATACGCCTCTACCAGAACTTGGCTTAGCTGATGGTCAAGATTGGCATTTCACACCTTCGCCATTAGTCATGCAATTACTGACTGAGCAGGCTCTGCAAAGCAAAGTGAATATGTTAACGGGCAGCTTTAGAGTGAAATCTTCCTCTATGAAGTATTGGCGTATTTGGCGGAAAGCGGCGTACGCTGCGCTTGTGTTCCTTGCTGTGCTTATTGGCTATAAGCTTTTAGAAACTCACCGCCTTGAGCAACAAGTTCAGACTTATCGTGCGGAAAGTGAACGCATATTCCGTGTTGTGTTTCCTGAGCGAGAGAAAATCCCCACAGTGAGCTATCTGAAGCGCCTTATGAATGAAGAGCTGAATGCTCTGCAAGGTGGAAGCGCTCAGGGTTCTGTTTTGCAATGGTTGACACCACTGCCAGCAACGCTGAGAAGTATTCAGGGCATGGAACTGCAAAGTATTAAGTTCGATAGCAATCGTGGTGAAGTTCGACTAGAAGCCACCAGTAAAGATTTCCAAAGCTTTGAACAAGCGAGAGTGAAATTGGCAGAGCAGTTTGTTGTTGAACAAGGTCAAGTGAACAAAAATGGCGATGTGGTTGCGGGTTCATTTGTGTTGAAGCAGAAGTAGGTGTTGGCAATGAGTGAGCAAATAGCGAATAAAGTAATAGCGCCACTTCAACATTGGTGGCAAAGCATTAATCATCGTGAAAAGGTGATGGTATCGATCTGCGGATTTTTAGTGACCGTTGCGATTATTTTTTGGGGAGTATTACAGCCGCTCAACGAGCGAAGTGTACAAGCCCAAAACCGAATTCAAACTGAGAAGCAACTGCTGACTTGGGTTACTGACAGTGCAGATAAAATAACGGCTTTGCGTAAACAAGGTGGTGTGGTGCGAACTTCTACGCCGCTGAATCAAGTGATCACGACCTCTACTCGTCAATTTAAGATTGAGCTAATTCGCATGCAGCCTCGCGGAGAGATGATGCAGGTGTGGATACAACCTGTTCCGTTTACTCAACTGGTTGCTTGGGTTGCTTACCTTAAAGAGCAGCAAGGTGTGGATGTGGATTTTATGGATATCAAACGCGGCAAACAAGCCGGTGTGGTTGAAGTGCAGCGCTTACAGTTAAAACGAGGCGGTTAAGTTGAAAAAAGTTGTTGGCTACGGGATGGTGTTTGTTGCGGTATTCGTCACCAGTGCTTTCGTTCACCTTCCTGCACAGTTTGTGTTTAAGCACCTGCCATTACCTTCGCAAATGCAGGTAACTGGAGTTCAAGGTTCTATATGGCAAGGTCGAGCGGAGCAAGTACGTTGGCAGAATCGCAACTTCGGTGAGGTGAGTTGGCAGTTTAAACCTTCGGCTTTGCTTGAGGCAAAAGCTGAAGCGGAGGTCCGCTTTGGCCGTGGCAGTGAACTGAGTTTACGTGGAAAAGGTACGATTGGTTATGGCTTAGCGGGTCTTTATGCTGAGAATACACTGGTTTCTATTCCAGCGGATGTGGCTCTTCAACAAATGCCGATGGCTGTTCCTATTGTCGCTCAAGGCCAGTTGGAACTATCGATCAAAGAGTACCTTTATCAAGCGCCATTTTGTTCAACTGCTCAGGGCGCAATCGCGTGGAGTTCCGCCAATGTGGAGTCGCCACTAGGCTCGTTAGAGTTGGCACAAGTGATTGCGGATTTAGAGTGCAGTGGGAATACGTTGAAGCTCAAGGGCAGCCAAGAGAGTGCTCAAGTGAACAGCGAATTTTCAGCTCAGTTGAATCCTGACCGAACTTATCAGTCTGATGGCTGGTTTAAGGTGGGTGCAGAATTTCCTCAGCAGTTAGCACAGCAACTTAAATGGTTGCCTAAGCCTGATGCACAAGGTCGTTATGCGTTTAAGCGTCAAGGTCGCTTATAGCTAACCTAAAATGTATTGTGGCAAATGTGCAAAAGGCGAGAACTGGGTTCTCGCCTTTTTAACTTCAAACTCGCTTGATTAGCATTTCAATATTTTATCCCAAGGAAGGTCCGCATCGCCTAACACGATGAAATTCGGATTCTCCAAGGTTTCTCTCTCATTGTATGAAAGCGGTTTTAGGTTGGTATTTAAAATACGTCCGCCAGCTTCTTCAACAATACATTGTGTCGCTGCGGTATCCCACTCACCGGTTGGACCCAAGCGTAAGTAACAGTCCACCGCGCCTTCCGCCACTAAGCACGCTTTTAGCGCGGCAGAACCCAAAGGTACTAAATCATAGTTCCAAGCACTGCTGAGTTTGCTGGTGATGCGGTTGATGTCCTGGCGACGACTAATCGCAATCGCAATCGACTGGTTAGGCAGTTCATGGGTGTGAGTACGGATGCGCAGGCTTTCAGACATATCAGGAATTTTCCATGCCCCTTTGCCAGCATAAGCGTAATAAGTCACGCCTGACACTGGGCCATAGACCACACCCATCACTGGTTTGTTGTGTTCAACTAAAGCAATAATCGTAGCGAAATCGCCGCTGCGAGCGATGAACTCTTGAGTACCATCTAACGGATCTACCAGCCAGTATCTCTGCCAAGTCTCACGAGTTTGCAAACTGATATCTGCGTCTTCTTCAGAGAGAATTGGAATATCCGGTGTTAACTCTTTCAAACGTTCCATCACCAGTTTGTGTGCAGCTAGGTCTGCGCTGGTGACAGGGGTTTCGTCTTTCTTCGTAAAGGCTTGGTAAGATTTTTTCTCGTAGATATCGAGGATCAGTTGACCGGCAGAGCGAGCAATTTCGATGACGTCTGGTAATAGATGAGAGAGATCTTTGGCTGTTGGCATAATCTTTCCTATAACTCTGGCGGTAATTATTGTAAGTAACGCAGAGTAAGCATCAGGGCGGTGATACTGCGAGCTTCACAGAAATCTATATGAGTAAGCAGCTCTTCAGCTTGGGCTAAAGGCCAGCGAACCACTTGAAGAGGCTCGGGTTCATCACCTTCCAATTGTTCAGAGTATAGATCTTGTGCAATAAAGAGCGTCATTTTGCTCGAAAAATAAGAGGGAGCCAGTACCACTTCTTTTAACGCGGTAAGTTTGTGTGCGCCGACGCCAACTTCTTCTTTCATTTCACGGTTTGCTGCTGCTTCGGCAGTTTCTCCCGGATCAATCAGACCTTTTGGAAAGCCTAATTCATAGCGCTCTGTTCCGGCACAGTATTCGCGGACTAATAACAGGTCACCTTGCTCGGTCACAGGAACCATCATCACGGCATTCCGGCCGCTGGGCTTCATTCGTTCGTAAGTGCGTTGTTCTCCATTTGAAAAACGAAGATCGAGTGCTTCGATAGAAAATAGCTTTGACTTAGCCACTACGTTCTTGGCGAGAATCTCCGGTAATTTGGATGACATTCACTTACTCCTTCACTGCATTAGTTTTCTTACTATATGAGAAAATGTCTCAACTTAAAATATCACTTTCATCGCTGACAGAAATAAAACCTGTTGGAAAGAAGAAACCGCTGGAAATAAAAAAAGCTGATGCTTGTTGGCATCAGCTTTTCTGTCGTGACTCATTAGTAGTATGAGTGGTCACCACGGTCATGCTCTGTTGCGTCGCGAACGGCAGTAAGTTCACCTTCGAACTGAGCCAGTAGCTCTTTCTCAATACCTTCTTTTAAGGTGACATCGACCATTGAACAGCCGTTACAGCCGCCACCAAAGGCAACAATTGCAACGCCTTCATCGGTGATTTCAACTAGGCTAACGTGGCCGCCGTGACCTGCAAGTTGTGGGTTCACTTGAGTTTGAATCGCATATTCAACACGCTCAATCAGACTTGCATCGTCAGACACTTTACGCATTTTCGCGTTTGGTGCTTTCAGCGTTAGCTGTGATCCCATTTTGTCGGTAACAAAATCAATCAGCGCATCTTCAAGGAAAGGTAGGCTTAGCTCGTCAACATAAGCAGAGAACTCGTTAAATGGAATCTCAGTATCAGTAGCTTCAACCGCTTCTGGTGGGCAGTAAGAAACGCCACATTCAGCGTTTTGTGTTCCTGGGTTTACGACAAAAACACGAATGTTTGTGCCTTCAGGTTGCTGAGAAAGCAGTTTTGCAAAGTGAGACTGAGCTGATTCAGTGATAGTTATAGTGTTAATATTTGACACGACGAATACCTGAGTGCATTTGTAGGTTATTTGGTCACCATTCTACTCCTGTGATTAGAAGAATCCAGCCCTTTTGATTTCAAGCGAGGGCTTTACTTATGATCTTCTGGCTCTGGAGTGCGGCATATGCAGTAAATATCAATCCTTTCGACGCCCACTTCAAGTAGCAGTTGACATAAATGCTGCACAGTACTCCCTGTGGTGACAACATCGTCTACGATTCCAACATGAAGGCTGTTGGGATGAGCGTTGAGACGAAAGGCTTTAGTTAAATTACGTTTACGTTGAGCCTTGCTTAGTCCCTGCTGTGATTGGGTGTTGAGTTCTCGGCAAAACAGTTTCGTTTGATGTTTAACTCCCAGATATGCTGCCAAGTGTTTGGCAATCAGGTCACTTTGATTAAACCCTCTGCGCAGATATCGCTGCCAATGCAAGGGGACACTGGTTATCACGGGAGCCGGAGTATCAATACATTCTGAGAGACGTTTCGCGAGCGGTTGCGCTTGCCAGAACTGACGCTGATATTTGAGCTGATGGATACTATTGCTTAACGGGAACTGATAATCACCGATACAATACAATCTGTGCCAAGGTGGTGGTTTTGAAAGGCATTGACCACACATGTCTACGGGTGTCAGCGTCGCTAAACCGCAACGTTGGCAGCGAGGTGTAGAGGCATACCAAACCTCACAGGCAGAACAGACACCGTAAGGATCTTCGTTATTTAATGGCAACTTACAAATGGGGCATTGCGGAAATAGCCAATGGGCGGTCTTGCTCTTGAATTTCAACAGCGTAGCTTTTTGAAACCAATCGGATAACATGCTTTTTGCCTCAAAAAGAAGGAATAAATACCTTGTGCCTTCTGTAAAATGGATTGAATGAATAAAGTAGGAGAGAGTGTGACTATGACTTCAGAGTTGTACTGGCAAGTCAGTGGTAGTGGGACAGACATCGTATTAGTGCATGGCTGGGGAATGAATGGCGCAGTTTGGCAACAAACAGTAGATGTTCTTGAGACTCAGTTTCGTGTTCACGTTGTCGATCTACCGGGATATGGTCACAGTGCAAATTGTCATGCTGAAAACCTTGAAGAGATCGCTCAGGCTCTGATGGTTCAGGCACCTAAAAGTGCGATTTGGATTGGTTGGTCACTTGGTGGACTCGTCGCGACCCATATGGCGCTTCATCATAGCGATTACGTCAGCAAGCTGGTGACAGTTGCCTCTTCACCAAAGTTTGCAGCAGAAAAACCATGGCGAGGCATTCAACCCAATGTGCTTGCGGCATTTACGGATCAGTTGGTTGAAGATTTCCAACTCACCATTGAGCGCTTTATGGCTTTGCAGGCAATGGGTAGCCCTTCCGCAAGACAAGATGTAAAGACGCTGAAGCAAGCGGTGTTGTCTCGTCCTACTCCTAACCCTAACGCTTTGCTTGCAGGGCTCAAGATGCTGGCTGATGTCGATTTACGTGAACAACTGCCTCATATTTCTGTTCCTATGTTGCGCTTATACGGGCGTTTAGACGGTCTGGTACCAATTAAAGTCGCTCAAGACTTGCAGCAAGTTGTACCACACAGCGAACAATACATTTTCACCGAATCTTCCCACGCACCATTTATGACCGAACTGGATGCTTTCTGTCAGCAGTTGATCACATTTGCCCGTAGTTAATAGTTAAAAAGAAGCTAGCTGTCTGATATGAATATGTTTTCTTTTTGTGCTAAATATTTACACGGATTGGTCGATAAATAAGCTAACCCGATGAAACAAAGTAGAGCTCTGTTTTATTGGGCTGGGCGATACTGAGGAGGTTTCGGCTATGATTGTGTCACCGACTAACGTTAGTGTGCCACTTATCGCCCCATCAGTGAACGTTCAGACTGAACAGGTTGCTCGAGATAATAAAGTTCGAGAGCCTGTGATGCCGACCGTTGAGCTGGTTAAAACCAACTCGGAACGTAATGTAAGAGCTGATGATAAAAGGCGAAAGCGGGCGTCGTGGGATCCGTCAGAGCATCCAGATTATGATGTGGTGACTGAACATGAAGCACAATCCTCTTATCAAGAAGAGCGACACAGCGAACTAGATAGGCTATTTGAGCTGTTAGCACTCGCCACATATAGTGAAGAGCAGGGTAAAGGCTATGCAATGCGGTTTCGTTTACCGAAACGTGTCATTGATGATGCGGTAACTGCTGGAAAAATGGCTCGAAGGCGTACTGTAATTAAGTATCACTATGGTCACGCTGTAGCGCCAAATATTCCGTCAGAAGTGATCGCGATATTATGAATATCGTCATTTCTCAGCAGACAAAATAAAATCCCCATAGCAAATGCGATGGGGATTTTTATTTGTAGAGCTTAACTCTTTTGATTCGAATTCGCGCTACGTGTTCACCTATCAGTGTTAGCGCTTCGCTTTAGCAAAAGCGTCTGCAAAGGCGCTATTATATCCACCACCTTGAGATTCATTACGACCACGAACAGATCCATTCCCTTGGGAAGAACGGTTGTTTCCGCGTGGTTGATTGCCTCTAGGTTGATTCCCCTTAGGTTGATCGTTCCTTGGCTGAGCGTTGTCAGATCGAGCTGGACGACTGTCTTGACCCGGTTCATCGTTCAGGCGCATAGAAAGCGCGATACGTTTACGCTGGACATCTACTTCCATCACTTTGACTTTAACGATATCGCCAGCTTTCACCACTTCACGTGGATCGGATACATAACGATCGGTCAGCGCAGAGATATGCACTAAGCCATCTTGGTGAACACCAATGTCCACAAAGGCACCAAAGTTCGCCACGTTAGACACGACGCCTTCCAGCACCATACCCGGTTCAAGATCAGAAACTTTGGTAACACCATCAGCAAAAGTGGCTGTTTTAAACTCAGGACGAGGGTCGCGTCCCGGCTTATCAAGCTCTTTAATGATGTCGCTAACGGTTGGCACACCAAAGTTTTCATCGGTGTAATCCACGGCACGTAAACGACTGAGGAAATCACTGTTACCAATCAAAGCTTTAATGTCTTGCTTGTTTTTTTCAGCAATGTTTTTCACCACAGGATAGGCTTCAGGGTGCACTGCTGATGCATCAAGCGGGTTCTTGCCATTCATAATGCGCAAGAAGCCAGCACACTGCTCATAAGCTTTAGGTCCTAAACGTGCGACCTTCTTAAGATCAGTACGGGCATTGAAACGACCATTTTCATCACGGTAGTCGACAATGTTCTGCGCTAGCACAGTTGAAAGGCCAGCAACACGAGTTAACAGAGCTGGAGAAGCGGTATTCACATCTACGCCGACGGCGTTTACACAGTCTTCAACAACCGCGTCCAGACGTTTTGCCAATAGAGATTGGCTCACATCGTGCTGATATTGACCGACACCGATTGATTTCGGATCAATTTTCACCAACTCAGCCAGAGGGTCTTGTAGACGACGAGCAATTGATACTGCACCGCGCAAAGACACATCCATATTCGGAAATTCTTTTGCTGCTAACTCAGAGGCAGAATAAACCGAAGCGCCCGCTTCGCTGACCATGATTTTTTGCACTTTCAGACCATCACGTTTGATCATCTCAGCCGCAAAGGCATCGGTTTCACGAGAAGCAGTACCGTTACCAATCGCAATCAAATCTACGTTATGTTTTTTGACTAATGCCGACACAGTCTGCATTGCACGGTCATATTGGTTTTGCGGTTGGTGCGGGTAAATGGTATCGGTCGCAAGCACTTTACCGGTTGAATCAACCACCGCCACTTTACAGCCAGTTCGTAAACCCGGGTCTAAACCTAAGGTAGCGCGAGGGCCAGCAGGTGCCGCCATGAGCAGGTCTTTCAGGTTAGTTGCGAAGACGTTGATTGCTTCGATCTCAGCACGCTCTTTCATTGTGCCCATTAGCTCGGTTTCCATATGCATAGAAACCTTGATACGCCATGCCCAGCTAATGACTTGCTTGCGCCATGTGTCTGCTGGTGCTTGGCTCAAATGAATGCCGTAATGTTCCGCAATAATGGTTTCACAATGAGACTGACGTGCGGTTTCTTCAAGCTCTGGATCTGCATTTAGAGTCAGAGTTAAGAAACCTTCGTTACGTCCTCGAAGCATTGCCAACGCGCGGTGAGACGGCACTTTGCTCACAGGCTCTTGGTGCTCAAAGTAGTCTTTGAATTTCTCACCTTCTTGCTCTTTTCCTGCAACCACGCGAGAAACCAGCTCAGCATTACGAGTCAAGTGACGGCGGATTTTCTCCAGCAAGTCAGCATCTTCAGCAATACGTTCCATGATGATGGCGCGAGCACCGTCCAGAGCCGCTTTGGTGTCTTCGATACCTTTATCTACGGCAATATAGCGCGCAGCTTCAGATTCTGGGTCTGTCTGTGGCTCATTCCAAAGCTTGTCTGCTAAAGGTTCTAAACCTGCTTCGATCGCGATCTGACCTTTGGTTCGACGTTTTGGTTTGTATGGCAGATACAGATCTTCAAGGCGGGTTTTGCTGTCGGTTTCAGAAATGGCTTTCTCTAATTCAGGTGTCAGTTTACCCTGATCCTGAATCGATTTAAGAATGGTTTGACGGCGGTCTTCAAGTTCACGCAAATAAGAGAGGCGACTATCCAGAGTACGCAGTTGGGTATCATCCAGACCACCAGTCACTTCCTTACGGTAACGAGCGATAAAAGGAACTGTGTTGCCATCATCAATTAGGTTGACGGCTGCGATGACTTGCTCTGAGCGAACGTTTAGCTCATTGGCAATCAATTGGCAGATAGCTTTGCTCATCCGTAGATCTCTTTAATTCATTGGTACTAATAGGGCTATATGGGGCTGTGAAGCCGAAATTTCCAGTCTTGAACTATATGCGGCTTCACTGTTTGAAAATATTAATCTTGGTAGCGAATAGAGTTTACAAACCACTCTTTCGGTCCTTCAGGTGTGTGAACAACAAACTCATCGTCCACCTCTTTTTTCAGCAGTGCACGAGCCATAGGCGAATCAATGGAAATATAACCTTTCGCATCGCCGTAGATTTCATCAGGACCGACTATACGAAATGCTTTTGAATCGCCATTCTCATTTTCAATCTCTACCCAAGCGCCAAAGAACACTTTGCCTTCCTGTTGAGGTGAGTAGTCGACGACTTTCACCTGCTCAAGACGTTTGCGCAGGTATCGAACACGACGGTCTATTTCACGCAATCGTTTCTTGTTGTACTGGTAGTCAGCGTTCTCGCTGCGGTCACCTAGGCTGGCTGCCCAAGTCACTTTTTTTGTTACTTCAGGGCGTTCTTCGCGCCATAATGTATCCAGTTCTTTTTTTAGACGATCAAAGCCTTCACGTGTAATAAGGTTTGTCTTCATGTTCCTGACTTATGGTAATTGCAACTGGCTGCTACATTAGCTAAAAAAGAAATAAACGTTAACAATTCTTTGAATTACTTTCGTCAGAACGGTGTTACATTTCACTATCCCAGAAGTGTATGGGGTCGAATAACGAAATAGGTAGGGCGTAAATGCAAGAAAACTTTAAAGTCTTAGTGGTCGATGACGATGCACGTCTGCGTGCGCTGTTGGAACGTTACTTATCTGAGCAAGGCTTCCAAGTTAGAAGTGTTGCGAACAGTGAGCAAATGGACCGCCTATTAACTCGTGAAACCTTCCATATCATGGTGCTTGATCTGATGTTGCCTGGGGAAGACGGATTATCTATCTGTCGTCGTCTGCGCAATTCAAACAATATGATTCCTATTCTGATGCTGACTGCAAAAGGCGATGAGATCGACCGTATCGTTGGTTTAGAAATTGGTGCGGATGATTACCTGACCAAGCCTTTTAACCCGCGTGAGCTATTAGCGCGCCTTAAAGCGGTATTGCGTCGTCAGACTATTGAAGCGCCGGGAGCGCCAAGCTCTGAAGAGTCGTTGGTCGAGTTCGGTGAATTCCGTCTGAACCTAGGTACCCGTGAAATGTTCCGTGGTGAAGAGCCAATGCCTTTGACCTCAGGTGAATTCGCCGTACTGAAAGCGCTGGTAATGAATGCGCGTGAGCCGTTATCTCGTGATAAGTTGATGAACATGGCTCGTGGTCGTGAATATTCAGCAATGGAACGCTCAATTGACGTACAAATTTCACGTTTACGACGTATGCTGGAAGTTGACCCAAGCAAACCACGCTACATTCAGACTGTGTGGGGCTTAGGTTATGTATTCGTTCCCGACGGTAAATTAAACTAAGCGTAAGTTTAACTTATGCTGCTGTATCCACGCGTCGGCTGATTAAACTCAATGGCGCGTGTTATCTCTCTTCTCTAGGCGCGCCTGACGGTAAACCTCTGTCTGCAACAATCAGTATGTGACTTCGGGCTGTATGTCACACCGGTCTGTCAAAGCAGTTTGAACAACTCGTCGATAAAAACATAGGCAAAATATGCGTATTCGTAGCTCGTTTACTCAATCCATTCTTCTCTTTTTAAGCCTGCTCATTGCCAGTCAGGTTTACTCGTATTACGCCGTTTTTAATTACGCGCTGATGCCAAGCTTAAAGCAGTTCAACAAAATCCTCAGTCATGAAATCAACCTGATGCTTGATGATACGGTCAATCAAGATACGGGCGTGCCGATGGATGCACTTTTACGTCGTCGTGTTCTCGAACAACTTGGGGTGACCATTCATCCTGAAGACAGCCCAATTGCCAGTGAATTTGAGCATGCAGTTAGTATTGATCTAATGAGCGAAGATATGAGTCTGGAACTGGGTTCGCCCACGGAAGTTCGTATGATGTCTGGTGCAGAAAGTTATGTTTTGTGGATGAAAATCGAGGCGATACCGGGACAATTACTTCGAATTCCTTTATCTGAGTTACGTGAAAAAGATTTTTCTCCTCTATTCCGTAACAGCATTATCATGGCATTAATGATTATTTTTGGCGGCTGGTTGTTTATCCGGATGCAGAACAGGCCGCTAATCGCTTTGGAAAAAGTGGCACAAGCTGTTGGCCGCGGGGAGGTTCCGCCGCCATTGCCTGAAAGAGGCGCTTCTGAAATTCGCTCAGTAACGAGAGCATTCAATCAGATGTCAAAAGGCATTCAGGCTTTGGAAGAAGATAGAGCCTTGTTGATGGCGGGTATCAGTCACGACTTGCGTACACCGCTCACTCGTATTCGTCTTGCCACAGAAATGATGTCACCGGAAGACAGCTATCTGGCAGAAGGGATCATCAGTGACACTGAAGAGTGCAATGAGATTATCAGCCAGTTTATGGATTATTTAAAGCCAGTGAATAAGCAGACCTTCGAAGTCGTCAACGTGAATGATATTGCGCAGGACGTGGCAAGCTCTGAAGGGGGATACGAAGTTCAAATCGAAGTCGAACTGCACAAAGGCAAAGCGAATGCGTTTGGTAACCCCATCGCGATTAAGCGTGCGGTCAGTAACTTGGTGGTGAATGCCGTTCGTTACGGTAACGGCTGGGTGAGAGTCAGCTCTGGCGTGACTGCGGACAACAGTATGGTTTGGGTGTGCGTTGAGGATAACGGCCCTGGTATTGAACCAAGTCAGGTGAATAAGGTGTTTGAACCTTTTACTCGTGGCGATACGGCTCGGGGTAGTGAAGGCACTGGTTTGGGGTTAGCCATTGTTAAACGTATTATCAGCCAGCACAGTGGCTCAGTTGTGGTGAGTAATCGCAGCGAAGGTGGCCTACGTGCTCAGATTAGTTTTCCAACTAAGTAACTAATCAACTGAATACGAAAGAAAAAGGCTCGTATAAATGCGAGCCTTTTTCTTATTTCAAGATTACAGATTACGAATCTAAAGCTTGTTCAAGCTCTTGTTCTGGCTGTTCTTTTCTTGCTGGTTTCGTTTCTGGTAGCAAAAGGTTCAACAAAATTGCTGTGATACCGCCAGCGGCAACACCTGTCGAGAAAATGCTTTTCACAAAGTCAGGCATGAACTGCAGAATTTCTGGTTTCTGAGCAATGCCAAGACCCATAGAAAATGACAGAGCCATGATCAGAATTGCTCGGCGATCTAAATCCACACGAGCGATGATGCGAATACCCGCTGCGGCGATAGTCCCGAACATTACGATGGTCGCTCCGCCTAATACCGGTTCTGGAATCAGCTGTACAAAGCTAGCCACTCCTGGGAACAAACCTAGCAGCACTAACATACCAGCGATAAAGTAACCTACGTAGCGGCTAGCAACGCCAGTCAGTAGAATCACACCATTGTTCTGACTAAAGGTTGAGTTCGGAAAGCTGTTGAATACCGCAGCAAGTGCAGAGTTGAGACCATCTGCCAATACACCACCTTTGATACGCTTCATGTAAACCGGACCTTTCACTGGTTCACCAGAAACTTCAGATGTAGCGGTAATATCTCCGATCGCTTCCAATGCCGTGATTAGGAAAATCAGCACCAATGGAATAAACAGCGACCAGTCGAAACTTAAGCCATATTGCATTGGTACAGGCAGAGCGATAAGCGCTGTGTCACTCATTTTGCTGGTATCAACCATACCCATGAAATAAGCCAAGGCGAGGCCAACAACCATCGCAATCACAATAGACGCTACGCGAATGTATGGGTTGCGAGCGCGGTTAAGCAGAACGATGATGGCAAGAACGGTTCCCGCAAGTGCAAGTTTATCTAGGCTGCCAAAAGTGCCGTCACCCATCGCTGCGTAACCACCACCCATAGAGACTAAGCCTACTTGAATCAGTGTCAAACCGATCAATGTCACCACAATGCCTGATACTAGCGGAGTGATAACGCGCTGAGCGAATTCCAATACACGAGAAAGCAGAATTTCAGCAGAGGAAGCAACAAGGATGGTACCGAAAATAGCGGCCATCATAGTTTGAATATCTGCGCCGCCAGCTTTAAGCGCTAAGCCAGCACCAATAATTGGACCTAAGAAGTTAAAGCTGGTGCCTTGAATGGATAACAAGCCAGAGCCGATAGGACCAATGGTTCGAATCTGAATGAAAGAAGACACACCTGAGGCAAACAGTGACATGCTGATGATGGTGTTTGTTTCTGCTGCTGGTACGCCCAAACTTTGGCAAATAATAAGGGATGGCGTGATAACAGCTACAAACATAGCTAGCAGGTGCTGAAGAGCAGCGAATAAAGTGTGTGGCAAAGGTGGTCTGTCATTGAGTTGATAGACAAGATCGGACTTACGAGCCGCGTTTTCGGTTGTCATTTTTATTTTCCTAATTGAGTCGTACACAAAAATGCGCTGAATGGGCATTGCTTGTGGAGCAGAATGGTTGTCTGTGATTGCTGTTAATCAGATTCCGCTCTGGAAATTAGTCTTAAAAAATATAAGGCTAAATTTTGCGGCGATTATAGAGTAATAACTGTAAAAAGCAAACGTTTGCTTTAAGTTGGTGCAAAGGAAAATATGATGAATAAATTCAAGGGCTAAGCTTTCGCGTAAACGTCTCGTTCGCCAAGCCAACGATCAATAATTGCGGTTGCGTTTGTTGGATAGTTATCGTGAATATGACGAGCTATGCGCTGAACTTCTGGAATTAAGCGTTGATCTCGCACTAAATCTGCAATTTTGAAGTCAGCCAAACCGGTTTGCTTGGTACCGAGTAGTTCACCGGGACCACGAATTTCCAAATCTCGTTGCGCGATAACAAATCCATCGTTACTTTCGCGCAGTACACCTAGGCGTTTTTGCGCTGTTTTTGAAAGTGGCGCGTGGTACAGAAGTACACAATGACTGGCAACAGAGCCTCGGCCAACACGACCACGCAGCTGGTGGAGCTGGGCTAAACCAAGTCTCTCTGGGTTTTCGATGATCATCAAGCTTGAGTTGGGAACATCAACACCCACTTCAATCACTGTGGTGGCGACCAGAAGATGCAGCTCATTATTTTTGAATGCCTGCATGACCTGTTGCTTCTCGGCAGGTCTCATTCTGCCGTGAACTAAACCGATTTTGACATTAGGCAGTTTGCGTTGCAGCTCTTCCGCAGTGTCTGCTGCGGCTTGCGCCTCCAAGACTTCTGATTCATCAATCAGAGTACATACCCAATAAGCTTGCTTACCTTCATTCAGACAAGCATTACGTACTCGTTCAACGATATCACCGCGTTTGGTATCCGGAATTGCGACGGTTTGAATCGGTGTTCTGCCCGGAGGAAGTTCATCGATAATTGAGGTTTCCAAATCCGCATACGCTGTCATCGCCAGCGTTCGAGGAATAGGGGTTGCTGTCATGATCAATTGATGCGGATACGCGCCTTGTTTAGCGCCTTTTTCGCGTAGTTCCAAACGCTGGTGGACACCAAAACGGTGCTGCTCATCGATAATCACCAAGGCTAAATGATCGAATACCACGTGCTCTTGAAACAGTGCGTGAGTACCCACTACCATTTTTACTTCGCCACTGGCAATACGCGCGAGCTCGGCTTCTTTGGCTTTGCCTTTGAGTTTGCCTGCTAACCAGCCAACCTTGATACCCATAGCTTCAAACCACTGGCTGAAATTAATGGCGTGCTGCTCTGCGAGCAACTCTGTTGGTGCCATCAAAGCGACTTGGTAGCCGTTTTCAATCGCTCTTGCTGCTGCCAGTACCGCAACCAGTGTTTTACCTGAACCTACATCCCCTTGGACTAAACGCATCATTGGGTGAGGTTTCGCAAGGTCTGCTTCTATCTCGTTAACCACGCGAGTCTGGGCATTGGTTGGTGAAAAAGGTAATTGTTCCAGCAATTGATTTTTCAGCGTGTCAGAGGCTTTAAGAGGAAGGGCAACATCTTGCTGTCCTTTACTGCGAACTGCCAACATTGAAAGGTTCTGTGCCAGTAGTTCTTCCATAATTAAACGAATCTGCGCTGGATGGCGACCATCATCAAAAAGACTTAAATCGATATCCGATGGCGGGCGATGAATGGTATGCAGCGCTTGCGCCAGAGTTATTTGATGATCGTATAAACCGGATGGAAGCAGTTCTTGCACTGCTGCCTTATCAAGTAGAGATAGCGCCTGATCAGTCAGGTTGCGCAGAGTGAGCTGACGCAGACCTTCAGTGGTTGGGTAGACCGGAGTTAGATTGGCTTCGACATCGGGTTTCTGTTCTGGAAAGTAAAACTTATATTCAGGATGGATGATTTCCAACCCTGTATTGCCACGCTTTATTTCGCCGTAAGCGTGTACTAACTTACCTTCGGTAAAGTTGTTTTTTATCCCAGCGGTAAAGTTGAAGAAGCGCAGAGTAAGTGTGCCGTTTCCGTCGCTTATTTTTACAGTCAGCATTTTGCGACGGCCGAAGGTGGTATCGACCGCCATCACTTTACCTTGCACCGCTGCCCAAAGGCCTGGGTGCAGTTTTACAATCGGGTAGATTCGAGTGCGATCTTCATAACGTAGCGGCAGGTGGAACAGTAAATCTTGTACTGTAGTAAGCCCAACTTTCTCCAGTTTTTCGGCCACTTTTGCGCCCACTCCGGAAAGTGAGGTTAATGGAATTGCAGATAAAAGCTGGGACATAATCAACCATTTAGCTGTTTGAAATAAGGGTTATTCAAACATTAAGCTGTGTTTTTGTACAGGGGAATTATTTGCTCTGCATCGCTTTCCACCAAGATTCATTCGCAACAATTTGACCTTCGTCATCCAGAGGTGGGTAAGGCAGCTTTTTGCGTTTAGCCACTTTGGCTAATACAGGGTGGCCACGTTCAAATAGAATTCGGTGAATGGTTTCTTCAGGAAGCGGGCTTTTTTCTTGCTGATACATGCCCGCAGCTTGGCGTTGACGTTGTGCTTCATACAGAATCAGTGCGCTAGCAACAGAAACATTGAGTGATTGCACCATTCCAACCATAGGGATAACGATGTCTTGATCGGCCAGCTCAAGAGCTTGCTTTGATATACCCACTTTTTCACTACCCACGATAATTGCTGTCGGTTTGGTGTAGTCAATTTCACGAAAGTCTATGGCAGTTTCTGAAAGGTTGGTGACTAATACCTGCATGTTCTGTGCTTTTAGCGCTTTTACTGCATCTTGAATATTGTCATGAGTGTCCACTTCGACCCAGTTACGAGCGCCTGCTGAGGTATGACCAAGAGTACGCATTTGTTTGCTCGGCCAAACCGCATGGATTTTGTGCAATCCAATTGCATCGGCAGTACGAATGACCGCGGAGACGTTATTCGGCTTGTGTACTTCTTCTAAACATACGGTCAGATCAGGTTGGCGTGCTTTGAGCACTTCTTGAATTCGAGTGTAACGTTCTAAGTTCATAACAAATTTTCTATGCTTTAGTCTGTGGTTAGAAAAGGCTTACCACATAAAATAAAAAAGCCCTTGATAGGCCATATCAAGGGCTACATCGTTAGGTTACTTGAGCATCGGCGCTATTAGTGCCTTCTGCGTCTCACCTTCGGTGCGTTTGGCATTGCACGAATTTTCTTCATAATGCCAGCAAGATGAACACGATCTTTGGTGGTAAGTACCACAGTTACTGTGTACAGACGACCATCACGTTCTTCTGTCGACAGACCATGAATATTGGAGCCTGTCTTGGAAATTACATTGGTCAATTCAGCTAGCGCGCCTTGGCGGTTTTGCATATCGACTTTCAGTTCAGTGATGAAGTCCTGATCGTAATCTTTGGTCCATTCCACTGCCATGTACTTATCAGGCTCTTTCTGATGCCCGCGTACGTTAGGACAGGTTTCACGGTGCACGACAAGTCCACGCCCCGGAGAAACGTGCGCAATAATGTGGTCATCCGGAATAGGGTGACAACAGTTAGCGAAGGTTAACAGAATACCCTCTGCACCTCGGATAGGCAGTTTCTTCTTAGGTTGACCGTCTTTGCTTTCTACTTCTGTTAATTCATCAGCATTGCCTAGCAGACGACGGGCAATCACGATACTCATCAGTTCGCCAAGACCAATCGCGGCTAACAAATCATCAACGCTGGAAAGTTTCAGATCGCTGAGAACATGCTGAATGCTCTCTTGGCTGATAGTAGTGATTGACTCTTCACCCAAGGCATGATTAAGCAGGCGACGACCCAAGCTGACCGATTCTTCACGACGCATGGTTTTCAGAACCTGACGGATCTTAGTACGAGCACGTGAAGTCACTACGTAGTTAAGCCAGGCTGCATTTGGACGCGCACCCGGAGCACTGATAATTTCAACAGTTTGTCCGTTTTTCAGAGGCTTGCTTAATGGGTACGGATTGCGGTCAACGCGAGTACCCACACAGGTGTTACCCACGTCGGTATGTACCGCATACGCGAAGTCTACCGCGGTTGCGCCAACAGGCAGTTCAACGATACGACCTTTAGGAGTGAAGACGTAAATCTCATCTGGGAATAGATCAGATTTAACGTTTTCGATAAATTCGAAAGAGTTACCTGCGCTTTGTTGTAGCTCAAGTAAGCTTTGCATCCAGCGCTGAGCTTTGATCTGTGCTGTTGTGCCGGTACGGTCACCATTGGCTTTATATGACCAGTGTGCTGCCACACCTTTGTCTGCCATTTGGTCCATATCTTCAGTTCGGATTTGAACTTCAACAGGCACACCGTGTGGGCCAACCATTGAGGTATGCAGAGACTGATAGCCGTTCGCTTTCGGAACCGCAATATAGTCTTTCATACGACCCGGACGTGGTTTGTACAAGCTGTGCACTTGGCCGAGAGCTCGGTAACAGGTGTCAGCCGTATCAACCACAACACGAAACGCATAGATATCCATAATGGTGTGGAAACGCTGCTCTTTGGTCTTCATCTTGTTATAGATGGAGAAAAGGTTTTTCTCACGACCAAACACGCGAGCCGGTAGGCCAACTTCATGTAAGCGGCCTTCGATCTCGCTGTGGATGCGTTGGATCATCTCTTTGCGGTTACCACGCGCTGCTTTCACGACTTCTTTCAGAACTCGATAACGGTTTGGATATAACGCTTCAAAACCTAGCTCTTCTAACTCGGTTTTGATGTTGTGAATACCTAAACGGTGGGCGAGTGGTGCGTAAATCTCTAGGGTTTCTCGGGCAATACGACGTTTTTTATCCGGACGAAGAGCACCTAGCGTGCGCATGTTGTGCGTACGGTCGGAGAGCTTAATAAGAATCACGCGGATGTCTTGCACCATAGCAAGAACCATTTTGCGGAAGTTCTCTGCTTGAGCTTCTTTACGGTCGCGGAATTTTAGTTTGTCGAGCTTAGATACACCGTCAACCAGTTCAGCCACTGCTTGACCAAATTGAGCTTCTAAATCTTCTTTGGTGACGTCACAGTCTTCGATAACGTCGTGAAGGAGGGCTGCTTGAAGTGTTTCCAAATCCAAGCGCATTTCAGCCAGAATTCGAGCTACTGCCACTGGGTGGATAATATAAGGTTCGCCGCTTGAGCGGGTTTGCCCTTCGTGGGCATCTCTTGCCACTATATAAGATTGGCGCAGAGCCTCAAGTTGAGGCTCTGTGAGATATTCCTGGGCAACGTCTTTGAGGCTATCGAATAGATACAAATTATAGGCCCGAGAGTTGTCTATTGTCTTACTTGCAGGGATTAACGGTTGTGAACAATGCTGCTCACTGCTGCTAATTCAGCTGCTTCTTGCTCTTGCTGCTCTTGACGCTCACGTGCGTCAAGTACGTCTTTAGTGATAAGACCTTCTTCGATTTCGCGAAGAGCGATAACCGTTGGCTTATCGTTCTCTTCAGGCACAAGTGAATCTTTACCACCAGTTTGCATTTGACGAGCGCGGCGAGCCGCAATCAGAACTAGGTCGAAACGGTTGCCAACTTTTTCAACAGCGTCTTGAACAGTTACGCGTGCCATGAGAACTCCAATATAAACAAAAATGTTGAATGACGAGAAAGTATACAACCTTACGGTAGCGGTTTCTAGCTAGTAGGGTTGTTAATAATACGTTTAATTACTCTGCGAGTAGTGCTTTAAGCATGCCTTTGTATTTTTCAGCCTGCTTATCTTGTTTTAATCGCTCGGCACGAATGATCGCTCTAAAATCGGTTAGGGCGGTATCGAAGTCATCATTTATGATGATGTAGTCGTATTCGTGGTAGTGAGAAATTTCAGATTTAGCTTCTGCCATACGCTTAGCAATAACAGCTTCGCTGTCTTGACCACGTGCATTCAAACGACGTTCTAACTCACCGTTTGAAGGTGGAAGAATAAAGACACTCTTCGCTTTTGGCATTTGCTCACGGATTTGGCGAGCACCTTGCCAGTCGATATCTAAGAAGACATCAATACCTTTATTAAGCGTCTCTTCAATCCAGACACGTGAAGTACCGTAGTAGTTACCAAAGACTTCTGCGTATTCTAGAAATTCGCCTTTTTCGATCAGCGCTTCAAAGTGTTCCTTCTGTACAAAATGGTAGTGAACACCATCTTGCTCACCCGGGCGCATACCACGAGTGGTGTGAGACACGGATACCTTCATCGCATAGGCTGGGTTGTGTTCCAACATTTCTGCGATCAAGCTTGATTTACCTGCGCCGCTTGGTGCAGAGACAATATACAGAGTACCTTTGCCCATTTATTTGGTTCCACTTTGGTTTGGGATTGCGTGATCGGATAGTGCTCCGACACTCTTAAAGATAGCACTAGCTCAATTATTTCATCGAATTGACGAAATTTAGGCTAGAAAAATGGAGCGGAAGATTAGCATGATCTTGAGGATCTTCTCAAGGAAAAGGTCAAAAGTGGCGCAAATTTTGACCCGTCAACGTCATTATTTCTAACCAAACCAAGCTTCTATATTTAACATGATCTGGAAAACGTTTGCTATTTTGCCAGCTATTGCAGGCAAAATTGATTAATGTATAATCGCCGCCCTTAGCTCGGGAGAGGCAAATCTTCCGAATGACAATCAGTGAGAAGCGAAAGCTTCATTTGGGTTCCCTCGCCCCCAAATCAAACTAAAAAGGTACAATATGAGTAACTTTACCCCTGCGCAACAGCGCAAAGCCCTGACATTTCTGGTTCTGTTCCACTTAGTGATCATTGCATCAAGCAATTATCTGGTACAAATCCCGTTTACCGTATTCGGTTTACATACCACTTGGGGCGCTTTCACTTTTCCATTTATCTTCTTAGCGACTGACTTAACGGTACGTATTTTTGGTGCTGGACTTGCGCGTAAAATCATTTTTTACGTGATGCTGCCTGCTCTCGTGGTTTCGTATCTGCTTTCGGTTGTGTTTTATGAAGGTCAGTTCCAAGGCTTTGCCCCATTAAGCGAGTTAAACATGTTTGTCGCGCGTATCGCGATTGCAAGTTTCATGGCTTATCTGCTTGGCCAGATCATGGACGTGCATGTGTTTAACCGACTGCGTCAAATGAAGCAGTGGTGGGTGGCACCAACCGCATCAACGCTGTTTGGTAACGCTTTAGATACTATTGCTTTCTTTGGTATCGCATTCTACCAAAGCCCAGATCCATTTATGGCAGAGCACTGGACGGAAATCGCTTTAGTCGATTACGGCTTTAAACTGGTGATTAGCCTTGGTTTGTTTGTGCCTATGTATGGTGTCTTGCTGAACTACCTGATCCGCAAACTGACTACAGTAAATCCAAGTTTTACTGCGGTGGATGCTAAAGCTTAATTTGCACCGAACGAAAAAGAGAAAGCCCAAAGCAATGCTTTGGGCTTTTTTGTTATCGCTAGAGTCGAGACGCTTTCGCCCAACCTTTTTGCGTATTAATGGTCGTGAGCTGCGCCTGCACCTTTAGGGAAGCGGATTGACTCAACCATGTCTTGTACTTCAGTTGGTACTTCTGCAGTGAACTTGTTCACTACGATAGAGACCACAAAGTTCAAACACATACCTAGAGTACCGATACCTTCTGGGCTGATGCCGAAGAACCAGTTGTCAGGTGTGCTTGCTGCTGGGTTAATGAACTTGAAGTAGATGATGTATGCTGCTGTAAATACGATACCTGCAACCATACCTGCGATAGCACCTTCTTTGTTCATCTTCTTGTAGAAAATACCCAAGATGATGGCAGGGAAGAAGGATGCCGCGGCCAAGCCGAAGGCGAAGGCGACCACCTGTGCTACGAAGCCCGGAGGGTTAATGCCCAAGTAACCTGCACCAACGATTGCCACAATCGCAGCCAGACGAGCAGCGAGCAGTTCTTGTCTATCGGTCATATTTGGCTTGAAGCCTTTCTTCAACAAGTCATGAGAGATAGAGGTAGAGATTACTAGTAGTAGACCTGCCGCTGTAGATAGTGCTGCCGCTAAGCCACCTGCTGCTAGTAGACCAACAACCCAGTTAGGAAGTTTAGCTAACTCAGGAGAAGCCAGTACGATGATGTCGCGGTTGATGTTCATCTCGTTACGAGCGTCACCAGAGTAGAACATACGACCATCGGCGTTTTTATCTTCCCATTTAACTAGACCAGTGCTTTCCCAGTTTTTATACCAGCTTGGTGCTTGTTCAGCAGGAACACCTTGCATATCAGGGCCGTTAATCGTTTCGATTAGGTTCACGCGAGCAAACGCAGCAACGCCTGGTGCAGTAGTATAAAGTAGCGAGATAAATAGTAGCGCCCAACCCGCAGAGATACGCGCATCACGTACTTTTGGTACTGTGAAGAAGCGAATGATTACGTGTGGAAGACCCGCAGTACCCACCATCAGTGCAGCACAGATGAAGAATACATCCACCATGCTCTTACTGCCTTCAGTGTACTGAGTAAAGCCAAGTTCTTGCGTTAGACCATCTAGTTTATCAAGCAGATAAACGTCCGTTCCCGCGATGGTTGAACCCATACCAATTTGTGGTAGTGGATTGCCTGTCATCATGATTGACGTAAAGATTGCAGGTACAAGGAAGGCGAAAATGAGAACACAGAACTGAGCTACCTGCGTATAAGTGATGCCTTTCATACCACCAAGTACAGCGTAGAAGAACACAATCGCCATACCGATAACGATACCAACGTTAATGTCTACTTCTAGGAAGCGAGAGAACACTACACCTACACCGCGCATTTGGCCTGCAACGTAAGTAAACGAAATGAAGATCGCACAGAATACTGCAACCATACGAGCTGTTTTCGAGTAGTAACGTTCACCAATGAAATCTGGAACAGTGAACTGACCAAATTTACGTAGGTAAGGTGCTAAACATAGAGCCAACAGAACGTAGCCGCCTGTCCAACCCATTAGGTAAACAGTACCATCGTAACCGATGAACGAAATGATACCTGCCATTGAGATGAAAGATGCTGCTGACATCCAGTCTGCTGCTGTTGCCATACCGTTCGCTACAGGGTGTACACCACCGCCAGCGACATAGAATTCACTGGTTGATCCCGCTCGAGCCCAAATGGCGATGCCAATGTAGAGAGCAAAAGAGAGACCAACAAGAATAAACGTCCAAGTTTGAATATCCATTTCTAAAACCTCTTAGTCTTCATGCACGTTATATTTCTTGTCGAGCGAGTTCATGCGCGCAACGTAAATAAAGATTAAAGCGACGAATGTGTAGATTGAGCCCTGTTGTGCAAACCAGAATCCAAGCTTAAAGCCGCCTAAATGAATGCTGTTTAGCGCGTCAACGAATAAAACGCCTGCGCCATAAGACACCAAGAACCACACTGCGAGCAGTGATCCCATAATCCCCAAGTTTTCTTTCCAGTAGGCTTGAGCATGTTCTGTAGATTCGAACGCCATGGCCTTCTCCTTCCTGTTAAGTGTTGTGTTAACGTAATGTTACGATTTATACATTAGCAGTGTTAAGGCAAGAGATCTGTGCAACTTTAGTCTGTGATTTTTTATTTTTAAGGTGTTGTAATTATTGAGTTTTGTCTGGTTTGTGAATTTATTTTTAATGTTAATTAACTGTTAAATTAGCCAAAAGTATAAGGTCAGAGCATTGAAGTATGAAAATTAGCCGTTTGAGTAACCACTATTTATGTCAAACGCTTAGCTTTTTGTTTGGCGGGCAAAAGGTTGCAATTATTTACACAGACTTTTCTGACGTAGGTAATAAAAATGTGCACAATGGAGAGCATAATAAATATGTATTTATAAACATTTGAGTCAGTTGGAAAGGTGAAAGATTGGATGCGATAACGATAAACGGCTTTTTTCTGGTTGGTGCACTGCTGATTGCATTGAGTGTGCTGCTCAGCCCTGTATCTTCAAAATTAGGTATTCCGATTTTGTTGGTGTTTCTTGCCGTTGGCATGCTAGCGGGTGAAGACGGACCGGGCGGAATTCTGTTTGATAATTATCCGTTAGCGTATTTGGTCAGTAACTTAGCTCTTGCCATTATCCTCCTTGATGGTGGTATGAGAACGCGAGTGGCGAGCTTTAAAGTTGCCTTTTGGCCCTCAGTGTCGTTAGCGACCTTCGGTGTCGCTTTGACCACTTTAATTACGGGGGCGTTAGCCACTTGGTTGTTTGATCTGTCGCTGATGCAGGGCATTCTGGTTGGCGCTATCGTCGGCTCGACTGATGCCGCAGCTGTATTCTCCTTGCTCAAAGGACGTAGCCTCAATGAACGTGTTGGGGCGACTTTAGAGATAGAGTCGGGAACTAACGACCCGATGGCGGTGTTTTTAACCGTTACTATGATTGCCATTCTTGGTAGTGCCAGCGGTGACTTCAGTGTCAGTTTCTTAGCAATTAATTTCGTTCAGCAGTTTGGTGTGGGGGCGCTATTAGGACTATCCGGTGGCTGGTTACTGTGGAAAGTTATCAACACGACTAAGCTACCAGAAGGTTTGTATTCCATTCTTACCGTGAGCGGTGGACTGATCATTTTTGCTCTGGCGAATGCACTTGGTGGCAGTGGGATTCTATCCATTTACTTGGTGGGGTTACTGTTAGGTAACCGTCCAACTCGCAGCCGTCATTCAATTTTAAACGTATTGGATGGCATGACATGGCTAGCACAAATCGGCATGTTCCTAGTGCTGGGTTTGTTGGTTACTCCGACAAACTTGTTAACCATTGCATTGCCGGGCCTCGCATTAGCGTTTGGTATGATTCTGTTTGCCCGACCGATTTCGGTCTGGATAAGTTTGCTGCCGTTTAAAAGCTTCACTTCAAGAGAGAAATGGTTCATTTCATGGGTAGGATTGCGCGGTGCCGTACCGATCATTCTGGCGGTGTTCCCTATGATGGCAGGTTTGCCTGACGCGCAGCTTTATTTCAATCTGGCTTTCTTCGTGGTGATGGTATCGCTGATTGTTCAAGGCGGCTCTTTGACTAAGGCAATGAGCCTGGCGAAAGTGGAACTGCCTTCCAAGCCTGAACCTATTTCACGCTCTGGGCTTGAGATTTTCCCAACCAGTGAGTGGGAGCTGTTTGTTTATCAGCTACAGAAAGAGAAGTGGTGTATTGGCGAGCCAATTCGTAATCTCTTTATGCCTGAAGGAACACGTATTGCAGCCCTGTTCCGCGACAAAGCCTTACTTCATCCTTCGGGAAGTACCCGACTAGAATCTGGCGATATTCTTTGTGTTGTTGCCCAAGAGAAAGATTTGGCGGCGCTGAGCCAGCTGTTTAGTGAAGCGCCAGTGAAAGAGTCGTTTGCTCGCTTCTTTGGTGATTTCTTCCTCGATGTAGAATCGAAACTGGTTGATGTTGCTATGATTTACGGTCTGGAATTAGGCCCATTCCGCGCCGATATGACGTTAAAGGACTTAGTGACAGAACATCTGGGTACAACCCCAGTACTGGGTGACCACTTTGAGTGGTATGGATTACATTGGGTGGTTGCAGATGTTGTCGACTGGCAAGTAACTAAAGTAGGTTTGCGTTTGCCAGCCGAGGAAGACGTTGTTGAGTCAAGCGAGTAACGTTGGACACGTGATTAGTTGTTCAGCTCTTTGAGTAAAATAACCGCCTGAGTCCTACTTTTTACCCCAAGTTTTCGGAAGATCGCTGTCATATGAGCTTTGATAGTGGCTTCCGAAACATTCAACTCATAGGCAATTTGCTTATTCAGCAAGCCGTCAGAAAGCATACCAAGCACCTTGTACTGCTGAGGTGTTAAGGTGGCAATTTTACCCGCCAGATCATCACAGGCTTCGTTGTTGGTAATCAGGCCTTCAGGGAAGTAGGGTTCACCGTTAAGTACCTGATTTAAAGCGCTGATCAAAGCGCGCATGTCACTGGATTTAGGAATAAAACCGAACGCACCATGGCTCTTCACCTGTGATACCACAGAAGACTCTTCGCTGGCAGAGATCACGACAATCGGTAAATCCGGATATTCCGCACGTAATTGAATAAGGCCAGACATGCCGTTAGCGCCGGGCATTTTAAGGTCCAGTAGCAGCAAGTCCGGTTCAGGATCTTTTTCAAGTAGTTTGAGTAAAGCATCTAAAGAGTCTGCTTCAAGCAAATTTGCACCGCTTATCGCCATATGGACGGATTGAAACAATGCGTTTCGAAACAGCGGGTGATCATCAGCGATGATGATGGTGTATGTCGAATCCATGACGTTAAACACTTTTAACAATTACGTTAAATAAATTATTGTCTGGTTTGAGGTTTGGAACAATGTCCATAGACTAAAAGTCTGAACTATATCCAGTTTTTATCTGCATGAAGATGAATACCACAACAAGGTTTGACGTATAGGGTCAAACCTTGTCGCGTGAGGAGATGAAAATTTAGATCTGATGGTCTTTTAGGTGTTGTAAAAAACGCTCTGCTTGCATGAAACCTGTTATTCGCGCATTTGGTACTCTCTCGCCCTTATCGTTCCAAAACTCGATGGTGGGTAAGCCAAGTACATCCATCTGTTTAAGTAATTCGATATCTTGTGGCTGATTGCGAGTGACGTCTGCCTGCAGTAGCACGACATCTTTCAGTTTTTGTTCAACATCTGGCTGGTGGAAGGTGTATTTTTCGAACTCTTTACACGCCACACACCAATCGGCGTAGAAGTCGAGCATCACTGTCTTACCCGCTAATTTGGCTTTTTCCAGTTCAGCGTTCAGTTCATCCACATTCGCAATGCGCTTGAAGCTGATGGTTGATTGCTGCTGCTCTGTCTGAGCACCATTAAACCAGTAATTCAAAGCAGGCTGAGCTGAGGCCAGTAATCCAAGAATCGCAATGATACCGAGCGTACTCTGTTTCCAGCCACCAAAAGGTAAGCTGTTTTTAACATGATATAGCCAAGCAAAAGCTGTGAAGCCCAGAGCAGACCAAAGTGCTGTTGCCCAGATTTCTGGCAGTAATCGTTCCAGCAGGAAGATCGGTGCAGCAAGAAGAATGAAACCAAACGCGGTTTTTACTTTGCCCATCCAAGCGCCTGCTTTCGGCAACAAGCGGTTACCAAAGACGGCGACCAGAATCAGTGGAATACCCATCCCAATAGCCAGTGCATAAAGCGCGACACCACCGGTAAGTAAATCACCACTTTGCGCCACATAGAGTAAAGCACCAGAGAGCGGTGCGGTTGTGCATGGTGAACACACTAAGCCAGAAATTGCGCCCATAGCAAAAACGCCTGCAAGACGGCCACCTCGTTGTTGATTGCTCAGATTGCTTAACCAAGTTTGCAATGAGCTTGGTAATTGAAGTGTGTACAAGCCAAACATTGACAGTGCGAGTAACACAAACATTACGCTCAGGCCAACCAAAACATAAGGGTGTTGGAGCGCAGCCTGAAACTGCAAACCAGCAGAAGCAACAATCAAACCTAATAGAGTGTAAGTCAGCGCCATACCTTGAACGTAAACTACGCTCAATAACAAGGTTCGCTTATGAGTTAACTGCCCATTACCTAAAACGATACCCGTCAAAATCGGATACATAGGCAGAACACATGGTGTGAAAGCCAAACCAACGCCTAATGCTAAGAACAGTAATGGTGTCCACCAGTTTTGTGACAGTTTGCCTGCTAACGAGTCTTGTTCTGAAATCGGTGCATTTTTAATGCTCGCAGGCTGTGACTCATTTTGTGTATTGTTATTTTGCCCGGCGGCAGTTTTCTCAGAATCACTAGGTTGTGAAAAGTCGAACTTACTGATTTCCACCACTCGTGTTTCTGGTGGATAGCAGAAACCTGCTTTAGCACATCCCTGATATTGAACGATAATACGCGCACCAAGTTGGTAGTCACTCAGTGGCAGCTCAATAGAAAGCGGAGTGGTGTAGATGGTGACATCACCAAAGAATTCATCATGATAAGGCTCGCCATCAACCAGTTCATAGTCACCTAATATGACGTTTTCAGCACTGATTGTGATGCGATCTTGATATAAGTAGTAGCCATCTTTTACTTGCCAGTCAACGAAAAGGCGATCGCCTTGCTGGAAGGTATTAAACGGGAAAGCTTGATCAATAGGGACAAACTTATTGCCGTCATTACTCACCGAAAGTGTATTGTTGTTACCGAATACAGCAAATGCTGAATGGCTAAATACAGATAGTGTCAGTAGCAAAAAATAGAAAAATTTACGTATCATCTAATCAATTTCTGGTTGAGAGTGAATGGCACAGGCGACAACTTATTGTGCCATATTAACTCAATCAGACCGAGATTAGAGCGAATAAGTTTCATCGAAGTAAAACAAAACCCGCGAATTCATCCAACTTTAGGTCGTTCGAATCTCGCGGGTTATTTCTTATCTGGCTTTTAATGGATTAATCAGAACTAGATGAATAGTCCGCCAAATAGGAAGCCGAATGTTACTGCTGAAGCAATTGTCGCCACACCTGGAATGAAGAATGGGTGGTTGAACACATATTTACCAATGCGCGTTGAACCCGTGTCATCCATCTCAACCGCAGCAAGTAGCGTTGGGTAAGTTGGCAGAACAAACAGAGCACTAACCGCTGCGAAAGATGCGACGGCTGTAAGAGGAGCCACACCGATTGCTAGAGCCGCAGGCATTAGTGCCACTGTGGTTGCACCTTGTGAGTAAAGCAGCATAGAAGCAAAGAACAATACGATAGCCAGCATCCATGGATTTTCAGCCAATAGTGCGCCAGCCACATCTTTGATGTCTGCAACGTGAGCATTTACGAAGGTTGAACCTAACCAAGCCACACCCAGTACACACACACATGCAGTCATACCTGAACGAAATGTTGGTGCACTTGAAATTTTCGCTGCATCAATCTTAGTGACTAATACGATCAGTGCCGCTGCTGCCAGCATTACTGTCATAATTGCTTCGTTACGGCCTAAAGCTGGGTTTTCAATCAAACCAACAGATTTAGAGATTGCTGCTGCGTAGCAAACAACGAAACCAATAGCCGCTAGGAAAATATAAGTCGCTGTTTTCGCTGTTGGCAAAATAGTACGTTGCTGTTTGTCGGCAAGTTTAATCAAGCCTTTCTCTAAACGGTCTTGGTAAACAGGATCATTTTTCAACTCACCGCCCATGAAGTTAGAAACAAGCGCACCAACCATACAAGCCGCAAACGTCGTTGGAATACACACAGCTAAAAGCGTTAAGTAATCAACGCCAAACGGAGTAAGCATTGCTGCAAAAGCAACAACAGCCGCAGAGATTGGTGAAGCTGTGATCGCGATTTGTGATGCAACAACTGCAATAGAAAGAGGGCGTGATGGACGAACCCCTTGTCCTTTTGCAACTTCAGCAATCACTGGAAGAGTTGAGAACGCGGTATGACCTGTACCAGCCATCAAAGTCATGATGAACGTTACAATTGGCGCATAAAACGTAATACGTTGTGGATTTTTGCGCAGGAAGTTTTCTGCAATCTGTACCAGCCAATCCATACCACCAGCCACCTGCATCGCAGCAATCGCTGTGATTACAGACATGATGATAAGAATTACATCAACAGGAATATATGCTTGGCTAGTTGGTACACCAAGACCCAGAGAAAGTGCAATAACACCTGCACCACCTGCTAAGCCAATACCAATGCCGCCAATGCGTGCCCCTACAAAGATGAAGAGAAGAACGACTAATAGCTCGACCCAAACCATAGTGATACCTCGTTTAGTAAATGAAAAAGAAATATTGGTTTGCAGTCCGTTGCAGTTATTTTTATCAATTTGTTTTTACAGTTTTTTTTACTATAAAAGGTTCTTTATCAGAACCCTTTGTTTGAATCACTGACTCGTAGCGCTTCGCTTTATACTGTGGACGCATCAGGTTTTCAATAAAGAATATGCTATCTAGCTCTTTAACTGTCAGTAATCCGCAATCTAGTACAACTTATTGGGCACTCTTACCTGTTTCGGCGCAGACTTTTCCTACAACACTCTCGTCGTTAAGACGCGGAAAGTAATCCCAAACGTTCTCTAACAACCGTTTCGCATTTCTCTATTTGTGTTACGTCTCTGGGAATAATCAGTACCGTATCGTTTCCACCTATTGTGCCTAGTATTTCGTTATGAGGATCTATATCAACAAGACGAGCGACCAGTTGAGCACTGCCGGGATGCGTTTTGACAATGACGTTAGATTGATTATGTGTAATTAACTCGATTTGCGAGGAGATAGAAGATTCGATGCGAACAGGAGCGGTTTCAACGGTAATACAGTAGACCTTTTTACCGCAGGCGTTTTGTACCTTTACAACACCTAACTGTGATAGCAGACGAGATACCGTAGATTGGCTGATACCTGTGTAACCGATTTCGACAAGCTTCTCACGTAACTCATTCTGGTTGGTGAAGCTTTGTTGATGTAATAAACGCTTACAAGCATTAGCTAATGAGTCATCTTCGGATTCAAAAGTAACGAGTGGAATGTGTCTATTCACGGGTAACTCCTCATCTAACTACGCTCTTGCGTGAAAAATAGTGGTCATCCCTTTTCTGTTACACACTCAGATCCTTAGAGTGACGATGGCATCTAACGAGAGATTCATTAGGACCAGATGTATCCTAATTCAAAGAAAATTGCTTTCGCATATTATTTTGAAAACTAATCGATGAGCAGAATAGCATCGATAAATAATTGGGTTTTTGAATAAGATCACCAAATAAAAAACTATTAATTTAATAATATTTTGGATAATTATGTTGATTTTGAAAGATTATGCATATTAGGGAAAAGCGAAAAACCACACAGTGTTTAGCGTCGGACTGAACACTGTGTGGTTGTGGGTACTATTTTGATTCAGTCATTATTTCGCGAGAGAATACTTTTTCACAATAATGGCATTTTAACTGCACATTTTTTTCTTTTTTAAAGACGTTAAATTGACTATCGACCGGCTCTCCATGCGAGATACAGTTACTGTTTGGGCAGCTAAATATTCCCGTAATCTGTTCAGGTAGAGTCAACTTTAGTTTATTGACCACCATATAGTTCTCAATTTGATTGACGGTGGCATTAGGGGCATAAAGAGCCAATTGATTTGCCTGACTTTTGCTAAGGTAAACATTTTCAATCTTTATCAGGTCTTTTTGTACAAGCTCTGATGAAGGCAGGTTTAAACCAATAGTAATACGTTGATTTGTTTCATTTATCTTGAACAGAGATAATATTTTGATTCCCAGATTTGCAGGGATATGGTCGATGACAGAGCCGTTGCGAATGGCTTCAACTTGCAATTGATGTTTTTTAGTCATGATGGTGTCTCCTGCATTTAAATCGTTTCGTTGAGAACTAGAGCTAAAAGGGCTTCGCGAGCGTAGACACCGTTTTCTGCTTGCTGAAAGTAGTAGGCGTAAGGTGTTTTATCGACATCGGTAGTAATTTCGTCGACGCGTGGAAGCGGATGCAGAACTTTCAAGTTATCACGAGCTTCTGCTAACGTATCAGCCGTCAAAATAAACGCGGACTTGATGTGTGCGTATTCAGACTCGTCAAAACGCTCTTTTTGCACGCGGGTCATATATAGGATGTCTAGCTCCGGAACGACGTCTTCAATACTGTTATGCAAGCTGAACTGTATTCCTTGTTCTTCCAACTCCTGACAGATGTATTCAGGCATCGCAAGTACTTCTGGTGCGATGAAGAAGAACCTTACGTTATTAAACTTCGCTAGGGCTTGGGTTAGAGAGTGAACGGTACGTCCGTACTTTAGGTCCCCAACAAGAGCGATATTTAGGTTGTCCAGATGCCCTTGGGTTTCATAAATAGAAAACAGGTCTAACAGTGTTTGAGTCGGGTGTTGGTTTGCTCCATCACCACCATTTACGATTGGCACACCGTTAGAAAACTCTGCAGCTAAGCGTGCAGCACCCTCCTGGGGATGACGCATAACAAATGCGTCCACATAAGAAGAAATGACTCGTACTGAATCTGCAAGCGTTTCCCCTTTCTTGGCCAAAGAAGTATTCCCTCCATTGTCGAAACCAATCACACTTCCTCCCAAGCGCTCAACTGCTGTCTCAAAAGAGAGGCGTGTACGAGTTGATGGCTCAAAAAAACAGCTCGCGACGACTTTATTCTTTAACAATGTAGGATTGGGCTCAGCTTTTAATCTTGCTGCTGTGTCCACGATGAGTTCCAGTTCACTTCGAGTAAGCTCTGGAATCGAGATGATGTGTCGGTTAAATAACGAATGCGCCATAACGTTTGTTCCTTTTTGTGTTTTATACGCTTCATCATGAGAGCGAAATTTAAGTAAAAAAAAGCCCCCTAAAATAGGAGGCTAGAAATTGGATAAAAACGGAAAAACAAAACAGGATATCCCGTCTGATTCAGACGAGACTTGCAACGCGATGGTAAGAAAAAGTTGCTCATGTCATGCCTCCGATTAAAAATTTTTGAGGATTATACGGACAAAAATAGCGCTTTCAATGTTTTGGCTAAAATATCCAGAAAATGGATTTTTATGCGAAAATGCCTTCATGTTTGAAACATATGGGCGCACATTGATGCTACTAGCCTCTCGAATAAAAATTTTTATTTAGGCTTTGGAAAATAATGCGAGCTTTATTCAGCTCGCATTGGGATAAGTGAAATGGCTCACTTGGGCATTAATCACCCAAAGTTGAAACCATCACGGCTTTTATGGTGTGCATGCGGTTTTCCGCTTCGTCAAACACAATAGAATGATCAGATTCAATGACCTCGTTGGTGACTTCAACACCATCTTTTAAAACAGGGTATTCACGCGCTAGCTCTTTGCCGACCGTTGTGTCTTCACCGTGAAATGCTGGTAAACAATGCATAAATTTCACATGTGGGTTACCCGTTGCTTTAAGCATTCCCATATTGACTTGATAAGGGAGCATAAGGTCAATACGTTCAGCCCATGCTTCTTTGGCTTCACCCATAGAGACCCAAACATCTGTGTAAAGGAAATCACATCCCATAACGCCTTCATTAACATCGTCTGTTAATGTAATTTTTGCACCGGTGTCTTTAGCAATAGAACGGCAGGTTTCAACAAGTTCTGCCGTTGGCCAGAACTGTTTTGGTGCGACAAGGCGAATATCCATACCCATTTTGGCCGCACCAACCATGAGAGAGTTACCCATATTGTTTCTAGCATCACCAAGATAAGCGAACTTAATTTCATGAAGCTGTTTACCGCGTCCATGTTCTAGCATGGTCATAAAATCAGCAAGGATTTGGGTCGGATGGAATTCATCAGTTAGCCCGTTCCACACTGGAACACCGGCATATTTGCCAAGTTCTTCCACAATACTTTGGCCAAAGCCTCTGTATTCAATACCGTCGTACATACGGCCCAGTACTCGAGCTGTGTCTTTCATTGACTCTTTATGACCAATTTGTGAGCCTGAAGGACCAAGATAAGAGACTTGCGCGCCTTGATCGAACGCGGCGACTTCGAATGCACATCGCGTTCTGGTTGAGGTTTTTTCAAAGATCAGAGCGATATTTTTTCCTTTTAAACGCGGTTGTTCATAGCCGTTATATTTGGCTTTTTTGAGTTCCACGGCTAAATCCAACATGTGTTGAATTTCGCGTGGAGTGAAGTCGAGTAATTTTAGGAAGTTACGATTACGTAGGTTAAAAGCCATGATGTTATCCTCTTGTTCGGCGGTTACTTGATTGAAGTAACCGCTCGAATAATCATTAAGTTATCTTGTTAATTTGTTTTTAGTCGCGAGTAATATTGGTTCCCGCTTCACCTTGTAAAATTCGAAGGCCATCTTCTAAAGCGCCAATACCTACGACGGTGCCACCTTGTTTGATGAATTCACAAGAGGCTTCAATTTTGGGACCCATTGAACCTTCATCAAATTGGTAATGAGATAGCTCACTTGGTGTTGTACTGCGTAAGGCTGTTTGAGTTGGCGTCCCCCAATTCAAATAGACAGCATCTGCATCGGTCAGAATTAACAGCGCATCAGCGCCAATCTGTTTCGCAAGGAATGCAGCAGACATATCTTTATCAATGACGGCCTCCACTCCTATCAGCTTTCCGTTCTCTCGTTTGACCGGAATACCGCCGCCGCCAGTGCAGATTACTAAGTGGCCTTGGTTAATTAATTGAGTGATGGCTTCATGTTCAATGATTCCAGTTGGTTTTGGACTTGGAACCACTCTGCGAAAGTGGCTACCATCAGGTTTCACTGTCCAACAGTATTTTTCTGCTAATTCACGGGCTTCCGCTTCTTGGTAAATAGGGCCAATAGGCTTCGTTGGGTTAATAAATGCAGGATCTTTGGGATCAACTGTCATCTGAGTAAGCATGCAAGTGACATTTCTCTCTGGTAACCGATTTTTGAACTCCTGCATTAGCATGTAGCCAATCATGCCTTGTGTTTCACTACCTAAAACATCAAGTGGATAAGGGTTTACTTTCTTGTATTCCAGTCCCTGTAGCGCTAGGAGCCCAACCTGAGGGCCATTGCCATGCACTAATACCACGTTATATTCCTGAGCTATTTCAGAAATCGTTTTGACGGCGATTTCAATATTGTGGCGTTGAATGTCTGCTTCTAAAGGCTCACCCCGACGGAGTAAGGCATTGCCACCTAAAGCGACGACGACTGTTTGTTTAGTCATGAGTTATTATCCTTGTGCTTAGGTTGTGGTAGGGATAAACGCACCACAACCCGAATTTAATGATTAGATATCGTCACGTTCAATTGGGCAGCTCATACAGCGAGCGCCGCCACGACCACGGCCTAACTCATCTCCAGGAATAGGCAACACTGTGATACCTGCTTTATCGTATTTCTCATTGGTATAGGTATTTCGTTCGTAACCAATCACAACACCAGGACGCACGGTTAGAACATTGTTCGCATCGTTCCACTGTTCACGTTCTGCTTCAAAACTGTCGCCACCTGTAGTGATCATGTTTAACTTGTCGATGCCTAACGCAATTTCAATGGTGTGAATGTAGGAGTCTTTCTGAGTTGCTTTTACTCTTCCTGATTCATCGCCTGTTAAGCTCCAGCAATTCACATCATCAGGAATTACATTGGGATACACAGAGAATGTATCTTCACGCATGTGTGTCATTACCGTATCCAAGTGCATGCATGAGCGATCTTTTGGCAGTTCTAGAGCAATCACTTCTTTCGCTTGTCCGTGTTTAAATAGGGATGATGCTAGTTGTTCAACCCCTTGAGGTGTCGTGCGTTCTGACATACCAATCAAAACAGCGCCACGACCAATAACCAGAACATCACCGCCTTCAATTGTAGATTTGTCGTAGCTATGTTCTTCATCACCGAAGTACTTAACAAAATCTTGACCTGCGAAAGTTGGATGCCAGCGATAAATTGCGCGTAAGTGATTCGTTTCTCTTTGACGAGCGACTTTAGCCATCGGGTTGATTGAAACACCGCCATAAACCCAGCAAGAGGTATCACGGGTAAACAAGTGATTTGGCAATGGCTTAATAATGAAGTCATTGGTTTTGTTCATTTGCTGAATAAAGGAAGATGACTTCATAGGCATTTCACCGAATGAAAGCCCACCCGTGAGTATTTTGGCTAATTCGATAGTTGGAAGATCATTTAGATAACAGCGAAGGTCGTTGGCAAACGTTGGACCGAAGCGATAGTCAGAAATTTGCGTGTTGAGTAGCCATTCTTTGGCTTCAGGAACGTCCAATGTTTCAGCGAGCAAATTAGTGAGTAGCAGTACTTCAACACCTTCGTTACGTAGAGTATTGGCAAAAATATCGTGTTCTTTGCCCGCACGTTCGATATCCAATACATCATCAAACAATAAATCATGGCAGTTTGATGGAGTTAAATGACAGAGCGCACGTCTTGGGCGGTGAATTAAAACACGACGTAGCTGACCGATTTCTGAACCTACATATAACTTACTCATAATCGTATCTCTCTATATTCTTTGTTTCCAATCCTATTAAATACATAATTATTTAATAGCGTTTATAGGGTGTTTTATAATTAGTTTTTTCTTTGTTCTGATATTTATATTACGGTGGGTTTCCTACCTTTCTTGGATATTAATCACAAATTGTTATTTATGGATTTATTGTGGTTGAAAGGTGTTTTTAACAAAAATTATTCATTTTGTTTTTCTATTTTTGTTTGGGTAAATGAAGTGATTTAATGAAAAATAAGTCGATTTACTCATTGGCGAACACATGTATTTATCTATTGTGTATATGCGTGCGGTGAATCAATGGGAATTTTATTCACTGTTCTAGACGTCTTTTGCATGGTTTTTTTATTTTTATATGCAGGAAATCAGAGTAGCTAGTTACTTCTTTAGTCTTTATTTTGTGTTTGTTAACAAAATAAATTGATGAAATTTGATCTAAAGCAAGTTGTTTTTTAGGTGTGTTTTAGAGTGGTTTCTATCTTCGGATTACATTTTGTATTCTATTAATTATAAAAAGTAATCTCACAATTATTGTGATAAATATAGTTAGAATAATATTTCCGATATGTGTGCTAATTATCCCGAATATCAAATTTTCTTTTAAAAAAGGATGGAAGTGAATGAGCGACGTTGTTGGGCAGATGGAAGCTGCCTCGTTGGAAAAGGGGCTATCAGCATGCTTGATATCTGAACGACAGGAGTCGTATTTATTTGAGCCGCCTTGTTTAAGAGAAATTGCGGCAATAAATATAAGTGGGAGTGTTGGAGGAGGGCGCTAACGCATTGACGTGAAGTCTACATTCGGCAATAAAAAGCCGCGCTTAGCGCGGCTGATGGGGCAGGAAAGTTCTACAGGAAAACACCAATGCTTAGTGTAGCCATAATTAAAATACACAGAATACCCAATAAAGGTGCAACCCATTTTATCCAACGAACATAAGGAACACGCGCAATTGCTAAACCACCCATAACAACAGCTGAAGTTGGAGTTATGAGGTTCACAATACCCGATGCTGATTGGTAAGCAGTGACTACCAGCTCTCTTCCTACTCCAGCAAAATCGGCTAGTGGAGCCATGATAGGCATGGTTAGCACCGCTAAGCCTGAAGATGACGGGACGAGGAAAGAGAGTAGAATTTCTAATAAATACATTACGTTGATGAAAATTACTGAAGAAAGCCCAGTCACTGCTTGTTCAGCAGAGTTTAGGATAGTATCGGTAATCATTCCCTGATCCATTACTACGACTATCCCTCGAGCGATCCCAATAATTAATGCAACGCCTAGTAAATCTCGAGCTCCGTCTATAAAGCTACTAGTGAACTCTTCTTCACTCATGCGTGCTACCAAACCAATGATGATAGTTGCACCTAAGAACATGGCTGATATTTCTGCCATCCACCAACCTGCAACGGAAACACCATAAATCATCACACCGAATGCAGCGGCAAATATCGTTAGGATAAGCTTTCGAGTGCCAGTGAATTCGATAGACTCATCGCTTTGGCTTCCGAGGAAGTGCGCTTTGTTTTCCTCAAACTTGTCAAACACAATGGATTTTGTTTGGTCAGCTCGAACCATTTTTGCGTAACGCATAACGTAGAGCACGCAAACAACCCAGCCAATGACAAGCATAGCTACTCTTAACAAAATGCCGTCAGTAAACGGGATTCCAGCCGCATTAGCTGCAATAACCGTTGCAAATGGATTAATGGTTGAACCGAGAGTACCAATGCCCGCGCCAAGTAGCACTGTTGCTGCAGCGACAACGGGGTCAAATCTTGCAGCCATCATGACAGGTACTAACAGGGTATAAAACGGTAGTGACTCTTCTGCCATGCCATAGACAGTTCCTCCTGTGGCAAATAGGGCCATTAGGATTGGAATCATCAGTTCTTCTCTGCCTTCAAGGCGCGCTGTTACTCGTGCGATGCCCGCATCTATAGCCCCTGTCTTTGTCACAAGGCCTAGAAAACCGCCAATAACCAAAATGAACAGTGATACGTCAATAGCCGCTGCTTCGTAGCTGTTATGATTGTAGAAGCCATCAATCGGTGCCATTAAAACATCAATGATTCCTTGAGGGTTTCCTTCGGTTGGCTGATATGTACCAGCAATAGGCACTTCTCGGCCTAAATCTTCGTTCATTGTGCGCTCGTATTGTCCGGCGGGAACAACCCAAGTTAGGGCAGCTACGAGAGCAATTAATAAAAATAAGATTGTATAAGCAGAAGGAAATTTAAAGTTAGAAAAGAATCCACCTTTAGGTTCCGTAGATACTGTTTGGGTTGTCATAGCTATCTCCTTACATTTGGACCTATAATCCCAATGTTTTCAGTGGCTAAAATTATTATTCCCTATTTCAATAAATTGGATATTAAAATCTTATGAAGTAGTGAATTAATTACTACGCATTAGAAAAGTATTATTTTTCATTATAAAAATAATAAGTTTATTTAGTTGTTAGGCTTTCGATTTAATTCTTATTGGGATTTTAATTTGGCTAGATATAACTAACTTTGCATTTCCTCACAAAACAATGGAGGGGGGATTTTGGAGAGAATAATTGAAAAATAATTTCGGGGTATTTTGTTATATTTAATGAAATTCTATTCTTTAGTTTTGCTTGCTCTCTTTTTCTTTTGGCTGTTATTGTTTTCTTTTAAGGTTTTTATGGAATTTTATTCAAGAGTATGTAGTTAAAGTTATTAGTGATTTTTTTGATATGAATCAATTTAATTGTTATAGAAGAGAAAAAAGGAGCCTAAGCTCCTTTTATATTAACAATGAACAGAGAATTACTCGTAGCGTTTAGCTTTATATTGCGGGCGCATTAAGTTCTCTACAGAGAAAATGTCATCAAGCTCATCTTCCGTAAGTAGTCCACGCTCTAAAACCACTTCTCGTACGCTTTTACCTGTTTCGGCACAGATTTTACCTACAATGTCACCTTCGTGGTGACCGATGTATGGGTTCAAGTAGGTCACGATACCGATAGAGTTAAACACGTAGTTTTCGCAAACTTCTTTATTGACTGTAATACCGTCAATACATTTGTCGCGAAGGTTTACACACGCATTTGAAAGCAGTGAGATCGATTCAAACATCGCTTGAGCAATTACTGGCTCCATTACGTTCAACTGTAATTGACCGCCTTCAGCTGCAAAAGACACAGTGTTGTCGTTACCAAGTACTTTAAAGCACACTTGGTTTACCACTTCTGGAACAACAGGGTTTACTTTCGCCGGCATAATAGAAGAACCTGCTTGAAGTTCAGGAAGGTTTATCTCATTTAAGCCTGCGCGAGGCCCTGAAGAAAGCAGACGTAGGTCATTACAAATTTTAGACAGTTTCACTGCTAGGCGTTTTAACGCACCGTGAGCCATTACGTATGCACCACAGTCTGACGTTGCTTCGATAAGATCTTCAGCCGGTACAACTTCTAAACCTGTTACTTCTGCTAAGTGTTTTACTGCCAAAGCTTGGTAACCCGGTGCTGCGTTTAAGCCAGTACCGATTGCGGTTGCACCTAGGTTAATTTCAAGCAGTAGCTTAGAGGTGTATTCCAGAGCACGAATTTCTTCGTTCAATGTTACCGCCCAAGCGTGAAACTCTTGGCCCACAGTCATTGGTACAGCATCTTGCAGCTGTGTACGACCCATCTTGATTACAGTGGTGAATTCTTGGCTCTTAAGCTCGAACGCACCTTTCAAATACTCAATCGCTTCAATCAGTTTTAGCACGCTGTTGTATACAGAAATGCGGAAACCCGTTGGGTAAGCACAGTTGGTAGATTGGCTGCGGTTTACGTGGTCATTCGGGTTAATGAACTGGTATTGGCCTTTTTCTTTGCCCATTAGCTCTAGCGCTAAGTTGGCAATGACTTCGTTGGTATTCATGTTGACTGAAGTACCAGCGCCGCCTTGGAATACATCTGTCGGGAATTGATCCATGCACTTACCTGTTTCAAGGATCACATCACACGCTTGAATGATGTAGTTTGCGACATCTTTTGGAATAACGGCTAACTCTTTGTTTGCAAGAGCGGCCGCTTTCTTGGTCATTACCATGCCACGAATGAACTCAGGAACATCAGATATCGTTGCACTGGAAATGTTAAAGTTTTCAATTGCTCGAAGTGTATGGATACCGTAGTAGGCATCAGCAGGGACGTGACGTTGACCTAGTAGATCTTCTTCAATACGATTGGCTGGTTGAGCTGTTTGTGTAGCTTCAAATAGAGTAGCCATAGTTGGATCCTTAGAGAATAATTCTATTGATATTGATTACAGTAAGCCGTATCTGTATTAAGAATCCATTCATCAGAATAATTGGCTGGAAAACCGTCCTGATATAGCAACGTATGATACTTAAGTTGTAATTAAAAAATAGTAACTTCGTCACCTTTTATGTCAGTAAAAATCAAGTTTATGGAGAGTGTGACTCTAAAACGTTCAAAGTTTCTTGGCCGTGAATAGAAACACAATTCTTTCCTTTGCGTTTAGAGCGGTACATGGCTTGGTCTGCGTTTGAGAAAGTCTGGTTTGCATCGGATGTCACTTCGGCCAACCCAACGCTGATTGTCACATCATAAAGTGTCCAGTTTCTAATATCTGTAGTGACACGCTGCATGAGCGCTTTCGCTTGTGCAAGATCGGTATGTTGGATCAGTACCGCAAACTCATCACCGCCAATTCGTGCAATAAAATCGGTATCGCGCAGTACCATGCGCAGTTGATTGGCGATATACAAAATGACCTCATCGCCAACGGTGTGCCCAAATGTGTCGTTAATTTGCTTGAACGAATCTATATCCAGCACAGCAAGGCAGCAAGTCGGATGATTGGCATAGCGTTGTTTTAAGCGACTTTGATATTGGAGGTTCTGGTCGAATTTCTTCTTGTTCCACAAAGACGTCGCAGGGTCGCGCTCTGTACGTTCCTTGAGTGTGATAATGGTGTTGTGATGTTCGGAAATGTCGGTAAAGGAATAGACATAGTATTGAATGTTTTTCAGTTTCCCCAAAATCGCATGTATTTCAGTTTGGCAAATGACTTCTTTATTATCAGTCGTGTGTAAGGATAGGTGTCCTTGCCACATCCCGCGAATCGAAAGCTGCCTTTGAATCAGACTTTGTTTCGTTTGAGACTGAAAGAAATCGATGATGTTGCCACCATGCAATAAACTTACATCGCTGTTTACCAAGTTACAAAAGCCAGTATTAACCCTCAGTATTCTCATATTCTTATCGGTGACCACCACTGCCATACTGTTTTCTATCGCATATTCAGCATAGGTTTGGTCTGCCTTAATGCGTCGAAACGCATCCATAAACATCGCAATTATAATTGAGAGAAGCCCCAGAAATAACCAAATAACCGTGGCTTCAATTTTGAGCTGTTTGGTTCTTTCTGAAAGTAGCCCAGAAATGGCAGACGGTGGATACATGGTCAGCATGGTTAAACTATTCTGTGAACCAAATAAGGGACTGCTAAAGCGCTGGAAAATATATAACCCTCTGTCTGTTAAGACGCTATTACCGGAACTTTGGTTCTGTTGAATGGCTCGCCAAACCTCTCCGTTTTTTAAGGATAAATTGTTATCTGAGCGAGACTGAATTAGATCACCAAACAATTTATTTTTGTCGCTGCTAATGATGTAGTAACCGTGATTATCGATGAAATCGACATTCAGGTTTTGGGTGTTGCTGGTGATTTGTTCGATGATGGTCATAACATCTAGATTGGCAACGAAGTACCCTTGTCTGACTGAGTTGGCAATAATTGGGTAAATGATTCTGTATCCGGGTTTGTAGGGAATGATGGGTTTATCGTTCTCAAATTCTAAGTCAATACCGAAATGCCCTTGCTCTCCATTCGCCAGTTTTTGGGCGTAAAGGAAATAGTCGCGATTGCTTTTGTTTTGTAGTCGGTCATTGGGTACCACATAGGGATGGGACATGTTGGGCATGTAATCAACCCGAATTACCTCGTAGCCTCGGTTATCGATAAAACGCAATTGGTAAAAAAGCGTTGAGTTGAAGGCTGCCAGATACCACTGGCTTTCAAGATAATGACGAAATTGAGGATTTCTGTTCACGGCAAAATCATTGAGCAGAGACGAATGGCTTAATTCATAAAAAGTCTGTTGAATTTGCGAGTGTGTACGTCGAGCTTTGGAGTCTACATACGAGAGGAACTGCAGCCCTTGTGCTTCTAAGTGAGCGATAAAAAACTGATGAGCTTTGTCTTTAAGATGAAAGTAATAGGCGAGCGGAACGAGTGACAACACAAGCCACAACACAATACCGGTTTTGATAGTGCTGGAAATTCGCTTCATAGTTATAGTTCTGGCTCAAAATCTACTTAAAAGGTAGTTGAGCCTAAGACGCTTTTCCATTGCGCTGGCGAATTGTTGGCGCTAAGGTGTAGCAAAATAAGGAGGAGCCGTGTTTCCGATTTTACTAATTCTATTTATTGCTGTGCCTATTATCGAGATTGGCTTGTTTATTCAAGTCGGCGGTATGTTGGGCTTGTGGCCGACGATTGCTTTGGTTTTGATTACCGCGTTTGTCGGGGCTTCCTTAGTCAGAAGTCAAGGTTTGCAAACGCTGCTTACTGTTCAACAACGCATGCAACGCGGTGAAATGCCAGCACAGCAAATTGTTGAAGGTGTGATGCTTGCGGTTGCGGGTGTTTTACTTCTCACCCCAGGCTTTATGACAGATGCGATGGGTATGTTGGTTCTATTACCAGCGCCGCGTGCGATGATTGCTAAATACCTAATGAGCAAAGTGGTGGTGTCAAATCTGTCAGGTGGTTTTCATTCCAGCCATTTTGAGCGTGATCCTCACCGTCCGCATGATTCCCATCAGGGACAGACCTTTGATGGTGAATTCGAGAAAAAAGACGATGATGATGATCAGAATTCAAATCATCGCCTTCACTGAGTATTGAATCCCCAATAAAAAAGCTCTGGTCTGTGCCAGAGCTTTTTTGATCTATCATTTTTTACCGCTATGAGCAGAGTACACAGAGATTACAACGCTCCTTCAAATCCCATTTGTCGCCACGCTTCAAACGCAATAATGGCAACAGCGTTAGACAGGTTCAGGCTGCGCGCATCTGGCATCATTGGAATACGGATGCGCTGTTCCATCGGTAAGCTCTCGATAACTTCGGCTGGAAGGCCGCGTGTTTCAGGACCGAAAAGCAGCACATCACCTTTTTGGAATTTGGCATCCACATGATGCCCTGTTGTTTTGGTAGTACAGGCGAAAATGCGGTAGTCGCCACGCTCAGCTAGGTAGTTCAGAAAGGCGTTATAGTCTTTATGGCGAGTCACTCGTGCTAAGTCGTGGTAATCCAGACCGGCGCGGCGTACTTTTTTTTCTTCTAAATCAAAGCCAAGCGGTTCGATTAAATGAAGGTTCGCACCACAGTTTGCGGATAAACGAATAATGTTTCCTGTGTTAGGGGCGATTTCTGGCTCGTACAGAGCAATATCAAACATAACGGTTAATTTCCTTACCAGGTTTGTGAAATCACAAGACCTAATCTTTTGTGGTGGGACTGTTAAATAAGGGGCGAGTATAAATCTCTCGCCCCATAAATCACAAGTTACAGTGAATCTTGATTAGATTGGCAAGGTGAACTGAACTTTTAAGCCATTGAGTGAGCTGCGGCTAGCTTCAATCACGCCATTGTGCTGACGAATCGCACTTTCGGTGATGGCTAAACCTAAACCTGTGCCGCCACTGTGTCTGTCTCTCGCTGTTGAAACGCGATAAAACGGGCGAAAAATTTGCGACAACTCGTCGTCGGGTACGCCATCTCCGTCATCTTCTACCGATACTGTCAACTGATTATCAGTGGCAGAAAAGTGCACAACGATGTTGTCTTTACTGTAATAAATAGCATTACGAACGATGTTTTCTAAGGCACTCATTAATAGTTTTGGGTTACCAGAAATAGTGACATTAGGAATATCATCAAAATGCAGCTTTTTATTCATTTGCTCTGCTTCAAACTGAGCATCGCTAAGCAATTCTTCCCAGAGGCTACGCAGAGGTTGCTCTTCACTACTCAGGTGACTATTCGTCTGCATTCTCGACAGTTCGAGCAATTCACCAATCATCTGTTCTAAGCGCTGAGCTTCGGTGTCTATTCGCTCAAGTTCGCTACTGGTACCTTGTTTGCGGGTTGCCAGTGCGTTAGCCATACGTAAGCGGGTAAGTGGAGAACGCAGCTCGTGGGAGATATCAGACAGTAGTCTCTGCTGGCCAGAGATCATTAGGTTTACGGCTTCAACCATTTGGTTGAAGCTACGGCCAGCCTGACGAAACTCCATAGTACCTTTCTCAAGATCTGGGTCTGCTTCAAATTGTCCACGCGCCACGCGCTGAGCGGCTTGTGCCAGACGTTGTGCTGGCTTACTCAGTGCCCAGGCAAGCCATAACAGAAGCGGAGTACTGACTAACATAACGGCTAACAGCAGTTGTACTGGTTTATCAAACAACTGAAGTAACAAAGGTGGTGGTAGATCCCAGCGGAAACCGACATAGAGCAACAGGTTTCGTTTGGCTAAAACAACAGGCACAGGCCCAGCAATCATGTATCGACCATATAGGCGTTGCTGCGGCTTATCGATGGATTCAATACTGGTCGCAAAGTTTTGCAGTGCCTTGTATTTGAAATCTGGACGTTCGCGGGCGGTTAACACGTTACCGTCTAAATCAGTGACAAAGAAACGTGGCCGCTCATCTCGGTCTTCATTATGCTTCATCGGCCCGAAACCACGGTTTCCATTTCCCTCAAGGAACATCAGAATACGCGTGAGATTGGTTTCGTCTCTAAAATGCTCTTCAAGCATCTCTTTCTGCACGATGATGCGTTGATGCATCTCTGGCGGTAAGTCGCGAGATTTTCGTGGATCTAAATGGGGAATGGCCAATACTGCCAGCAGCACCAAAAACATGGTGAGCCAGAATATGGCAAAGATGCGCCCATAGAGATTGTTGAATGTTGGTAAACGCATTAATCCTCCAACACCATTAGGTAACCTCTCCCTCGAAGCGTTTTGATTCTCGCTTTTCCATCTGCGCGTTCAGGCAGTTTTTTACGAAGGTTTGAAACATGCATGTCTATGGCGCGGTCAAAAGCGGCTAACCTTTTGCCCAGTACATCAAGGCTCAGATCTTCTTTGGTGATGGTGTTGCCCGGGTTTTGAACAAAGTGGGTTAATAGGGCGAACTCTGTGGACGTGAGATCGAGCAATTCATCTTGGCAGTAAGCTTCTTGCTTACCTGGAAAAACCTGAATGTCTTGGCATTCAATCATGTCTGAATGTTTGTTTTGATGTTGCTGAGTACGGCGCAGTACTGCACGAATTCTTGCCAATAATTCTCGGTCACTGAACGGTTTTGGAAGATAGTCATCAGCCCCCAGTTCTAAACCTATCACGCGATCAATTTCTTCACCTTTGGCGGTGAGCATCAGCACGGGTGTCTGCCATTTTTCGCGTATTTTTTTCAGCGTTTCCATGCCGTTGAGCTTAGGCATCATGACATCGAGCAAAATTAAATCGACACTGTCATTGACCGCGTGTAGCCCAGCTTCTCCATCGTTAGCTTCGGATACGTCAAACCCTTCATAGCTTAAAACTTCTTTCAGCAAGCCGGTTAATTCTGTGTCGTCATCAATCAGTAGGATGTGTGCCATGGTTACCTCAAAAACATTACGAACTGCCAATCCATCGTTTACAGCCAACCGTCGTTCAATATAAACCGTTCAATCAAAACGGTGGTTGCTGAATATAGTGTACTGTGAATTAAGCTTTGGGATCATAGCTAAACTCGCCCTTTACGATTATTTACGCTTCTTAAACACAGCTTTACATGCCAAGTCGTATTATAAATTTAAGCGCTGCACAGGCAGCCGATTCAAGTCCCAACGAGAAGGAAAAGATTATGAAACTGGCAAAAAGAATGATCCTTGCAGCTATTGTTCTACCAATTACTTTAGGCTCAGCCGCTGTATTTGCAGCTGGTGGCGGTAAAGGTCCGGGTCGCGATTTTGGTGGTGACTGTGGACGTGGTAGCATGATGAACCCAGAAATGTTTTCTCAATTAAATGTCACTCCTGAGCAGAAAGCAAAAATGGCAGAGCTTCGCCTAAAACAACGTGATGCGATGCATGCACAACGCAGTGGCAAACACTCTGAAATGCGCGCTTTGAAACAGCAAGAACGCGATTTGGTGATGTCATCAAACTTCGATGAAGCCGCAGCGAAAAAACTGGCAGAACAAATGGTTCAACTTCGCGCAGAGCAGCGTGTGGCTATGATGCAGCACCGCAACGAGATGATGAACGTGTTAACTGCAGATCAAAAAACAAAACTGGCATCTATTCAACAAGACCGTATGAACGAATGTGTGTTGTTTGGACAAGGTGGTCCTAACGGTCAAGGTGGAAAAGGTGGTCAAGGTCCACGCGGCCAAGGCATGATGCGTGGAGGCCCTCAAGGCCAATCCATGGCACCTATGATGCAATAAGTCACGCATTCAAAGCGTGCAGTGATTAAAAGGCAGCTTCGGCTGCCTTTTCTTGTCTGGTTAAACCTGTGACTAATTTTATTCTCAAACAAGCATCCTGAGAGCTTTTAGGTATAATCAATGCATTGTTTGTTAAGGTAAGACGTTATGAAAAAGGAATACGCACGTTTAGTCACCATTGCTGCGTGGACAGCAACCTGTGTTGCTACCTTACTTTTGATCATTAAAGTTGCGGCTTGGTGGGTAACCGGGTCGGTCAGTTTACTGGCATCTCTCATCGACTCAATGTTGGATATCGCAGCTTCTGTGGTAAACCTTGTGGTGTTGCGCTATTCCCTTCAGCCGGCAGACAGAGAACATGCATTTGGTCATGGTAAAGCGGAATCGTTGGCTGCACTTGCTCAAGCTATGTTTATTTCCGGTTCTGCTTGTTTCCTCATTCTGAATGGTGTTGATCGATTTTTCCGCCCGCATGAACTGCAAACTCCTGAGTACGGTATTTATGTCAGCTTATTGGCGATCATCGTGACCTTTGGTCTGGTGCTTTTTCAGCGTCATGTGGTTAAGAAGACAGGCAGTCAGGCCATTGCTGCGGATTCACTGCATTATCAGTCAGACTTATACATGAATGGCGCTATTATGATTGCATTAGGCCTAAGCTGGTTTGGTGTGACACAAGCAGATGCGGTGTTTGCAATTGGTATCGGCTGTTTTATCCTATTCAGTGCTTACAAAATGGTGCAAGAAGCCATTCAAACGTTACTCGATAGGCAACTTCCTGAAGAGGAAAGGGAACAGATACGTCAGATTTCTCTGTCTGTAGAAGGTGTTATGGGGGTTCATGATCTGCGAACTCGCATGTCAGGGCCAGTGAGATTTATTCAGCTACACTTAGAACTGGATGACAAGATGCCTTTGATTGAAGCGCATCGGATTGCAGACGTTGTCGATGACAAATTATGTAAGGCTTTTCCGGGGGCGGATGTCTTGATTCACCAAGATCCGTACTCGTTAATGTTTGGCCCTGAGAGGAAACAAAAACTTCAACCGTGGTAGCGACAAAGCTTGTCAGATCGACTATATTTTTTTGCGGTATGAATAAAATGCATGAATCTGATGTGAATCAACGATGGGATAGTGCAAAACTGTAATACTGTTTCTGGGTAAAAAGCTTTATAGCAGCGCATGCTAAGCAAGTTAGTTCTTCTAACATACAAACATAATTACAAGATTCTGCTGTTCGAATACAATTTCGGGCAGCGCCAAAAATAGCTATACAAATTTCAAAAAATTGAGGGTGATCATGATAAAAAAGATCGGTGTTTTGACTAGTGGTGGCGATGCTCCGGGTATGAACGCGGCAATTCGCGGTGTAGTACGTACAGCGTTAAGCGCAGGCATTGAAGTCTATGGTATCTATGACGGTTACCACGGTCTATATGAAGACCGCATTAAGAAACTTGACCGTTCAAGTGTTTCTGATGTAATCAACCGTGGTGGTACTTTCTTAGGTTCAGCTCGCTTCCCTGAGTTCAAAGAAGTCGCAGTACGTGAAAAAGCTATCGAAAACTTGAATAAGCACGGTATCGAAGCGCTTGTTGTTATCGGTGGTGATGGTTCGTACATGGGTGCTAAGAAACTGACTGAAATGGGTTACCCATGTATCGGTCTTCCGGGCACAATTGATAACGATATCGCAGGTACTGATTACACTATCGGTTACTTAACAGCACTTAATACTGTTATCGAATCTATTGACCGTTTACGTGATACTTCTTCATCTCACCAACGTATTTCTATCGTAGAAATCATGGGTCGTCATTGTGGTGATTTAACTCTGACATCTGCAATTGCGGGTGGTTGTGAGTACATCATTACTCCTGAAACAGGCTTAGATATGGATAGCCTGATTTCAAACATTCAAGACGGCATCAAAAAAGGTAAGAAGCACGCAATCATTGCTCTTACTGAGTTGATGGTGGATGCAAATGTGCTGGCGAAAGAGATCGAGAAAGCAACTAAGCGTGAAACTCGCGCAACAATTCTTGGTCACATCCAACGTGGTGGTAAACCAACAGCGTTTGACCGCGTATTGGCTTCTCGTATGGGTAACTATGCTGTTCACCTATTAATGGAAGGCCACGGTGGTCGTTGTGTTGGTATCCAAAAAGAAGAATTGGTTCACCATGACATCATCGATGCGATTGAAAACATGCGTCGTCCAGTTCGTACAGATCTTTACAAAGTGGCTGAAGAGTTATTCTAAGCAACGTTTGAAGACAAAGATTAAACACAAAAAGACCGCTAGTGCGGTCTTTTTTTATGCTTAATTTTTAGAGAATAATATCGCGAATTTCTGCGTCTTTACGTTCTAAGTAGTGAATCGATTTGATACGACGAATAGTACGGCAACGCCCACGAACCAACAGAGTTTCGGTTGTTGCAATATGGCCTTTACGCGAAATACCTTCTAGCAGATCACCTTTAGTGATACCTGTCGCTGAGAAGATAATATTGTCACTGCGCGCCATATCTTCCATCTTTAGAACCACGTTTGCTTCAACCCCCATTTGTTTGCAGCGCTCAAGTTCGCTTGCACCCCAAATACGGTTATCTTCGGTATCGCCTTTCACCTGATGACGAGGAAGCAGACGACCATGCATATCGCCGTCAAGAGCACGAATAACAGCAGCCGAAACCACACCTTCAGGTGCACCGCCGATGCAGTACATTGCATCCACTTCGCTATCTGGCATACATGTCAAAATAGAAGCTGCTACATCGCCGTCTGGCACAGCAAATACACGAACACCCATTTGCTGCATTTCCGCTATTACCGCGTCGTGACGAGGTTTTGCAAGTGTTGTAACAACAAGCGTATCAAGTGATTTACCTAAAGCTTGAGCAATGTTTTCTAAGTTTTCTTTTAGCGGTTTATTCAGATCGATACAGCCTTTCGCACCCGGACCAACAACCAGTTTTTCCATGTACATATCTGGTGCTTTCAAGAAACTGCCTTTTTCGCCAGCCGCAAGTACCGCTAGTGCATTCGATTGTCCCATCGCCGTCATACGAGTGCCTTCGATTGGGTCAACGGCGATATCGACTTCATCACCACCTAAACCAACTTTTTCACCGATGAACAACATAGGAGCATCGTCGATTTCCCCCTCACCAATAACAATTTCGCCTTGGATTTCTGTTTGATTCAGTAGTGTACGCATGACTTCTACGGCTGCGCCATCAGCAGCGTTTTTATCGCCGCGACCAAGCCATTTATAACCGGCTAGTGCAGCACCTTCTGTGACTCGGGAAAAAGCCATTGCTAAATCACGTTTCATTTTCACTCCAACTCAGAACGATAGGGGATAATTTTGGGCGGCATTCTAACATAATAGTAGGAAAACGTTTGCTAATTAGCCTAGCAGAGAGTTGTATTGGATCAAAAGATAGTGAGATTTAACACGTTACTGGGCGTATTCCGATCGAGCTGTAGTCACTTTCTTAGATGAAAGTTAGCGTTAGGTAAAATTGCGCTGTTTTTTTAAGCGAATAGCGAAAAAGATCGAATATAGTGAGTGTTTCTCTGGGCTGGGCTGAGTAGAATGGGGCAATCAGTGACGTTTTGTCCATTGCAACCGAATCAATAAAGGGTAAGTACCATGTCTTTTGAAGTACTAGAACAACTAGAAGCAAAAATTCAAACTGCGGTTGACACAATCGCTCTACTGCAAATGGAAGTTGAAGAGCTTAAAGAAGAGAAGCAAAAGCTAGTAGAAGAAGCGAATGAGTTAAAAGCAAACCACGAAGCTTCTATTCAAAAAGCACAACAAATTCAACAAGAGCACGACCAATGGCAAGAACGCATCCGTAACCTGCTTGGCAAAATGGATGATGTGGAATAAGCCTACGCTTTTCACAAACAAAAAAACGCCGAAGATTATCGGCGTTTTTTTATGTTTCGAATATCCAGTTAGAACAGCTTTGTTTGATGTTAGCGAGTAGGGCGAACACCTAAAGTATGGCAAAGCGCATAAGTCATTTCTGCACGGTTTAGCGTATAGAAATGGAAGTCCTTTACGCCTTCGCGTGAAAGAACACGAACCATATCAATTGCCTGACTTGCACCTACTAGCTGGCGTGTCACAGGATCATCTTCCAAACCTTCGAATTGTTTTGCCATCCAGCTTGGTACTTTCACATTGTTTTGTGCAGCAAAGCGAGATGCTTGAGCAAAGTTAGATACTGGCAGAATACCCGGTACGATTTCCACATCAATGCCTGCCGCTACACAGCGGTCACGAAAACGCAGGTAGCTTTCTACATCGAAGAAGAACTGAGTAATGGCACGGTTCGCACCTGCATCGACTTTGCGTTTCAGGTTCAGTAAATCCGCTTGAGCACTTTTTGCTTCAGGGTGTACCTCTGGAAATGCCGCTACTGAGATATCAAAATCGTGGCGAGATTTCAGTAACTCAACCAGATCGGATGCGTACATTTCAGGTTTGCCACCGCCAGGAGGAATGTCACCTCGCAGGGCTACAATGTTTTGAATGCCGTTTGCCCAGTAATCATCAGCGATGTTGATCAGTTCTTCACGAGAAGCGTCAATACAGGTCAGGTGTGGCGCAGAAACAAGGCCAGTTTGCTCCTTGATTGCTTTGATGATCGAGTGGGTACGGTCACGTTCACCAGAGTTTGCACCATAGGTAACAGAGACAAACTTTGGTTGAAGAGTTTTTAGACGGTGTACAGAGTTCCACAAGGTTTCTTCCATTTTTTCTGAACTAGGCGGAAAAAACTCAAAAGACACATTAATGTTAGAAAGTTCAGAAATATTCTGATTTAAAGCGTCGATATGGCCTGCGTGTGTGTATCCCATCTTTTTTCTCCTTGTAGCTTGCACTACAAACGCTGATATTCGTTTAAATTGACGTTTAGACGTCTATATGGCTACAGAATGTATTGAATACGTTTTAATGTCAACTTAACTATTATGAATTTTTCTCATGTTGATCGTGAAGCCAATTCAACTCTTTTAAACTCCAAAAGGTGATATTTCATATCAAAAGCCGACAACTTCGAGTGATATTCTGGCTTGAGATAGTTTGCTAGCTATAAACAATAAAACTCGCCAGTTACGGCGAGTTTTATAAAGTTATAAGAAGCTGGAAAGTAGGTTGAGGTCAGACTGAATTGCTCCAGCAGTCACTTCTCGACCTGCCCCAGGCCCGCGAATGACCAGTGGATTGTCTTTATACCATCGGCTTTCGATAGCGAAGATGTTGTCACAAGGCAATAAGTTCGCCAGTGGGTGATCTTTTTCCAGAGCTTCAACGCCGACGCTTGCTTTACCGTTTTTTTCCAGACGAGCAACATAGCGAAGCACTTTGTCCTGTTTTTGCGCTTTAGCCAGACGCTCAGCTAATCGTTCATTGAGTAACTGACTGTTGTCGAGGAAATCATCCAACGAGATATCGCGCAGTTCTTCTGGAACCAAAGACTCAACGCGAATGCTCTGAGGCTCAACGTCTAGACCGGATTCTCGGGCAAGGATAACCAGCTTACGCATGACGTCTGAACCGTCTAAGTCGTTACGTGGGTCCGGTTCAGTCAGTCCTTGCTGCCATGCGAGATCAACCAGCTCACTAAACGGAATTGAGCCATCGTATTGTTGAAACAGCCAAGACAAAGTGCCAGAGAAAATACCTGACAAGGCAGTAATGTCATCGCCACTCTCTCGTAAATCACGAACAGTGTGGTTAATAGGCAAACCAGCGCCTACCGTTGCGTTGTACAACCAGTGACGGCTGATCTTTGCAAAGGCATCTTTCACTTGGTTGTAGTATTCAGTCGATGCGGAGCCCGCTACCTTATTGGCGGAGATAAGGTGCATGCCTTGCTCTGCGATATCCAGATACTGGTTAGCCAGAACTTTACTTGCAGTCACATCCAGCACAATAGCATCGTCGTAGCCTTGCAGTTTGCCAACTTTGTACAGCCAGCTATTGTCCTCATTCGGGATCGCTTCATCGTGGTAACGATTCAGCACTGTCTCAGGGTCTATACCTTGTGGGTCAAACCAGTAAGTCTGACTGTCCACGACCGCGACCAGTTCAAAGTTCATTCCGCGACGCTTTTCGAGTTCTTCTTTCTGTTCTGCAAACAGCTTCAGCCAGCTAGAACCGATGTTGCCTTTCCCGCATAGAACAAGTGCTACGCGTTTCTGAGCTTGGAAAATCTGATTGTGTACACCGACGACGAGTTTCTCTACTGGCGCTTGGCGGAGTACCGCCACTAAGCTCAGTTCTGACTCGGCTTCGCAGATAAATTCAACGGGTGCATTTTTCAACTGTTGGTAGAAACCGTAACTGTGATTTGGATTTTTGGTGACGCCAGCACCGACAGCACCGACTAAGGTGTAGCCTTCTCTCAGTTTTATATCTGCAGCAGTCGCAATGTCTTGCAGGTATGACAAAGCACCTGACGCGATCTCTGCGGTATAAGCCAAACGGAGTTTGTGCTGGTCTGCTTGGGCTTCAAATGCGAGAGGTTCAAGTTGCTCGCGTTTTAGCTTCTCAAGTGTCTCATCGTAAATGCGGGCGAAATCATGTCCGTGACCGAATTCCAGTTCAATCAGCAGCACTTCATCCAATGAGGTGATGATTTTAGCACCACGGCCAGAGGCTAATACACGTTCAATTTTGGTTGAACCGGACTCTGGCTTATGGCTACAGCGCAGTTGAAGATCCATTGCACTTTGAGCTACGGGTTGTAATGTGCGGCTGTGTAACACAGGAGCGGCAAGGCGAGCCAGTTCATTCGCTTCATCTAAACGCAGCAGAGGCAGCAGACAAGCATTCGCTACGATGCGAGGGTCTGCGCTATAAACACCGGCAACGTCACTCCAAATTGTGACACGAGAAACATCGGCTAAAGCACCAATAACTGTTGCTGAGTAGTCAGAGCCATTACGTCCAAGCAGTACAGTATCGCCATTGTCATTCTGCGCCATAAAACCGGTAATCACGATACGATGATGTGCATGCTGCGCCAGTACTTTCTTAATAAGTGGATAAGAGCGTGAGCGATCCACTTCTGGTTGCGTACCTGCTTCTGCACGAAGAAATTCACGAGCGTCTTGAGAAACTGCAGGTAAGCTGTTTTGGTTGAGTAACGCCGCTAACAGACGAGCAGACCATACTTCACCGTGGCCGAGAACAGCGGCTTGCTCCGCTTTTGACAACGGAGCCGTCAGTTCGCCTAAGCGAATGAATTCGCCATTCACTTGCGTCAACAAGTTATCTGCGACTTCACCTTCCAGTAAGTCTTCAACCAATTTGCATTGAAACTGACGCAGTGATTGCAATGTTTCATGGGCCACACGGCCGTCTTTGTTCAATGCTTCTAAAAATGCAATCAAGCGGTTGGTTGTTTTGCCTGCCGCTGAAACAACCACTAAATCTTCAGGTTGTGAGTACTCTTTAAGAATGTTCGCTACGCGTAAATAACATTCAGGATCCGCTAAGCTGCTGCCACCAAATTTATGTAGTTGGCGTGAAACCGTCATTAAAACTTCTCCTTAGCTTTGGTAAAGGCCTGATCCAAATCAGCGATAAGATCAGAAGCATCTTCTAAGCCAATCGATAAACGCAATAACAGATGCGAAATACCTGCTTCAGCAAGAGCAGCTTCGCCCATAGCGCGATGAGTCATACTCGCTGGGTGACAAATTAAACTTTCCACACCACCAAGAGATTCAGCGAGTGAGAAGAGTTTTAACTCTCCCACAAAGAATTTTAGTTGATCGAAGCTACCTGCAAATTCAAAACTGAGCATTGAACCAAAACCAAGCTGCTGTTTCTTCGCAATCTCATGCCCTGGGTGCTCTGGCAGGCTAGGGTGGTATATGGTTTTAATCAATGATTGAGATTTCAAATAATCCAAAATTTGCAGAGAACTTTCTTCATGCACACGCATGCGTGCACCTAGGGTGCGAATACCACGCAGTGTCATATAGCTGTCAAACGGTGTTCCTGTAGCGCCAATACAGTTCCCCCACCAAGCAAGCTCTTCAGCATGAGCCTTGGTTTTACTGATCACGACACCACCAATCACATCTGAGTGACCATTGATAAATTTAGTCGTAGAGTGAATGACAAAATCAGCGCCCAGTGTCAGAGGCTGTTGGTATATAGGGGTTAAGAAAGTATTGTCTACCGCCACTAAAGCACCAACCGCTTTTGCTTGCTGGCAGATTTGTGCGATATCAACCACTCGCACTAGTGGGTTAGAAGGTGTTTCTAACAACACCAGTTTTGGTTTTTTCGCCAATGCTGCTGCAAGTGCTTGCTGATCCGATTGATCAACAAACTGAACTTTGAAGTCGCCTTTATTAGAACGGGTGTTGAATAAACGGTAAGTTCCGCCATAGCAATCATGAGGAGCGATAATTAAGTCGTTAGGACTAAGAAACGTTGACGCAAGCAGGTTTAAAGCTGAAGTGCCGCAGTTGGTCACCACTGCACCTTCACCGCTCTCTAATTCGTATAACGCTTTTTCTAGCAGACCTCTGTTAGGGTTGCCAGAGCGGGTATAGTCATATTGTGGAACTTCGCCAAACGCAGGAAAGCCGTAGTTAGTCGAGAGATAAATGGGTGGAACGACCGCGTGGTATTGAGTATCTGATTCGATTCCGGTACGAACTGCGATGGTAGCTGACTTACGTTTGGTCATGAGTGTTTCCTTTCCTAAGACTCTTAAATATACCCGTCCTATTTGAAGCTGCATTGTTGCTGACTCGCTTGTCACTTAACTGCAACTACAATTAGTTTGTGTATAGACATCCAAATTTACAGTAAGAATACATGTGTTCGTCTATATTGGGGAATTGCATCATACTTTACTTATCTTATTTAAAGACGTCAACACTTCTAGACGTCTATATGTCTTTGCTTATGGCGGTAAATCCCGCTAAAATCTAGCCTTTGGAATTATTACTCGAATTCGAACAATGAAGGTGCGCAATGGCAGACTGGAACGGTGAATATATTAGCCCCTATGCAGAGCATGGGAAGAAAAGTGAGCAGGTGAAAAAAATTACCGTATCAATTCCTCTTAAGGTGTTGAAAATACTCACAGATGAGCGTACTCGCCGCCAGATCAATAACCTGCGTCATGCGACCAACAGTGAGCTTTTATGTGAGGCGTTTTTGCACGCGTATACCGGTCAGCCGCTGCCAACGGATGAAGACCTGCGTAAAGACCGTCCGGATGATATTCCAGCTGAAGTGAAAGCGTTAATGACTGAAATGGGTATCGAATTCGAGGCTTACGACGACTAATTGTTGTCGATAATCTGTTTTTACGCCTAATTGTGCAGATAGATATAAAAAGCCCTGATACGAATCAGGGCTTTTTTGATGCAATGCATTAGCAAGTGGCATTAGCGAGTAATTAAACCACTAGGCTCAAAACTAGTTCGCCATGTAGTTTTCTGGCATCTCGATACGTGCAACACCAGAATCAATAGCCGCTTGAGCCACAGCTCTTGCCACACGAGGAAGCAAGCGTGGGTCCATTGGTTTAGGAATAATGTATTCTGTGCCAAAACTTAATGTATCAACACCAGCGGCTTTTAACACTTCTTCAGGTACAGGCTCTTTCGCTAACTCGCGAATGGCTGCAACTGCTGCCAGTTTCATTTCATCGTTGATCACTTTCGCGCGCACGTCTAACGCACCACGGAAAATAAATGGGAAACAAAGCACGTTGTTAACTTGGTTTGGATAGTCGCTTCGGCCTGTACCCATAATCAAATCGTCACGCACAGCATGGGCCAGTGCAGGTTTGATTTCTGGATCTGGGTTTGAACAAGCAAACACTACAGGTTTATCCGCCATCAATTTGAGTTCATCAGCCGTCAGTAGGTTAGGGCCAGAAACGCCTAAGAACAGATCTGCGCCTTTAATCACATCTTCAAGCGTGCGTTTGTCTGTGTTATTAGCAAATAACTGTTTGTATTCATTGATGTCATCACGACGAGTGTGAATGACACCTTTACGGTCAAGCATGTAGATCTTTTCACGCATAGCACCACATTTAATCAGCAGCTCCATACACGCGACGGCCGCTGCACCTGCGCCTAGACAAACAATAGTACATTCGTTGAGTTCTTTGCCTTGCAGTTCAATCGCGTTAAGCATACCTGCGGCCGTAACAATCGCAGTACCGTGTTGGTCATCGTGGAAAACGGGGACATCACAACGTTCAATCAGGCGACGTTCAATTTCAAAACAGTCAGGTGCTTTAATATCTTCTAGGTTGATACCGCCAAAGGTATCGGCAATGTTGGCTACGGTATCAACAAACTCATCGATAGTGCGGTGTTTTACTTGGATATCGATGGAATCTAGGTTTGCAAAACGTTTGAACAGCAAAGCTTTACCTTCCATAACAGGCTTTGAAGCCATCGGTCCAAGATTACCTAAACCAAGAATGGCGGTACCGTTAGAAATAACGGCGACGGTATTGCCTTTTGCTGTGTATTTATAAACGTTATCAACGTTCTGTGCGATTTCGCGAACAGGTTCTGCAACACCAGGGCTGTAGGCGAGTGCTAAGTCTTTTGCTGAATCTGCTGGTTTTGTGAGAGCGATGGCAATTTTGCCTGGAATTGGCAGAGCGTGGTAGTCGAGGGCTTGCTGACGAAAAGCTTCTTCCTCGTTGAGTTCATGGCGATCATTATTGGACATTTGGTGGAGCCTTATTGTTTTTGTTAAGGCCACTCATTCTAGAGTATGTCAATGGATCTTCATAGTTATGATAAGTGAGAAATATAGCTCCTAAGACCAGATTATTGAGTTCGACATGTGTCTGGTTGAAGAAAGCGAAAACTAAAAAGGACGCCGTAGCGTCCTTTTTTAAATCTTTGCGTAAAGTAAAATTACTTCTTGCTAGATAGAGCGCCGAAACGCTTGTTGAAGCGATCAACACGACCACCAGTATCAACGATACGTTGCTTACCAGAGTAGAATGGGTGGCATTTGTCACATACGTCTAGGTGCATTGAATCTTTACCTAGAGTAGATTTGAAAACGAAAGAGTTGCCACAAGAGCAAGTCGCGTTTACTTCTTTGTATTCTGGGTGGATACCAGTTTTCATGGGATAACCTCAAATTAGGCCGTGTCGCTATCCGAATCTGAGCCGGACACCACACGTAAATTAATAAATAATTGGTGACACTTGAAGAGCGTTCTTACAAGCGTCTCGTCAAGGCGCGATATATTAATGAATCCTGAGTTACTGATCAACCGCTTTCGCTGTTATTTTCACCACTTTAGTTGCTCGAATTTAATGGCGTCATCCAGTAGACTGTATTTTCTCTGATTTTTACCCTCTAAAGTAATTATGCGCCCAACGATAGCTCGTGTTGCACTACCTGTACCGTTAGACAAACAGTTTGATTATCTCATTCCAAGTCATCTGTTTCCGATTATTGGTGGGCGAGTATCTGTGCCTTTCGGCCGTCAAACATTGGTGGGGGTTGTAACGGAATTCGCGCAGGAGTCGGAGTTCTCAGCAGATCAGCTTAAATCGATCAAAGAAGTCTTAGATTCTCAACCGCTGTGGTCAGATACACTCTATTCACTCTTAAAGTGGTGTAGTCAGTTTTATCAGTTTCCTCTGGGCGACACTCTTGCTAATGCGATGCCGAGCGCGTTACGAAAAGGAAAGCCCGCAGATTTTGCCAGTAGTAAAGAGTGGCAGATAACCCCTAGCGGTCGAGATAAAATGATGCAAGGCTTTGGCCGAGCCTTCAAACAGGCTCAGGTGATGAATCTTCTTGCATCTGGTCCAGTATCTCACTCTTTACTGCTGGAAGAAGAAGTCAGTGCAACCACGCTTAAAACTTTGCAAGAGAAGGGGTGGATAGAGGTTAGTGAGCATAAGCCGCAATTCAAAGCCTGGCCTAAGCAGATTGAAGCGGATGTTGAAAAGCCGAAATTAAACCAAGAACAAGCTATCGCGATTGCTTCAGTTAATAGTTATAAAGGTTTTGGCTGCTATCTGTTGGAAGGGGTTACTGGTTCAGGTAAAACAGAGGTTTACCTCAATTTGATTAAACCTGTACTGGAACAAGGAAAACAGGCTCTAGTGCTTGTGCCGGAGATCGGTTTAACACCACAAACCATCAACCGCTTTAGAAAGCGTTTTAATGTGCCGGTTGAGGTGGTGCACTCAGGGCTTAATGATACTGAGCGTTTGAATGCGTGGTTATCGGCGCGGGATAAGGTCGCTGGGATTGTGATAGGTACACGCTCAGCGCTGTTAACGCCGTTCGCTTCACTTGGCATTATCATTGTTGATGAAGAGCATGACAGCTCGTATAAGCAGCAGGATAGCCTGCGTTACCATGCTCGCGATGTCGCAGTGATGCGTGCTAACCAAGAACAGATTCCGATTGTATTAGGCTCTGCAACGCCAGCGTTAGAAACATTACATAATGCGTTAACGGGTAAATATCATCATTTGCAACTGACTGAACGAGCAGGGGTGGCTGTACCCACTCGCAACCGTGTACTGGATGTAAAAGGTTTATATCTGGAAAGCGGCTTATCGGCTCCTTTGATTGCCGATATGCGTCGTCATTTGTCGGCGGGTAACCAAGTTCTGCTCTTTCTCAATCGTCGTGGTTTTTCACCCGCTTTGATGTGTCACGAATGTGGCTGGATTGCAGATTGTCAGCGTTGTGATGCTTATTACACCTTCCATCAGTACAGCAATGAAATGCGCTGTCACCATTGCGGCTCACAGCGACCCGTTGTGCATCAGTGTCAAAGTTGTGGTTCAACCCAGTTAGTAACCGTTGGAGTTGGTACGGAGCAGCTAGAAAAGCAACTGGCGGAGCTATTTCCTGATTACAAAACCATTCGCATTGACCGAGACAGTACTCGTCGCAAAGGTAGTTTAGAGTCGGCATTACAGTCGATACGTAAAGGCGAGTATAAGATTTTAATTGGCACTCAAATGCTGGCGAAAGGTCATCACTTTCCGGATGTGACTTTAGTGGCGTTGCTGGATGTGGACGGTTCTCTTTACAGCAGCGATTTTCGAGCGTCTGAGAGACTCGCTCAGTTATTTATTCAGGTAGCAGGACGAGCAGGACGAGCAAGTAAACCCGGTGAAGTGATATTGCAAACGCACCATCCTGAACACAGTCTTTTGCAGGATCTTCTGCAACGTGACTATCACCATTTCGCTTTGACTGCTTTGGCTGAGCGCAAACTGGCAATGCTACCTCCATACACGTATTTAACCTTGTTCCGAGCGGAAGCGAATCAATCGCAAATAGTGGAAGATTTCTTGCGTCAGGTGCGGCAAACGTTGGAAGCACATCCATTGTTTGATCAACACTGTATGGTGTTAGGGCCAACCCCCGCGCCTTTGGCCAAACGTGCAGGGAAATATCGCTGGCAACTTCTTTTGCAAACGGAAGCTCGATCGGTGATGCAAAAATTGTTGATGAGCGCTAAACCTGCTATTTCAATGCTGCCGTTGGCGAGCAAAGTTCGTTGGACTCTGGACATAGAGCCTCAAGATTTAAGCTAATTTCGGCAGTTTATAATGGCTTAAAATAGTGAGCTGAATATGCTGTACTATATAAAGATTCTCTAATGTGATAAAAATCACGCTTGTAGTGCAATATTTGTTAATTTGACCGTAACTTTCTGCTTAGAAATGAATAGACTAACGGTACAATTTCCTCAGTGAATCGTTTTCGTTTTGTGAAATGTATTTTTCTCACTGGAAGGCTAGGTGTGTATCCCACAACTTATACGCCATTAACATAATTACAAAAGGTGTTTTAAGCGTAGTTTGCTTAAGCATCACAAAGGAATAGAAAAGAGGGCTATTTAACATGGCGACAATGAAGGATGTTGCCCAGCTTGCTGGCGTATCGACCGCGACGGTGTCGCGGGCTCTGATGAATCCTGAGAAAGTATCGTCTTCGACTCGCAAACGCGTAGAAGAAGCGGTTTTAGAAGCTGGCTATTCACCGAATTCTTTGGCGAGAAATCTGCGTCGAAATGAGTCGAAAACGATCGTAGCGATTGTCCCGGATATTTGTGATCCTTATTTCACAGAAATTATTCGTGGTATTGAAGATGCGGCAATGGAGCACGGATATCTTGTTTTGCTGGGGGATAGTGGTCAGCAAAAGAAACGTGAAAGCTCATTTGTTAATCTAGTTTTCACCAAACAAGCGGACGGAATGCTGTTACTAGGTACAGATTTACCATTTGATGTGAGTAAGCCTGAACAGAAAAATCTTCCACCAATGGTGATGGCTTGTGAATTTGCTCCGGAACTGGAGTTACCAACGGTTCACATTGATAACCTAACCTCTGCATTTGAAGCTGTAAATTATTTGACTCAGCTTGGACATAAGCGAATTGCTCAAATCTCTGGTCCAGAAAGTGCGACACTTTGCCAATTCCGTCATCAAGGTTACCAACAAGCACTGCGTAGAGCGGGTATCACTATGAATCCGACTTATACAACTTATGGTGATTTCACTTTTGAGTCAGGGGTGAAGGCTGTACGTCAGTTACTTTCATTACCAGACGCTCCAACTGCCATCTTCTGTCACAACGATACTATGGCAATTGGTGCCATGCAGGAAGCAAAGCGTTTAGGTTTACGTATTCCTCGTGATCTTTCGGTTGTTGGATTTGATGACATTCAGTTCTCACAATACTGCGATCCACCGTTGACGACGATTTCTCAGCCTCGTTATGAAATTGGCCGACAAGCCATGTTAATGATGCTGGAGCTATTGCGTGGTCATGACGTGCAAGCAGGTTCTCGCCTATTAGAAACGCATTTGATTGTGCGTGAGAGTGCTGCACCTCCTCGTTCTCACTGAAATTAATAAGATGAATGGCAGTACGAAAGACAGTACTGCCCTGAATACTCTGTTAACTCGCTTTAAACTGCTTTAACATGTGGGCAGATTTTATAACTATTGAACTTTTCCAGTGGCTAATAAAGATTATGTAAGACGCGGTCGTAGTCAGAAAAAGCCGGCCCCTAAGAAAACAACATCTCGTCGTAAACCTTGGCGTAGTGGACTTATTGCAATCGTGTTAGTTGGACTTCTCGGTTACGGTTTATATACCTTAAGTAATGATCCTGAGCCGAAGAAACCAGTTGCGGTGAAAACTGAACCTAAGCCAAAACCAAAGAAAACGGAGACCATTCCACCACCTCCAACCGAGAAGTGGGATTATGTGGATACTCTGCCAAAACGCGAAATTGAAGTGATACCGAAAGAACAAGAAGTCTCAGACATTCCATATATCATGCAGTGCGGCGCATACAAGAATATGCAGCAAGCAGAATCACGGAAGCTGGATATCGCATTCCAGGGTATCAACAGTAAAATTCGTAAGAAAGAAGACAGCAGTTGGTTCCGAGTTGTATTAGGTCCTTACAAATTTAAGCGTGATGCTGAACGTGATAAACACAAACTGCAGCGAGCGAAAATCGAGCCTTGCGCAATCTGGAAAGAGCGGCAGTAAATTCTTTCACTGAAATTTGACCTGTAAAAATTTAGAAGACGCCCAGTCAGTTAGCGACAAAAGTTAACAATGTTCTGGGCGTTTTGCTTTCTCTCTCCCTTGATTTTTTTTCCTCTTATCCTCATATAACTTGCATCTCCATCGTGAAAATAATTAAGAGGCCCTCTCGTGACTACCATCGTATCTGTACGTCGTAACAATAAAGTTGTCATCGCAGGTGACGGGCAAGTATCGCTCGGCAATACAGTAATGAAAGGCAACGCGAAGAAAGTTCGTCGTTTGTACAACAACAAAGTATTAGCTGGTTTTGCAGGCGGTACAGCGGATGCATTTACGCTATTTGAACGCTTTGAAAGTAAGCTGCAAATGCACCAAGGTCATTTAACTAAAGCTGCGGTTGAGCTGGCAAAAGATTGGCGTAGCGACCGTGCATTACGTCGTTTAGAAGCCATTTTGGCGGTTGCCGATGAAACGGCATCTTTGATCATTACAGGTAACGGTGATGTGGTTCAGCCTGAGCATGATTTAATTGCCATTGGTTCAGGTGGTAATTACGCTCAAGCCGCTGCGATTGCACTGATTGAAAATACTGACTTAGACGCACGTTCAATTGCGGAAAAAGCGTTAAACATCGCTGGCGATATTTGTGTCTTCACCAACCATCACCACACCATCGAAGAGCTAGAAATCCCTCAAGAGCTCATCGCTAAAGACCAAGCATAAAACCGTGTGATTAGAATTAAAGGAATTCATTATGTCTGAAATGACTCCTCGTGAAATTGTTCATGAACTTAACCGCCATATCATCGGTCAAGATAAAGCTAAGCGCGCTGTAGCGATCGCTCTTCGTAACCGCTGGCGTCGTATGCAGCTTGAAGAGAGCTTGCGCGTAGAAGTAACACCAAAAAACATTTTAATGATTGGCCCTACGGGTGTAGGTAAAACAGAGATTGCTCGTCGTTTAGCGAAGCTGGCGAATGCCCCTTTCATTAAAGTAGAAGCCACTAAATTCACAGAAGTGGGTTACGTAGGTAAAGAAGTTGAAACGATTATCCGTGACCTGACGGATGTGGCGGTAAAACTGACTCATCAACAAGCCACCGAAAAAGTCAAATTCCGTGCTGAAGAGTTAGCTGAAGAACGCATCCTTGATGCTCTTCTTCCTCCTGCCCGTGATGCTTGGGGCAAGGCAGAGCAAAATGAAGAGAGTTCAAATACTCGTCAGGTATTCCGTAAGAAATTACGCGAAGGTAAGTTAGACGATAAAGAGATTGAGTTAGACGTTGCTGTACCGCAAATGGGCGTGGAAATCATGGCGCCTCCGGGTATGGAAGAGATGACTAACCAGCTACAGGGTATGTTCCAGAACTTAGCGGGTAACACTAAGAAGAAACGTAAACTGAAAATTAAAGATGCCTTTAAAGCGTTAACGGAAGAAGAAGCGTCGAAGCTGGTTAACCAAGACGAGTTGAAAGAGCAAGCGATCTACAGCGTTGAAAACAACGGTATCGTGTTTATTGATGAGATCGATAAGATCTGTAAACGCGGTGAAGTGTCTGGTCCAGATGTTTCTCGTGAAGGTGTTCAACGTGACTTACTGCCTCTTATCGAAGGTAGCACTGTGTCTACTAAGCACGGTATGGTGCGAACTGACCACATCCTGTTCATTGCTTCAGGTGCATTCCAAGTGGCCAAACCGTCAGATCTGATCCCAGAGTTGCAAGGTCGTCTGCCAATTCGTGTCGAACTTGAAGCGCTTTCGAGTGATGACTTCAAACGCATACTTACTGAGCCTAAAGCGTCATTGACCGAACAATACATTGCTCTGATGAAGACGGAAGATGTGGATGTTGAGTTTACCGAAGACGGTATTAAACAAATCGCTGAAGCTGCGTGGCAAGTGAATGAAACTACCGAGAACATCGGTGCCCGCCGTCTGCATACTGTGATGGAGCGCCTGATGGACGAAATCTCATTCGATGCAACGGATAAGTCGGGTTCATCGCTAACCATTGATTCGACTTACGTGAAGAGCAAACTCGGTGAGTTAGTTGCCGACGAAGACTTAAGTCGCTTCATCCTGTAAATCTCAAAAGCCCGCTGAAGTCGAAGCGGGCTTTTTTACATTTCGCCATTTCTCGTTCTGAGCCAAGGCTATTGAGCCCGCTGACACCGTATGCGCTTTGGGTATATACTGGCAACATTGTTTGAACTACTTAGCATAATCATGAATAACTCTCTGCAAATATGGTTTGATGCTGCGCGACCGAAAACACTTCCTCTCGCATTAGTATCGATTTTTACCGGAAGTGCTTTAGCTTTTTCTTCTGGACACTTCTCTTTGCCGATCGCTCTTCTGGCGCTGCTGACCGCGACTCTATTGCAGATTTTATCGAACTTAGCCAACGACTATGGTGATGCTGTTAAAGGGACTGATAACGAAAAACGTATCGGCCCGATGCGCGCAATACAGTCTGGTGCTGTGAGTTTGAGGGACATGAAGAAGGCGATCGCTATCAACGTATTGATGACAGTTGTAGCTGGGTTAATGCTGGTTTTTTATGCTCTGGATAGTCTGCAAAGCATTCTTGCGTTTATTGGTTTAGGCGTGTTGGCAATGTTGGCGGCGATTGCTTATACCGTAGGAAACAAACCTTATGGTTATCTGGGACTAGGCGATTTATCGGTTTTCCTGTTCTTCGGTTTATTGGGAGTGTCTGGGACATATTTTCTTCACACAGGCAATATAGACTGGAGTCTGTTTTTACCGTCACTCGGTTGTGGTTTGATGGCGGTTGCGGTGCTTAATGTCAACAATATGCGAGACATCGAAAATGATGCTGAATGTGGCAAACGCACGGTTCCTGTTCGTTTAGGGCAGATGAGAGCAAAGAAATATCACTTCCTGCTTTTATCCGGTGCGGTGATCGCTTTCGGCGCTTATCTCCTTATGCAAGGTAAGCCGCTGTGGATTAGCCTGCCGTTCTTACTCAGCCTGATTTTTGTGGCGAAACATGGACGAGATGTGTGGCAAAGTGAAAAGCCTGCACAGATCGCACCTATGCTACCTGTGATAGTAAAGTGTTCTTTGATTACTAACTTATTGTTTGTTGGCGTGGTTATCGCTCAAACTCTGACAAGTTAATTTGCGCTGTATCATTGCATTGGCTTCATCACCCGATATACTCGTTGGAAGACTTTTCGTAAAGAGAGCAAGGCTATGGAATACAACACCTCTGCACTATGTGATATCTACATCGATCAAGTTGATGTGGTAGAACCTATGTTTAGTAACTTTGGTGGTCGTGCATCGTTTGCAGGCCAAATCACAACAGTGAAGTGTTTTGAAGACAATGGGCTGATTCGTGAAACACTAGAGCAAGATGGTGTGGGACGCGTGCTGCTTATTGACGGTGGCGGTTCACTGCGTCGTGCTTTGATTGATGCTGAGTTAGCAGCGCTTGCGGAAGAAAATGAGTGGGAAGGTATCGTTGTTTACGGTTGTGTCCGCGAAGTGGACGAACTGGAAGACATGAGCATCGGTATTCAAGCTATGGCTGCAATTCCAGTAGGCGCAAACAACCAAGGTATTGGTGAAGTGGATGTGCCGGTGAATTTCGGCGGTGTAACTTTCCTGCCTGAAGACTACCTTTATGCCGACAATACTGGCGTAATCCTTTCTCAAGAGCCACTAAACGTCGATCTTGATACTGAAGAAGACGTTATTGAAGAAGATGATATTTTGTAATCTTCAACGATAAATAGATCAGAGCCGATGCCCATGCATCGGCTTTGTTGTTTTACCGCTGAGCCTAACGGCGATAAAAGATTTTAAGACGCTGAGTTTTCGCTTGGCGAAGCTTCAACGCAATGCGTTTTTCTCAGCCAAAGCGCGTAGAGATAGCCCAGTAATCCACCCGCAATGTTCCCTGCCGCAATCCCGATAAATAGCCCTTCAATGCCATAAATTTCAGAACCTATCCAAGCTACTGGAAGTGTGAACACAAACAGACGCATAAAACTCCACTGGAATGCTTTAATTGGTAGATGAAGAGCATTGAGGGCAGAGATAAGCATCATAACCACCCCTTGGAAGCCGTAACTGAAAGGGACTACGAGCAGGTAGTGCCAAAGCAAATCCTGAACCGCTGCTTCTTGAGAAAACAGTTTTGAAAGTGGAATGCTTAGCGGCACCATCATGACAAATATCATTAACTGGAAAAGCAGAGAAAACCGCAGACTGATGAATAGTCCAGCGAAACTTCGAGTGGGGTTATTCGCACCTAGATTCTGCGCCATAAAAGGCGTCAGAGAAGAAGTCAGAGACATCAACACCAGAATCAGAATCGATTCAATTCTCTGCGCTGCACCGTAAGCCGCCACAGCCGCTGTACCATGGCTAGAAAGCATCATCATGAGTAATGCCCCAGAGATTGGATTCATCGCTGTTGAGAGCGCAGCAGGCGTACCTATCTTTAAGATTTGATTCCAATCCTTGTACAAACTCGGGAAGTGCGGAACAGCGAGTAATTTCACTCGTTTAATCAGTACATAGAAAGAGCAAATCAGAGCGCCCAGCCAAGAAAACGCACTTGAAATGGCAGCACCTTGGATTCCTAACTCAGGAAACGGGCCATAGCCAAAAATAAGCATAGGGTCTAATACGCCGTTGATTATGCCTGCCAACATCATGATCTTCGCCGGTGTTTTGGTATCACCTGTTGCTCGGATTACGCTGTTCCCTGTCATAGGAACAACTAAAAGAGGAATCGTGAGATACCACACCTGCATATATTGCTCGATAAGCGGGATAAGCTCTTGCTTTGCCCCGAGTAATAAGAACAGCGGCTCTATGGTGATAAAACCAATTGAAGAGGCGACGATAACCAAGACGACAGCTAGCAAAATGCCGTGACTGGAGAAGTGGGCGGCATTGTTTTCAGAGCCTTGGCCGAGTAATCGTCCGATATTGGTGGATAAGCCAATACCGATGCCCATGGTAATACAGTTGACGACAAAGGTGACCGGAAAGGTATAGCTGATCGCAGCCAGCGCTTCTGTACCCAGTAAGGAGATAAAAAAGGTATCGACCAGGTTGAACATCAGTATTGCAACTAAGCCGAATATCATCGGTACCGTCATTTGACGCAATACAGTGGGAATGGGCGCAGAAAGCAGGCCGTGTTTATCGTGCATAAAGACAACAGGTTGGCGATAAAGTAGTTGCTAGAATACTCTATCTTGGCGTTATGGACTACCCAGTCCGGTTGCGTGTTGCGGGGATATGAAAAAGGCCAGCAATGCTGGCCTTAGATATTTTTAAAGCTTTGATTAAGCTTTTGCTGCCGCTGCTGCTTTAGCAATTGCTGCGAAGCTCTTAGCATCTAGAGATGCACCACCAACTAGAGCACCGTCGATGTCTGGTTGAGAGAAGTAAGCTTCAGCGTTTTCTGGCTTAACAGAACCGCCGTATTGGATTATTACTTGTTCAGCTACTGCTGCATCTTTCGCTGCGATTAGCGCGCGGATAGAAGCGTGGATGCGTTGTGCATCTTCTGCAGTTGCTGCTTTACCAGTACCGATAGCCCAGATTGGTTCGTAAGCGATGATTGCACCGTTTAGCGCTTCAACACCGTATGCATCGATAACAGCATTGATTTGACGAGCACATACAGCTTCAGTTTCGCCAGCTTCGTTTTGCGCTTCAGATTCACCGATACAGAAAACAGGTTTTAGGCCGTTCTCTTTTAGGAATGCGAATTTCTTAGCGATGAACTCATCAGATTCGTTGTGGTATTCACGACGCTCTGAGTGACCGATGATGATGTGTGTAGCACCGAAATCTTTCAGCATCGCTGGAGACATATCACCAGTGAAAGCACCACTGTTGTTTAGGTCAGTGTTTTGTGCACCTAGGATGATTTTGTTTCCACCTTCAGCGATTAGACGCTCAGCTAGATCGATGTAAAGCGCTGGTGGAGCGATAGCTACGTCAACACCCGTTACACCTTCAAGTTCAGCATTAAGGCCATTTAGCAGCTCAGTTACCATTGCTTTGCTGCCATTTAGTTTCCAGTTACCCATTACGACAGGACGACGCATAGAAAGATCTCCAATATCTAAAAAATGAAAGTCTATAAAAATATAAACGAAATGTGATTGCGACAGAATATAGCAGATAAAATTTAGCAAATCATGACTAGGGTCATGACTTTCTTGGATCTTGATAACTGCTTAGACCTCATTCGCCGTGATCCCTCTGACATAATCAGCGGTCTATACTCGGTTTTTACCCGTTACCTTGTTATTACTGAGTGTCAATTATAGTGGAAGATAAACAAAGGAAGTGACTATGCCCAATTTAGTGCTGGAGTACTCCAACTCCGCTGAAGAGCGAATAAATGTTCAGGGACTGCTTGAAGATTTACATCAAGTAGCATTAAACAGCGGACTTTTTGAGACAAGCTCAGTAAAATCTCGCACTTTACGATGTCACCATTGGTTGGTGGGTGATGTCGCGGATAGCGAAGATTTTATCCATGTTCAATTTGAGTTGCTTGAGGGCAGAACTCCTGCGCAAAAACGAGAATTATCACAACAACTCATGGATGTGCTGGTATCTCAGGCGAGTCATATCTACAGTTTGACGGTAGATGTTCGTGATATGGATAAAGACTACTTTATGAAAGTCATTAACGGGTAACACTGATGCCAATAACCACTTTACTTTTTTCCTTCCAAGGCCGAATAGGACGCCAGACTTATTGGATTTGGAACTGTTGCTACTATGCCATGATTCTTGGCTTTGTTGTCGGTGTGAATCGGCTTTTTCCGGGATTGGCTTCGCTGATTTTACCGGTTTTTCTACTGCTGATATTGATTCCTGATTTAGCGATCACGGCGAAGCGTTGGCATGACAGAGACAAAAATAGTTGGTGGTTACTGCTGAATATTCCTTTGGTTATTGGCCGTATGAGTGTGCCTGTTGGCGCTAACGCTCTAACTGCCAATGAACCCATGTTGTATGAAACTATTATTTCTGTCGCCGCATTGATTTGTGGCAGTTGGATTCTGATTGAGTGTGGCTTTATGAAAGGCACCAATGGTGACAACCGATTTGGCAAAGAGCCTGTTTAGTTTCAGCTGGAATAAACAACAAAAGGGAGCATAGGCTCCCTTTTATATTCTTAGTGTTTGGTTTTTAGCGCCATTCTTCATCACTGTTGCGTCTGAAAGGAATGACAACAGCCTGTTGTTGAGAAACTTCGCCTTCTAAGGCATCACGGAATTTCACCATTTGAATGGTCATTTCCCGCATCAAAATGACGTTAATGTGATTAGGGTTTTTGCACTGGCTTACAACTAAATCAATGTGACTTTGTTGTGCCCGTAATCTCTGTTGCATGTTCAGTGAAGCTGACGAAATCATCTCTTCACACATTTGGCGTTTGAATTGAGAGAAAGCCTCCGGATTTTGCTTTGCCAACGCAACGAGTTCGTCAAATGGAGGAAGTTCTTGTTGATATGGTTGCGACTGAGGTTGGGGCATAAAAGGCTCCTCTTCGATTCCCAACCCATTGAACCGCTGTGATGACCGATATGAGGGCAGGGAGAACAAATTAGTGATGAAATAATCAACACTATAAGCTTAAGCGAGGATTTTTAGCGTGGTGCGGGGAAAATCCCAATTCTCGAATTTAAGACAGATTTGCCAGTGTGAGCAGTCACTATGCTTTGGTGATGAGATACGTACAGCGACGTTCACCTTGGATAATATGCTCTTGGCGATCGACCTGATAATCATGGCCTAACAAGTGCTGGAATATATTGAGTTCAGATTGACACAGATTTGGACAACGAGTTGCTGCTTTGCAGATAGGGCAATGGTTTTCAATCAGCATAAAACCGTGCTCTGTTGTTTCAAGCTCAGCCATGTAACCTTCCCGCTCACGTAAGGTGACGAGAGCGTTCAGTTTTTCTTCGATATCCGTGAGATCAGCCAGCGCTTTTTTATACGTTGATAAGGTTTGAGCTTCGCGCTCTGCTGCAACTTTAGCGAGCCCTTCTTTGCCAAAGATATGCTCGACTGCATCCATCACCTGAATAGTGAGTTCACTGTGTCTGTCGGCAAATTGATCGTGGCCTTGTTTGGTTAAGGACCAGTGGCGAGTGGGGCGACCGACTTTGACTTTCACATCATGAAACGACAAGATTCCGTCTTCTTCCAAACTTTGCAGATGTTGACGAGCGCCCATTGTGGTAATGGAAAGATCATCAGCAAGCTGTTTGGCAGTAACGGCACCTTCGCGTTTGATGGTGTGCAAAATCCTATCGATAGTTTTCATTATTTCCCTCTCTAGACACTGCTTATTATGAATTCAGTTCTTAATAAAGCAAATTATTTACTATGCTCCTGACTTCTATGCTCTCGACTTAGGCTGATTTGGCTGGTCATTGCTCTCGGTTGTTTTCATCTGCCCGTTTTTATCGCAGGGAATGTCTTATCGGGTGCCAGCACCAAGTTGAGTTAGAGTACTTCTCTATTGAATCGTTAATTTCGTCACATTTTTTTCGCGTTTGCCCCTTGGGTTATCATCGAGTATCCCCCACATATCATTCACAAGCTGTTTGGGTCTGGTGACCCATTTACTAATCAGTGTTTATTAACCAAATGGAAATCTAATCAGGAGAGACGACCGATGAATATTCGTCCATTACATGATCGAGTTATCGTTGAACGCCAAGAAGTTGAATCTAAGTCTGCTGGTGGCATTGTTCTTACTGGTTCTGCTGCGGAAAAATCAACGCGCGGTAAAGTGCTTGCTGTCGGTAAAGGCCGCATTCTAGAAAACGGTACAGTTCTTCCACTGGACGTAAAAGTTGGCGATTCTGTGATTTTTGCTGAAAGCTACGGCACTAAATCAGAAAAGATCGACGGCAAAGAAGTTCTTATTCTGTCTGAAAGCGACATTCTAGCAATCGTTGAGTAATTGCTCTGAGCTCTTATGTTCCCAAAAGAACTAAAAGTTCGCTCTATCATTTATCAATAAACGAATTCTTAAGAGGAAATACAACATGGCTGCTAAAGACGTAAAATTTGGCAATGACGCACGTGTAAAAATGCTGGAAGGTGTAAACATTCTAGCTGACGCTGTAAAAGTAACTCTTGGCCCTAAAGGTCGTAACGTAGTTCTAGACAAATCTTTCGGTGCACCAACTATCACTAAAGATGGTGTATCTGTTGCTCGTGAAATTGAATTGGAAGACAAGTTCCAAAACATGGGCGCACAAATGGTTAAAGAAGTTGCATCTCAAGCAAACGATGCAGCGGGTGACGGTACAACAACAGCAACTGTACTAGCACAATCTATCGTTAATGAAGGTCTTAAAGCAGTAGCTGCGGGTATGAACCCAATGGATCTTAAACGCGGTATTGATAAAGCAGTAGTAGCAGCCGTTGAACAGCTTAAAGCACTATCAGTACCATGTGCTGATACTAAGGCGATTGCACAAGTAGGTACTATCTCTGCTAACTCAGACTCAAGTGTGGGTAACATCATTGCTGAAGCAATGGAAAAAGTAGGCCGCGACGGTGTTATCACTGTTGAAGAAGGTCAAGCTCTTCAAGACGAACTAGACGTTGTTGAAGGCATGCAATTCGACCGTGGTTACCTATCTCCATACTTCATCAACAACCAAGAATCGGGCAGTGTTGACCTAGACAACCCATTCATCCTATTGGTTGATAAGAAAGTATCTAACATCCGTGAACTTCTTCCAGTTCTTGAAGGTGTTGCAAAAGCTTCACGTCCACTGCTAATCGTAGCGGAAGACGTTGAAGGTGAAGCACTAGCAACGCTAGTTGTGAACAACATGCGTGGTATTGTGAAAGTGGCAGCGGTTAAAGCTCCAGGTTTCGGTGACCGTCGTAAAGCTATGCTACAAGACATTGCTATCCTAACTGGTGGTACTGTGATTTCTGAAGAAATCGGTCTTGAGCTAGAGAAAGCGACACTAGAAGATCTAGGTCAAGCTAAGCGTGTCGCTATCACTAAAGAAAACACTACTATTATCGACGGTGCTGGCGAAGAAGACGCGATCAAAGGTCGTGTATCTCAAATTCGTCAACAAATCGAAGAAGCAACTTCTGACTACGACAAAGAGAAACTACAAGAGCGCGTTGCTAAGCTAGCAGGCGGTGTTGCAGTAATCAAAGTTGGTGCAGCAACTGAAGTTGAAATGAAAGAGAAGAAAGACCGCGTAGAAGACGCTCTACACGCGACTCGTGCAGCGGTTGAAGAAGGTGTTGTAGCTGGTGGTGGTGTTGCACTTATCCGCGCAGCTTCAATGCTAACTGACCTTACTGGTGACAACGAAGAGCAAAACGTGGGTATCCGCGTAGCACTTCGTGCAATGGAAGCACCAATTCGTCAAATCGTGAAAAACGCAGGTGATGAAGAATCTGTGGTTGCGAACAACGTTAAAGGCGGCGAAGGTAACTACGGTTACAACGCGGCAACTGGCGTGTACGGCGATATGATCGAAATGGGTATCCTAGATCCAACTAAAGTAACTCGTAGCGCACTACAGTTCGCAGCGTCAGTTGCTGGTCTAATGATCACAACAGAAGCGATGGTAACTGAGAAGCCTAAGTCAGACGGTCCAGCGATGCCAGATATGGGTGGCATGGGCGGTATGGGTGGAATGATGTAATTCCCCTTATGCTGACGAGACCTCATAGTTAGGTCGAGCATAAACCTCTTGAAGGCAGAACGTGTTTTACATGTTCTGCCTTTTTTATTGGACTCCGTTCCATTAAACAGTCGTTTTAGTCGCTTCGCATCTGCCGCTTTCACTCACTCAGACTATCGGATAGCTAGAAATTCGTCGCTAAGTTATGCACTATGAAGATTGGTTTTCCATGGAAGGTTACTAATGCAAATTCAGCAGCTTAAACATCAAACAGAATCAGTATCTTTGGTTATAGATAATTGGCAGTTACAAGCCGGAGAACATTGGGGCATGTTTTCAACTCATAGTCATGCGGCGTCGCTACTGGTGCGAGTGTTGAGTGGCGAGTTGCAACCTCAGCAAGGTGAGGTCTCTGATCTTCCTGAAAAAGTTGCCTGTGTCTCTTTGCATGAGCAGCAACGATTGCTGGATTTAGAGCTGGAAAAAGATGATACCGATTTTATGGATCGTATTGACTACGGTTCAACGGTGGAAGAGCTGGTGGCAGAAGCGGGTTGTACTGGTGATGAACTTGAGTCGTTATTAGCGACAACGGATTTATTAGCCATCAGAGCTCGTGGGTTTCGTCAGCTTTCCACAGGAGAAACTCGCCGAGTGATGCTCGCCCGTGCGCTCGCGTTGAAGCCACAAATGATGATCTTAGATGAGCCTTATTCCGGCTTAGACATTGCGCACCGACAGCACCTTTCCGAGCTGTTACAACAGTGTGCGAACCATATTCAACTGGTCATCATTACATCCCGTGAAGACGAGTTACCATCATTTATCACGCATGTAGCCTTGTTCGACGAGCAAAAACTTGCTCAAACATTAAGTCGTGAAGAGTGGCTGAACCATCCTGTGATGGCGCAGATGCTGGCGTTATCTGAGCAAAAGAGTGATGCGATGTTCGATCTTCTGCAAGCTCACCAGTCACAGCATCAGTACCCAAATCCGTTGGTCATTATGAATGACGTCACGGTGGAATATGTGGATGCCAAAATCTTTTCAGGCGTGAATTGGCAGATTGAGCAAGGGCAGCATTGGCAAGTTCGAGGTCCTAACGGCTGCGGGAAAAGCACGCTACTTGGACTAATTCTTGGCGATCATCCTCAGTGTTACAGCAATGATGTGACGGTATTGGGCATGAAACGAGGTAGCGGTGAAACTATCTGGGATGTGAAACGTCACATTGGTGTGGTTTCTTCAGCTTTGCATCTTCAATATCGAGTCAATTGTACCGCTCTCGAAGTGTTGATTTCCGGATTCTACGACTCAATAGGTCTCTATCAGCAGCCGAGTAAGAAAGAGATTCTGTATGCGCGCGAGTGGTTGCAGCTGTTAGAAATGAGTCAGTTTGAAAAAGTGGGTTTTAGAAATCTGGACTACGGACAGCAGCGACTGCTGTTAATTGGTCGAGCCTTAATTAAGCAGCCCGCGCTGCTGATTTTGGATGAACCTTATCAAGGGTTGGACTTCCTCAACCGCAAGTTAGTGTTCAGAGCGCTAAATCGCATCGCTTCTGCAAATATCAGCCAATTGCTATATGTGACTCATCATGAAGAAGACGCGCTAGACGCAATCCATCACTTTGTGGATTTTGTTGCCCAACAAGGTGAGGGATACCGAGTCAACATTTACTCGAATCAGCCATAACTCCCAGAAAAAAAGCGTTGCCAGAGCAACGCTTTTCAATGGTTAGTGACGACGTCTGAGTTTCTGGTGTACGCCACGACGCAGACTGTGGAAGGTGTTTTCTGCCTTATCGACGCCGTAAAGCACACTAAGTGCAAGAAAAGTAATGACGACGGACTGTGTTAAATAGCCCAAACCGATCATTAACCCTAAGGCTGCCAATACCCAGATAACTGCCGCAGAGGTAACGCCGTGAATTTTTCCATCCAACGTCATCATTACCCCCGCACCTAAAAAGCCGACACCAGTGATGATTTGCCCAAGCACGCGAGCTTGGTCAAGGGTGTTCGGGGACAGAGATACCGCCATCGCCATGAAAAAGTAAGTGCCGGAAATAATCAGTATTGAGGTGCGGATACCTACAGGCTTTCCTCGGGTTTGACGCTCAATACCGATAAGTAAGCCGTTGATCATACAGCAAAGCAAAGCGGACCATTGGAATGGCCCAAGATCAAAAATAGAATCTAAAGTTAGCATGACAGCCTCAATGCATAGGCGTGAAGAAGCGCAGTATGCAGCGAATCTGGCTTGCGATCTAACAAAAGCTTTTATGGGCTAGATAATCAATATCTATAGAACTACTCAAGATGCAAATCGAGCGGCGTTTTACTGCTTCTTCCACCAATTTCACGGGTGAGCTTAGGTACTAAATAACCCGAGACACGTTCAATGACTCCGGCCATGATGGTTTTTGCCGTGTGATCATCAATAAAGAAGTGAGCCGCACCCTGCACTTTGTCCAAAACATGGATGTAGTACGGCAATATTCCAGCATCAAACAGGCTTTCACTGAGATTTACCTGAGCTTCTACCGAGTCGTTCACCCCTTTTAGCATCACTCCCTGATTGAGTAGGGTCACGTTAATGGCACGCAGGCGAGCCATTTGTTGCTTTAGCTCAAGGTTGATTTCATTAGCGTGATTGATGTGAGTAACTAGTATCACTTGCAATCGGGTCTGGGCCAGTGTGTCTACCAGCTCATCGGTAATACGCGCAGGGATAACCACAGGCAGGCGAGAGTGGATGCGCAGACGCTTGATGTGAGAGATCGCTGCGATCTTGTCGATCAGCCAAGTCAGTTCGTGATCTTTTGCCATTAACGGATCACCGCCAGAGAGAATGACTTCATTCAGTTCAGGATGCTTGGCAATGTAATCCAAGCTCTGCTGCCAAACCGATTTGGTGCCTTTGTTATCTTCGTAAGGAAAATGACGACGGAAACAGTAACGACAGTTAATAGCACAGCCGCCTTTCACGATCATGAGCGCGCGGTTCCGGTATTTATGCAGTAATCCGGGGATATCGTTGTTCTGCTCTGAAAGTGGGTCGTTTGAATAACCTTGGTGTACTTCAAACTCTTCGCTCAATGGCAAAACTTGGCGCAGCAAAGGATCGTGCGGGTTGCCTTTTTCCATTCTGCTGACGAAACTTTGCGGTACACGCTGAGCAAATAATTTGCGCGCAGCAAACCCGTCCTGCCAAGGCGTAGGATCAATACCCAGCTCGTTGAGCAATTGAGTGGGATCTGAGATAGCATTTGCTAGTTGTTTGATCCAGTTTTGCTCAACAGAATCGACTTTTCGGGTTATGATGTGCGGCATTAATTTTAACTCGAAGAATGTAAGAGGAAATATGGCTACTGTTAGCACGAATGAATTTAAAGGCGGTCTTAAAATTATGCTTGATAATGAGCCTTGTGTCATTCTCGAAAACGAGTATGTAAAACCGGGCAAAGGTCAGGCTTTCAACCGTGTAAAAATCCGTAAACTGCTTTCTGGCAAAGTTCTAGAGAAAACTTTTAAGTCTGGTGACTCTGTAGAAACTGCGGACGTAGTAGATATCGACCTAGATTATCTATATTCAGATGGCGAATTCTACCACTTTATGAACAACACCACGTTCGAACAAATTGCAGCAGACGTTGCAGCTGTTGGCGAAAACGCTAAGTGGTTGGTAGAAAACAATACTTGTACTCTGACACTTTGGAACGGTAACCCAATTTCTGTTACTCCACCAAACTTCGTAGAGTTAGAAGTGACTGAAACAGATCCAGGTCTGAAAGGCGATACTCAAGGCACTGGCGGTAAACCAGCAACGTTAGCAACAGGTGCTGTTGTACGTGTACCTCTATTCATCCAAATCGGTGAAGTAGTGAAAGTGGATACTCGTAGTGGCGAATACGTAAGCCGCGTGAAGTAAGTATTGCTGTAGTTTGTACGGAAATTTCTAGTACAAATTATTGAATACAAAAAAAGACCAGCTATCTCAGCTGGTCTTTTTTTGTATGTGTTATATCTGGCTCTTGGTTTCAATAAGTCAGCTATATTTCCACTACAGCATTAGCATTCCAATAAACACGACTGCAAGCAGTGTGATGAATCCGGCAAATGCATAACAGGCAATTTTGCCGATAATACCAGTGTGGAATTTTAGGTCGTGCATACCGTGGTGAACACGGTGCATCGCGTGCCACATTGGTAGTGCTAGAGTACCAATAATGAACAGCGCGCCAATAATATTAGTCGCAAAGCCGGTGACACGTTCGTAGCTCAGTGCGTCAGCATCAATAATGCCTAGCGGAACCAAGATACCTAATACGAACACAGTGATCGGGGTAATCATAGCGAACCAAGTGCCGCCAGCACCAAACAGTCCCCACCATACAGGTTCATCTGAACGTTTTGGATTGGTATTAATCACAATAAGCTCCTTACACCACAATCAGAACAATGAGAGAGATGAAGGCAACTGCGGCCCACTGACTCAATACGATGATTTTCTTATCCAACAATTTGCCTTTGATGCGAATTGGCATTACTTGCGGCATCATGCTGAAGAAGGTTTGTGCATGAAATAGGCTACCTGCCAGCGCAACAATATTGATTGCGATAACGACCGGATTTGCCATAAATGCAAGCCAAGTGTTCCAAGCTTCAGGGCCTTTAACTAATGCACCCAAACCTGCGGTCAGGAACAAGGTGAAAAGAATGAGCGGTAGAACAGTTGCTTCACGTACCATGTAAAAGCGATAGAAAGGATGATCTTTCCACCAAGTACGTTTCATCTGACGAACATAAGGTTTACGGTTACTCATCCTTAGCCCTCCACTTTGTTTGTTGAACCGTCTGGTTTCAACATTGCAATCACGAAGTCCATTGACGATTCCACTTTACCTTGGTTTACCGCCGCCGCAGGGTCGACATGTTTAGGACATACTTCAGAGCAGTAACCCACAAAAGTACAACCCCATGCGCCATTCTCGCCATTGATAAGCTTCATACGTTCTGCTTTACCATTGTCACGAGAATCTAGGTTATAACGATGAGCCAATGTCAGCGCCGCAGGACCGATAAACTCTGGGTTAAGACCAAACTGTGGACACGCTGCATAACACAGACCACAGTTAATACAGCCAGCGAACTGTTTGTATTTTGCCATCTGCTCAGGTGTCTGGTTGTTTGGACCATCTTCAGGTGTACGGTCATTACCGATAATGTAAGGTTTGATCGCTTCTAGACGTTCGATAAACGGAGTCATATCGACAATCAAATCTTTTTCAATCGGGAAGTTCGCTAGCGGCTCGATTTTTAAGCCATTCGGGTAGTCACGAAGGAAGCTCTTACACGCCAGTTTTGGCACGCCGTTGACCATAATGCCGCATGAACCACAAATCGCCATTCGACAAGACCAGCGGTATGAAAGCTCTTTATCTAAGTTGTCTTTCACATAACCGATAGCATCTAGTACTGACATGGTTTCGTCAAAAGGCACTTCAAACTTTTGTAGATAAGGTTCAGCATCTCTCGCTGGGTCGTAGCGTAAGATCTCTACTTTTTGAATACGATTCGCCATTATTCTTGATCCTCCGCACTTGCACCTGCTTCTTGCGCCGCTTCTGCAGCTGCGGCTTTTTCTGCAGCTTCACCGTAGAGTCGTGCTTTAGGTTGAGACTTAGTGATGGTCACAGGGCTGTAATCAATTTTCGGCGCATCGCCATTTTGATAGAACGCAAGTGAGTGTTTTAGGAAGTTCTCATCATCACGTTCGGTACAACCGTTATCTAAACGCTGGTGGGCACCGCGAGATTCTTTACGCAGCAATGCTGAGTGAACCATCGCTTCTGCTACTTCTAAACCGTAGCCAACTTCAATCGCATAAAGCAGGTCAGTGTTGAATACTTTACCTTTATCTTTGATGCTGATTTTCTTGTAGCGCTCTTTAAGCTCGGTAAGTTTATCGATGGTTTCTTGCATCAAGTCTTCTTGACGGTAGATACCACAACCCGCTTCCATGGTATGACCCATTTCAGTGCGGATATCTGCCCAGTTTTCATCGCCTTCTTGGTTTAGCAGTGCTTGAATACGAGCTTCAACGGCTTTCACTTGTTCATCGATAGCTTTGTCGTTCCAGCCTTTGAATTCTTGCGCGCGTTTCACAGCATGTTCGCCTGCAACTCGACCAAATACCACGAATTCTGCCAGTGAGTTAGAACCAAGACGGTTTGCACCGTGAAGACCTACAGATGCACACTCACCCACGGCAAACAGACCGTTAATACGAGTTTCACATTGACCATTGGTTTCAATACCACCCATGGTGTAGTGCACTGTTGGGCGAATTGGAATTGGCTCTTTCGCTGGGTCTACGTTTACATAGGCTTTTGCCAGTTCACAAATGAATGGCAGACGCTCTTGCAGGTACTCTTCGCCTAAATGGCGTAAGTCGAGATGCACAACATCACCGAGTGGGTGTTTGATGGTGTTGCCTTTTTGCTGTTCGTGCCAGAATGCTTGTGAAACTTTGTCGCGAGGACCCAGTTCCATGTATTTGTTTTTCGGCTGACCCACAGGTGTCTCTGGACCCATGCCGTAATCTTGCAGGTAACGGTAGCCGTTCTTATTGACGATGATACCGCCTTCACCACGACAACCTTCGGTCATTAGAATACCAGTACCCGGTAGACCTGTTGGGTGGTATTGAACGAATTCCATGTCACGCAGTGGCACACCATGGCGATACGCCATTGCCATACCGTCGCCAGTTACAATGCCACCATTAGTGTTACAGTGATAAACACGGCCTGCGCCACCCGTTGCTAATACAACTGATTTCGCTTTGATAAGGACTAATTCACCCTCAGACATATGAATGGCAACTAGCCCTTGAACTTCACCATCAACAACCAATAGATCGACAACAAAATACTCATCAAATCGTTTGATTTGAGGATACTTAATTGAAGTTTGGAAGAGTGTATGTAGCATGTGGAAGCCAGTTTTGTCGGCCGCAAACCAAGTACGCTCGACTTTCATACCGCCAAAACGACGAACGTTAACTTCGCCATTTTCTTTACGGCTCCATGGGCAACCCCATTGCTCCATTTGAATCATTTCGCGAGTGGAATTTTTCACAAAATATTCCACAACATCCTGTTCACATAGCCAGTCGCCCCCGCCAACGGTGTCGTTGAAGTGGTTGTCTAGGCTGTCTTCTTCCTTGATAACTGCTGCGGAACCGCCCTCAGCGGCTACCGTGTGAGAACGCATCGGATAAACTTTAGATATCAGGGCAACTTCTAGGTTCGGGTTCGCTTCAGCTGCTGCAATTGCAGTACGAAGACCCGCACCACCTGCGCCGATGACTGCGATATCTGTGGTAATTGTCTGCACAGTTATCCTCCAGTGTATTGTATGTTGATGATGAGCTATGGTGCTCATTCCTCGTTATATTGGGGGGTTGTTCGTTGAACGCTAAAGGATTGCCGCGCCTCCGAATCAAACCAAATCCACTTATAAAGTGGTAGACCCAGTTTAGGAGAGGTCAGAGAGGAAAAAATTGATTCTGTTGGGTTTTTGCTTAGGTAGTGCAAACATAAGCATACAAATTTTATCTTGTGTGATTGGCATCACGTTTGGGTTTTGTATTTTGATCCGAAAAGGTAAAATCTATTCAATCCTGATTAAGTGAATAACCAAATGAATAAGTCCGATTGGATGCCAACAGCATCAATAGAGCAACTTAAGCAACGTGCACAGCTCTTAACGTCAATACGTCATTTCTTTGCGCAGAGAGATGTGCTGGAAGTCGACACCCCTGCAATGAGTCACGCTACGGTGACGGATATCCACTTGCATACCTTTCAAACGGAGTTCGTCGGTCCGGAGTATGCTAAAGGAAGTCGACTGCATCTTATGACAAGTCCTGAATTCCACATGAAGCGATTATTGGCGGCAGGAAGTGGCTCTATTTATCAAATCAACAAAGCGTTCCGTAACGAAGAGAATGGTCGTTATCACAACCCTGAGTTCACTATGCTGGAGTGGTATCGTGTTGGATTTAACCATCATGATTTGATGGATGAAATGGATGACCTGTTGCAAATGGTATTAAAAGTGAGCGCTGCAGAGCGTATGACATACCAAAATGCATTTTTAACAGTGTTAAAGGTTTGTCCGCTTGAAGGTTCTATGGTTGAGCTGAAAAAAGTGGCTGCGCGATTAGGCTTAAGTGATATCGCTGAGCCAGAAGAAGACAGAGACACTTTGTTGCAGCTTCTGTTCAGTATTGGTGTTGAACCGCACATTGGGCAGCAAGTACCAGTATTTGTTTACGACTTCCCTGCATCTCAAGCAGCATTAGCGAAAATTAACCCGCACGATCCTAGAGTTGCAGACCGTTTTGAGGTCTATTTTAAAGGGATTGAACTGGCGAATGGATTCCATGAGCTGGACAACGCGAAAGAACAGTTAGCGCGTTTTGAGCAAGATAACCGTAAGCGTTTGCAGATGGGGCTGGAGGAACAACCTATCGATTATCACTTGATAGCCGCTCTTGAGTCGGGGCTGCCAGAATGCGCAGGTGTTGCTTTAGGTATTGATCGTTTGATTATGTTGGCATTGGGTGAAGACCATATTGATAAAGTGACAGCATTTCCCTTCCCACGAGCGTAGTTTGCTTCATATTGCCTTAAATGTGGGGAAAGAAGCTGAAACCATGACACATGCCAAGGATTATACGTGGTAACTACTCGCCTCAGGCGTTTAACCTCGTTATACTCCTTGTCTGATTTTGAACCACCATTTTTTGATATACAACGGTAAGAGCGCAGGACATGCAAGAATACATTCAGTTTTTCCAACAAAATATGATCCTATCACTAGCTTGGGTCGGTATTTTAGTTGCATTGATTTTCAATATTTATAAATCAGCAACAGCAACATACAAAGAGCTCACAGCACCACAAGTGACTCAGCTTTTAAACCGCGAGAATGGTGTTGTTGTCGATATTCGTGCGAAAGACGAATTCAAACGTGGTCACATTACTGACGCACTTCACATTTTGCCGACTGATATCAAAGCGAATAACTTTGGTGCGCTTGAAAGTCATAAATCTGACCCAATCATTGTGGTATGTAAGATGGGACAAACTGCTCGTGAAAGTGCAGATTTACTTACTAAAGCTGGTTTTGAGAACGTCAGTGTTCTTAAAAACGGTATTACAGGCTGGGTTGATGCAAAACTTCCGCTTGTTCGTGGTAAGAAATAACGCCCATAACCGATTTGAAATGCTGTCTAAAAAGGCAGCATTTGATTGAAAGAGATGTGATGTTTTCCACGTATTGGTGTCTCAGCCTCGTGATTCAGAACGTTCTCGGTTAGTCTCAAGGTATCAACCTTGACCGGAATTTATCAGTATTAAGGATTCAAAAATGGCTGAAGCAGCAACACAAGACGCACAACAAAACTTCGCAATTCAACGTATTTTCCTAAAAGATGTTTCTTTTGAAGCGCCAAACTCTCCAGTAATGTTCCAAAAAGAGTGGAACCCAGATGTAAAACTGGACCTAGACACTCAAAGCCGTGAACTGGGTGAAGGCGTTTACGAAGTTGTTCTACGTTTAACAGTAACCGTTAAGAATGCTGAAGAAACAGCTTTCCTATGTGAAGTTCAACAGGGTGGTATTTTTACTGTTGAGAATATGGATGCAGGTCAGCTAGCTCATTGTCTAGGTGCATTCTGCCCGAACATTCTATTCCCATATGCGCGTGAAACTATCTCTAGCCTAGTGGTTAAAGGTACGTTCCCACAATTGAACCTAGCACCAGTTAACTTTGATGCATTGTTCATGAACTACCTACAACAGCAAGCCGCTGGTCAAGGTACAGAAAGCGCTGAAGCTTAAGGCGATAGCGGTTTAAATATGTAGCCATTCGTGGCAATGAATGCACAGCGTACTTAATGAGTACTATGTGCATTTTTATTTTGACCCAAACTCAGCCAAATCATTAACTTGTTCCTAAGTAGGATTGGCATATTGAACTTTGGGTATAAAATTAGTGTTAACAAACGATTATTCATCGGGCGGAACAATGACAGACGCACAAGTAAATAATGCTTACGGTAAAACGGTATCCATGACAGTTATTGGTGCCGGCTCTTACGGAACCTCGCTAGCAATTTCATTAGCACGTAATGGCGCTAACATTGTTCTTTGGGGGCACGAAGAAGAGCATATGGCTAAATTACAGGCTGATCGCGCTAACCAAGCGTTTTTACCGGGTATTGATTTCCCTGACTCTTTGATTGTTGAATCTGATTTGAAAAAAGCGGTGGAAGCGTGTCGTGATCTGCTGGTGGTTGTGCCGAGCCATGTGTTTGGTATCGTACTGAAAAGTTTGAAACCGTATTTGCGTCCTGACACTCGACTTTGTTGGGCGACGAAAGGCTTGGAACCAGAAACAGGCAGACTGCTACAAGATGTCGCTAATGATGTGATTGGTGACTCTCACTCATTGGCAGTGTTATCTGGGCCAACGTTTGCCAAAGAATTGGCAATGGGCATGCCGACAGCAATTTCAGTGGCGTCCCCAGATGCGCAGTTCGTGAAAGATCTGCAAGAGAAAATCCACTGTAGTAAAACTTTCCGAGTCTATGCAAACAGCGACTTTATTGGCATGCAGCTTGGCGGCGCAGTGAAGAACGTTATTGCGATTGGTGCGGGGATGTCTGATGGTATTGGCTTTGGTGCCAATGCGCGTACAGCACTGATTACTCGTGGCCTTGCTGAAATGACTCGCCTAGGTATTGCGTTAGGCGCTGAAGCTGAAACCTTTATGGGTATGGCTGGTTTAGGTGACTTAGTGTTGACCTGTACTGATAACCAGTCACGAAATCGTCGCTTTGGTTTGGCTTTAGGCCAAGGCAAAGATGTCGATACTGCCCAGGTGGAAATAGGTCAAGTTGTTGAAGGTTATAGAAATACCCAAGAAGTGTGGGCGCTAGCTCAGCGTATTGGTATTGAAATGCCTATAGTTGAACAAATTTATCAAGTATTGTATCAAGGGAAGGATGCACGCTTAGCCGCACAAGATTTGCTTGCGCGAGACAAAAAAGCGGAACGTTAACCTTGTATCATAAGTCAGGATCTCACTCGATATTACAATAAATACAGACCTGACTTTGAATGAACGTCCGGGACACATAAACCAATGAAATTGTGCGAAAAAGAGAAAGTTTGGCAGACCATCGTTAAGGAAGCTCGCGAACAGTCTGAACAGGAGCCAATGCTCGCCAGTTTCTATCATGCAACCATCATTAAGCATGATAGTTTGGCTTCTGCATTGAGCTACATTCTTGCGAATAAATTAAACACTTCTTCAATGCCTGCCATGGCAGTGCGTGAAGTAGTTGAAGAAGCCTTTGCGGCGGATCCTAGTATTACGGAAGCAGCTGCGTGTGATATTTGCGCGACGGTTAACCGTGACCCAGCGGTGTCGATGTACTCAATGCCCCTGCTTTACCTCAAAGGTTATCATGCTTTGCAAGGATACCGCGTTGCCAACTGGCTTTGGAAACAAGGCCGTGTGGCGCTGGCTACTTACCTGCAAAACCAAATTTCGGTTGCTTGCCAAGTGGATATCCATCCGGCTGCGCGTATTGGCCGAGGCATCATGCTTGACCACGCAACAGGGATTGTCATTGGTGAAACGGCTGTGGTTGAAAACGACGTTTCTATTCTTCAAGACGTGACCCTTGGTGGTACAGGTAAAGAGTGTGGTGACCGCCATCCGAAAATTCGTGAAGGTGTGATGATTGGTGCTGGTGCCAAGATTCTGGGCAACATTGAAGTGGGCGAAGGGGCGAAAATTGGCTCGTGCTCTGTGGTACTGCAAGCTGTTCCTCCGCACACGACAGTGGCTGGTGTTCCAGCACGTATCGTAGGACGCCCGCGTTCTGAGAAACCATCCTTCGATATGGATCAGCAGTTTAACGGTCGCGTGCAGACATTTACAGGTGGCGACGGCATTTAGCTCGTGGCGTAAACAGAAAAACAAAAAGGGATAATGCTGAGCATTATCCCTTTTCTTTATCTCGTAAAGCAGATTAAGTATGACGCTGGCGTATTAGCCAATAGCATCAAGCTCAGCCATGACTTCTTCTGCCCACTCAATCCAAGTTTGACGAAGAAGTAGATTACGACGCAGCGTCAAACGCTCTAAACGTTGCTGTTTATCTAGTACCGCAGGTGTAGCGTAGTAGGCAGCTTCGATTTCTTGATAGTGTGCAACTAGTTTGCGAGACTCTTCAACCAGTTCACCTAGTTGAGATCTAAAAGGTGCTGATGGTTGAACCGAGCAAGCAATAAGCTTTGCACTAAATTCATCTCGTACCGTAGGGTGAGCTGTTGGTTGCTCAAACCAATCGCCCAATGCGCTACGTCCAGAATCTGTAATTGAATAGACTTTTCTATCTGGTTTACCTTCTTGCGGCTCCAAAACACAAGTGACCAAACCTTGTTGGCCCATTTTGTTTAGTTCGCGGTAAACTTGTTGATGACTGGCTTTCCAGAAGTAACCAATACTTGCTGAAAACTCTTTAGTGATGTCGTATCCCGTCGCATCACGTGTGCTAAGAACAGTGAGAATTACGTGTGGTAATGACATGTCTTTTTATCCAAATTGGTTAAGTAAGTTTAAAAATTGCTTAACTATCGTTTGTGCTTCTGTTGGCACGCTTTTTTTAACTTAAATAGTTAAAAACTTAATAGTTAGAAAACTTAAGCAAATTCAGCACAAGTGTGCTGTTCATGTCACCTTTAAAGCCGTTTATCACCTAGAGGTAGTTATGCGTATGCATACCTCGCTACGATGTATTTTTATTAGTCTCGGTATCGCAGAGGTGCAGTAGTATATCTAAATAATAAGCATAAAGTAGAATACAAGGACGTTTTGATACAAAAAACTGATATTATTCTCAATAAAATCTCCAAGCAAAATAAAAGGTCGCTAAATTGCGACCTTTTGGTGTTTTTATGAAACATTATACTGCTAATTAGCCTGTGTTGCGCATACCTGCTGCGATACCTGCAATGGTTACCATCAGAGCTTCTTCCAGCTCTGTCGCAGGTGTTTCCGTTTGACGAGTACGGTACAGCAGTTCTGCTTGTAGCATGTTCAATGGCTCTACATAGATACTGCGTAGACGAATGGATTCCTGACCCCAAGGATCGCTTTGCATCAGGTTTTCGTTGTTCTCTACATTCAGCACCGTCTTGATGTCTTTTTGTAGCTGATCACGCAGACGTTGACCGAGTGGGCGTAGCTTCTCATCAACCAGACGCTCATCATAGTAACGAGCCAAATCAACACTACATTTGGTGTACACCATTTCAAGCATGCCAAGGCGAGTTGAGAAGAATGGCCATTCACGACACATCTCTTCAAGCAGAGCTTGGTGACCTTTATCAATCGAGAACTGAATTGCCTCACCAGCGCCTAACCATGCAGGAAGCATCAAACGGTTTTGACTCCAAGAGAAGATCCAAGGAATCGCACGTAAGCTTTCTACGCCGCCATTCGGGTTACGTTTGGCAGGACGAGAGCCCAGAGGTAATTTGCCTAGCTCAAGCTCAGGTGTTGCTTGACGGAAGTAAGGAACAAAATCAGGCTCACCGCGAACCACTTGACGATAGGCTTCACAAGAAACTTCTGAAAGTGCATCCATCAAGTCACGCCAATCTTGTTTTGGCTCTGGTGGTGGCAATAGGTTTGCTTCAAGAATTGCACTTGCGTACATGTTGAAGCTATTCACGGCAATTTCAGGTAAGCCAAGCTTAAAGCGAATCATCTCACCTTGCTCGGTTACACGCAGACCACCTTTAAGACTCTTCGGTGGCTGAGAAAGCAGTGCCGCGTGTGCAGGTGCACCACCACGACCGATTGTACCGCCACGACCATGGAATAGAGTCAGTTCAATACCTTCTTGGTCACACACTTTCACCAGTGAATCCATTGCACGGTATTGCGCCCAGCCAGCAGACATTACGCCCGCATCTTTCGCTGAATCTGAATAACCGATCATCACCATTTGATGGTTTTGGATAAAGCCTCGGTAAAGGTCGATACTCATCAGTTGCTTGATAACGTCTTCAGCGTTGTTCAAGTCATCCAACGTTTCGAATAGCGGACACACGTCCATACGGTAAGGACAGCCTGCTTCTTGAAGCAATAGGTGCACGGCAAGCACATCTGAAGCAGTGCGAGCCATAGAGATGACATAAGCACCGAACGCTGCGCGTGGTTGTGCAGCAATGATCTTACAAGTATCAAGAACTTCTTGAACTTGCTCAGAAGGCTGCCAATCACGAGGAAGAAGAGGGCGCTTAGAGCTTAATTCATTGGTTAAGAATGAAATCTTGTCTTGTTCGCTCCAGTGATTGTAATCACCGATGCCTAAGTAACGAGTTAGCTCAGACAGAACATCCGCGTGGCGAGTACTTTCCTGACGGATATCAAGACGAACCAAGTGGACGCCAAATGCTTTGATACGGCGTAAAGTGTCTAGCAGTGAACCGTCAGCGATAACGCCCATACCGCACTCATGCAGTGACTTATAACACGCGTAAAGTGGGTCCCAAAGCTGGCTGATGTCCTGCAGTGGTGCTTTCTTCGGAAGTTTTTCTCCGTGCACTTTAGCATCCAGAACTTCGAGAGTTTCTTGGAGCAGTGAGCGTAAGCCTTTTAGAATTGCACGATACGGTTCGTGCTCATTTTCACCCGCAAGTTGGCGTAACTCATCACTGCATTTGGTCATCGATAGCTCGCTAACCAGCTCGTTGATGTCGCCTAGATAAAGGTCCGCCGCTTTCCAACGAGAAAGTAGCAATACTTCACGAGTAATGGTGTGAGTGACAAATGGGTTACCGTCTCGGTCACCACCCATCCAAGATGAGAAGTGAACTGGACGAGCGTCTAGAGGTAGACCTTCACCCAAGTACTCTTTTGCACGTTCATTAAGATCTCGTAGGAACTCAGGTACGGCTTGCCATAGAGAATTTTCTACAACAGCGAAGCCCCATTTGGCTTCGTCTAACGGTGTTGGGCGTTGTTGACGAATGACGTCTGAGTGCCAGCTTTGAGCAATTAATTGCTCTAGACGGCGTTCAGTTTTATGACGCTCTTTAGAAGAGAGTTCAGTTAACTCGAGTTTAGATAGACACTCATTTATTTTTACCAACTTGTTGATCATCGTACGACGAGTGATCTCTGTTGGGTGAGCGGTCAATACTAGTTCAATGTTGAGTTCGCGTAGTGCCTGTGCGGTATCGAGTTTACTAATAGAATTTTGGCTGAGTTTTGAAAACAGAGCATGGATTGAATCTGGTTCACACACATTCTCTTCACAATGACGTGAAATGGTGTGGTACTGCTCAGCGATATTGGTCAAATTCAAAAATTGGTTAAAAGCACGAGCCACTGGAGTCAACTGCTCGTTGGGAAGGCTTTTTATCTCTTCAATCAGTAGATTCCGATCCGCTTGATTACCTGCCATTGCAGATTTTGAAAGCTTACGAATGGTTTCCACTTTCTCTAAAATAACGTCGCCATCTGCATCTTGAATGGTTTTACCCAATAGATGCCCAAGCATGCTTACGTTACTTTTGAGTGCAGAGTATTGTTCGTTCATTGTCATCCTGCCTTGTAAAAAAATTACATCCTGTGTTCCTTGTTAGAAAGACAATTTATCTAAGTTTGCCCAGTCTAGTCAAATGATGCTGGTGATATCTTTGCCAGTTTTTACCTGTTTGTGTGCAATGTAAGTTTGCTCAATTTGAGTGGTTTGTTGGAATTTTCTTACAAAACAACAAGACGTTAATCACATTGTTATTAATGTGTTACGCCTTGTTGTTTGGCGGTTATAAGTCGTGAACTAGAAGCAGTACTTGTACATCGCCTTAGAAAGGATGTTAATGGTTGGGTCGATAAACTCGAAGGCCAAAAATTCGTCTGGCTGGTGAGCTTGGTCGATAGAACCCGGTCCCATGACCAGTGTCGGACATAACTCTTGTAGGAAAGGAGCTTCAGTACAATAGTTTACCGTTTGAGCTTCAACGCCGGTGATTTCGCTTATCCCTGCAATAAAAGGATGGTCATGTTCACATTCATAGCCAGGAATGGCATCGTGCAGCGGTTCGATCTCAATTCGTCCCGGCCATTTCTCTTGTACTTGAGTCAGTGCGCTACGCAGCATGTTGTCCAAACCATCAAGGCTAATGCCGGGGAGAGGGCGAACATCATAGTGCAGTTCACAGCAACCACAGATACGGTTCGGACTATCGCCTCCGTGGATATGTCCTAAGTTTAAGGTTGGACTTGGGATATCAAAACCGGGGTGGTGATACTCTTTGACTAATTTGTCGCGTAGTTGCATTAGTGCATAAAGCACTTCATGCATAATCTCAATTGCATTCACGCCTAGTGCAGGGTTTGAAGAGTGACCCGATTTCCCCGTAACACGAATGGCATTTGCCACATGTCCTTTATGACCACGAACTGGCACTAAGCTGGTTGGCTCACCAATAATGCAGTAATCAGGTTTGAATGGCGTATTTTGCGTGAAATGACGCGCTCCGAGCATGGTTGTTTCTTCATCACACGTAGCCAATATATAAAGAGGCTTTTTTTGCTTGCTCCAGTCCACTTTCTTCACTGCTTCTAAAATAAAAGCAAAGAAGCCTTTCATATCCGCAGTGCCTAAACCGTAAAAGCGGTTATTTGCTTCAGTCAACGCATGCGGATTAAAGTTCCAGCGACCCTCGTCGAAAGGAACGGTATCACTGTGACCGGATAGTAATAAGCCACCTTCACCTTCGCCTTTTTTAGCAATCAGGTTCTGTTTTCCTGGCGCAACTTGAACCACGTCCACTTGAAATCCTAAAGCGCTGCACCAGTCTGCCAATTTAGAAATGACTTGTTCGTTGCCTTCATCCCAACGACTATCGGTGGAGCTGATGGATGAGGTTGAAATAAGACCTTCATAAACCTCAAGGAAACTTGGCAATTGCATATATTATTTGCTCCTACTATTGACAGAATTACGTTGAAACTGTAAAACACATATTAAATCACTTTTAGTGAATAAAAAACCGATAAAAGTGCCAATTTTAAAGATTTATAGTCATTTTTAATTGTCGATTTTTTACTCGATTTAGGACGTTTTGAGATGTTAAAAACCACCATCATCGGCGCAAGCGGCTATACCGGAGCAGAACTGGCTCTTATGGTGCACAAACACCCTGATCTCACGCTATCAGGTTTATACGTTTCAGCCAACAGCGCTGATGCAGGAAAGTCAATTGGTCAGTTACACGGCAAACTATCAGGTCTGCTTGATGTGCCAGTGCAACCTTTAGTGGATGTTGAAAAAGTCGCGCAAGAGTGTGACGTGGTGTTTCTCGCGACTGCACATGAAGTCAGTCATGATCTTGCTCCTGTTTTTCTGGCCAACAACTGCCAAGTTTTTGATCTTTCTGGCGCTTACCGTGTGGATGGTGAGAGTTTCTATACTCAATACTATGGCTTTGAACATCAGCATGCTGATTGGTTAAAAAAAGCGGCTTATGGCTTGGCTGAGTGGAATCTAGAAAACATCAAACAGAGTCAACTGGTTGCTGTAGCTGGTTGTTACCCAACCGCGTCTCAACTAGCGATTAAGCCTCTGATTGAAAATGATTTGTTAGATGTACAACAGTGGCCTGTGATCAATGCTACCAGTGGTGTTTCGGGTGCGGGTCGTAAAGCGACACTGACCAACAGTTTTTGTGAAGTGAGCTTGCAACCTTATGGCGTGTTTAACCATCGTCATCAACCAGAAATTGCTACTCACCTTGCTCGTGACGTGATATTTACACCGCATTTGGGCAATTTTAAACGCGGTATTTTAGCCACGATTACGATGAAGTTAGCTCAAGGTGTAACGGCAGCACAAGTGCAGCAAGCATTTACTCAAGCTTACCAAGGTAAAGCGGCTGTGCGTCTGCGCTTGGATTCATTGCCGCGCATCCAAGATGTTGAATTTACTCCGTTCTGCGATATTGGTTGGAAAGTGCAGGGCGAACATATCATTGTCGTTTCAGCAATCGACAATTTATTAAAAGGTGCATCGAGTCAAGCGATGCAATGTTTAAACATTCATTACGGTTTCGATGAGCTAACTGCTCTGGTGTAAGGGTTATATATGACGGATACAAAACTAGATCCATTGGTGATTAAGTTAGGCGGCGCAGCTCTGTCTTGTTCAGAGACGCTAAGTAAGCTTTTCAGCGCAATCGCACAGTATCAAGCCCAAGCTCAGCGACGAATTGTTATCGTTCATGGTGGCGGTTACCTTGTGGATGATCTCATGGCGAAGTTGCAGTTACCAACCGTTAAAAAAGACGGTCTACGTGTAACGCCTTACGACCAAATTGGTGTAATTGCTGGTGCACTCGCAGGCACAGCGAACAAGATGCTGCAAGGTCAGGCAATTAAAGATGGCTTAAACGCTGTGGGTTTATGTCTGGCTGATGGCGGTTTATGTGTAGTAGAAGAACTCGACCCTGAACTGGGCGCTGTCGGTAAATCAACGGCAGGTGATGGCACTGTGACTAAGCTTCTGCTTGAAGCCGGTGTCGTTCCTATCATCAGCTCAATTGGTTTGACAAAAGACGGTCAAATGATGAACGTAAATGCTGACCAAGCGGCAGTCTCTGTTGCCAGCGCACTGGATGCAGAGTTAGTTCTTTTATCTGACGTGAGTGGTGTACTGGATGGCAAAGGTCATCTGATTGCATCCCTTGATGAGTCAAAAGCAAAAAGCTTAATTGAAGGTAAAGTGATTACCGACGGCATGATCGTAAAAGTAAATGCTGCATTGGATGCCGCGAAAGAGCTTGGTCGTCCTATTGAAGTGGCGACATGGCGTTATCCAGAAAAGCTTGCCAAGTTGTTTTCAGGTGAAAGTATCGGTACTCAATTTTTACCTCAGTAATCATTTAGAAATAGCTATTAAAGAGCAACGAATTTAAATCGATTAGTTAACGTTGCTCTTTAAACAAAAGAATTTAAAGGAATCCTGAGCCCTGACCGCCAAGTGCAGAGCCAGAAATTTGGAGATATAAAATGAGCAAAGTTCAAGTCAAAAAAGTTGTCGTAGCCTACTCTGGCGGTCTAGATACATCTGTAATCATTCCATGGTTGAAAGAAAACTATGGCTGTGAAGTAGTGGCATTCGTTGCTGATGTTGGTCAAGGCGCAGAAGAATTAGTTGGTATCGAAGAAAAAGCTATCGCTTCTGGTGCATCAGAGTGTTACGTCGTTGACCTGAAAGAAGAGTTAGTAAAAGACTATATTTACCCAACGCTAAAAACAGGTGCATACTACGAAGGTAAATACCTACTAGGTACTTCTATGGCTCGTCCTGTGATTGCAAAAGCGCAAGTAGAAGTAGCACGTAAAGTAGGTGCAGACGCACTTGCTCACGGCTGTACTGGTAAAGGTAACGACCAAGTTCGTTTCGAAGGTGCATTTGCAGCACTAGCACCAGATCTACATGTTATTGCTCCTTGGCGTGAATGGGACCTTGTTAGCCGTGAAGAGTGTCTTGACTACCTAGCAGAGCGCAATATCCCATGTGCAGCATCACTGACTAAAATCTACTCTCGTGATGCAAACGCATGGCACATCTCAACAGAAGGTGGTGTGTTGGAAAGCACTTGGAATGCACCAAACGCAGATTGCTGGGCGTGGACTGTTGACCCAGAGCAAGCGCCAAATGAAGCGGAATACGTTACTCTGAAAGTGCAAAAAGGCCAAGTGGTAGCTGTAGATGGTAAAGAACTTTCTCCATACCAAGCGCTTATTGCACTGAATGAGAAAGGCGTGAAACATGGTATTGGTCGTATCGATATCGTTGAAAACCGTCTTGTAGGTATGAAGTCTCGTGGTTGTTACGAAACTCCGGGAGGCACGATCATGATGGAAGCGCTACGTGCCGTTGAACAACTTGTACTGGATAAAGCTTCATTTGAATTCCGCGAAGAAATCGGTATCAAAGCTTCTCACCTAGTTTATGACGGTCGTTGGTTCACTCCACTACGTAAATCAGTGTTTGCTGCGGCAGATGCACTAGCAGAAGACGTTAACGGTGAAGTGGTGATCAAACTTTACAAAGGCCAAGCAACTGCAACACAAAAACGTTCTGAAAACAGCTTGTACTCAGAAGAGTTTGCAACCTTCGGTGCTGATGAAGTTTACGACCAAAGCCATGCAGGCGGCTTCATCCGTCTTTACTCTTTGGCTAGCCGTATCAAAGCATTGAACGAAGCTAAGAAGTAATCCCTAAGTTCCCGTCAAAGGGAACTAAGATAGAAACAAAAAAAGGATCGCTCAAGCGCGATCCTTAATTATAAAAAACACTTAAACACTGGCAGAAATGAAGTATTCTTTGGTCAATTAACCAAGGAATTAGATGCAGGAGAAGCACAATGGCATTATGGGGCGGAAGATTTACCCAGGCAGCAGATACGAGATTCAAAGAGTTTAATGATTCATTGCGCTTTGACTACCGATTGGCTGAGCAAGACATTGTGGGTTCTATTGCGTGGTCGAAAGCTCTGCTTTCTGTCAATGTTCTGAGTGAAGACGAACAGCAAAAACTTGAGTTGGCATTAAATGAGCTCAAGCTTGAAGTGATGGAAGACCCTGAGCAGATTTTGCGTTCAGATGCTGAAGATATCCACTCATGGGTAGAGCAGCAGCTGATCGGTAAAGTTGGTGACTTAGGTAAAAAGCTTCATACTGGCCGTTCACGTAACGACCAAGTAGCGACTGACCTGAAACTTTGGTGTCGTCAGCAAGGTCAACAACTGCTTATTGCACTTGATCGTTTACAAAGCAAAATGGTTGCAGTAGCAAGAGAACATCAAGGCACAGTGCTGCCGGGTTATACCCACTTGCAACGTGCCCAGCCTGTGACTTTTGCTCACTGGTGTCTAGCTTATGTTGAGATGTTTGAGCGTGATTATTCACGTGTGAGTGATGCAATTAAGCGTCTTGATACTTGTCCGCTAGGCTCTGGTGCTCTTGCTGGTACAGCGTATCCAATGGATCGTGAAAAGCTGGCTCATAACCTTGGCTTCCGTCGCGCGACTCGTAACTCACTGGATTCCGTTTCAGACCGTGATCACGTGATGGAGTTAATGTCTGTCGCGTCTATCTCGATGCTGCACCTTTCTCGTCTAGCTGAAGATATGATTTTCTACAACTCAGGTGAGTCTGGTTTCATTGAGTTGGCAGATACCGTTACTTCCGGTTCATCACTGATGCCGCAAAAGAAAAACCCAGATGCGCTTGAGCTTATCCGTGGTAAAACTGGTCGTGTTTACGGTTCGTTAGCGGGCATGATGATGACGGTTAAAGCGCTACCGTTGGCATACAACAAAGATATGCAAGAAGACAAAGAAGGTCTGTTCGACGCTTTGGATACTTGGAATGATTGTATGGAAATGGCGGCGCTATGTTTTGAAGGCATCAAAGTGAACGGTGAACGTACACTAGAAGCGGCGAAACAAGGCTATGCAAACTCAACCGAGCTAGCGGATTACCTAGTAGCGAAAGGCATTCCATTCCGTGAAGCGCATCATATCGTGGGTGTCACTGTGGTTGCTGCCATTGCAAAAGGCTGCGCGTTGGAAGAGTTAACGCTAGAAGAGCTGAAAGCCTTCTCGCCAGTGATTGAAGACGATGTGTATGCGATTCTGACCATTGAGTCTTGTTTGGAAAAACGTAGTGCTCTTGGTGGCGTAGCGCCTCATCAGGTGGCTTATGCAGTCGAGCAAGCAGAGTCACGTTTATCTAAACGAGATGCCACATCTGTGAAGGTGCGTCCTGCTCGTCTAACAGACATTGAAGCATTAGAGGGCATGGTAACTTACTGGGCGAATATGGGTGAAAACCTACCGCGTTCTCGTAATGAAATCGTGCGCGACATTGGTTCATTTGCGGTAGCGGAACATAATGGCGAAATCACAGGCTGTGCTTCTCTGTATGTCTATGACTCTGGCTTAGCTGAAATTCGTTCACTCGGCGTTGAAGCGGGCTGGCAAGGTCAAGGGCAGGGTACGGCGATTGTTCAATATCTAGTGAGTAAAGCGCGCCAAATGGCGATCAAGAAAGTATTCGTTCTGACTCGTACCCCTGAGTTCTTTATGAAGCTAGACTTTATTCCAACGTCAAAAACTTTGTTGCCTGAGAAAGTTCTTAAAGATTGCGAGAAATGTCCTCGTCAGCATGCTTGTGATGAAGTTGCGCTTGAAGTGAATGTTTCAGAGCAGCTTATTACTAAGATGAAAGTTGCATAAGCTATTGAATCTTAAGTCTGGAAAATAAGATCGAAAAAGATCAAAATTTTCCGGAACCAATCAGAAAAAGCACGGTCTACTTTAATACCACTGCTTTTTCTTAGAAGAATCTAAGAGAGCCCTAAAACAATTATTGATTTTAGGGCTTTTTCTTTTTCTGGAGTAATCATTTTCCCTCCGTTATACGTTCCCTAATAATTGATGTCTCTTAACACGTCTCTAATCGTCTTTCCCTTGTCGTTTGCGCCAAGGAAGAATGACGAATTTCATCCACAGGTGTAGAAAAAGCAGAGCGTTGAAAGCAAAGCCTGCGATTATCAGCGCGATAGATTCAATACTGCGTGGATCTTGCTTAAAGAAGAAAAACCATACCACCCAGCAAAGCACAGACAAAACGGTGAGCTGATCCATGCAGCGCTGGCATTTACCTATCTTCTTCCAAAACCAATTTTGTTGGCAGTTATTGCAAGCCATCTCTTCTTACCTTAAAGAAATCATCGTATCGGGTTTAACCTCATTATCGTCATATAGATTAAATTAGTCACAAAATCTTTGATAGACCCAATCAGTTGATGTTATGGTTTTGATAGTTCAATTCTATCGGGGTGAATAATGAATATTCGGGACTTTGAATATTTGGTTTCGTTGGCTGAGCACAAACATTTTCGCAAAGCAGCGGAAGCGTGTTTTGTTAGTCAGCCAACACTAAGTGGTCAGATTCGTAAATTGGAAGATGAACTGGGTACAGTTTTACTGGAACGAAGCAGTCGACGTGTGCTTTTTACTGAGTCTGGTCTGCAATTGGTTGATCAGGCGAAACGCATCTTAAGTGAAGTAAAAACCTTCAAGGATATGGCGAGCAAGCAGACTGGCGCAATGACGGGGCCGATGCATATTGGATTTATTCCGACTCTTGGTCCTTATTTGTTGCCTAGGATTGTGCCATCTCTGAAAGAGCATTTCCCTGAACTGGAGCTTTTTCTGCACGAAGCTCAAACTCACCAGCTTGTGCAGCAGTTGGAAGATGGTAAGTTGGACTGTTTAGTTCTGGCTGCGGTAGATGAAACGGCTCAGTTTAAAGAGATTGAAGTTTATGACGAACCAATGAGCATCGCTGTTCCATGTGATCATCCTTGGGCTACTCGTGATGAAGTCGACATGTTAGATCTTAACGGCAAGACAGTGTTAGCGCTTGGCGATGGGCACTGCCTGCGAGATCAGGCATTAGGTTTCTGTTTTGCAGCGGGCGCAAAAGATGATGTTCGCTTTAAAGCCACCAGTTTAGAAACGCTGCGCAATATGGTCGCCGCAGGAGCAGGTATTACCTTATTGCCGAAACTTTCTCTGCCTAAAGAAAAGGTCAAAGACGGTGTTTGCTATATAAAAGCGGTAAACCCTGAGCCTTCACGTCGACTTGTGGTGGCCTACCGACCGGGTTCACCTTTGCGTCAGCGCTTTGAAACTCTAGCTAAGTTGATGAAAGAAACTTTAGAAGCTCAAGCCTGACAAGAATAACGTGCATAAAAAAGAGGCTGTTAAGCCTCTTTTTTCTTTTTGATGCAGCAGAGTTATCTAGAACAACTCGTCGCCACCGCTATTTGAGTAAATATCACCAGATAGGCTTTCTTGAACGTACTCTTTTGGCTCTGTGCCCTTCAAGAAATACTCGAACATTGAGGTCTCATCCTGTTTGTTCGTCAGTAAGCCTGTATCGCGGTCAATACGCACGCGAACAATGTTGTTTGGCAAAGCTTTCTCTTGTTCTGGTACACCTTCAAGTGCTTGGCTCATAAACTCAATCCATGCTGGTTGAGCCGTTTTTGCACCCGCTTCAGCGCCTGCCACATCATCTTCGATATTTGGATTTGGTATTGTCTTACCTAGGTTTCGGCTGTGTTCATCAAAACCTACCCAAGCAATCGCAACAATGCCCGGAGCATAACCGTTGTACCAAGCATCTTTAGAGTCGTTGGTTGTACCTGTTTTACCGCCGATATCTCTGCGCTTAAGGGCTTGAGCACGCCAACCTGTGCCGTTCCAACCTGTTTTTTCCGCCCAATTACCGCCACCCCAAATGTTGCTGTACATCATTTCGCGAACAAGGAATGCTGTCTGCTCAGAGATAACTTGCTTAGCAATGTGAGTTTCAGCGTCTTGCTCATCAAACTCGTTTGTAGCTTTTGGACAGTTTTGACGACAAACAATCGTCGGTTCGGCTTCAAATTCTAATTCACCGTACGGGCCTTCTACTTTTTGAATGTAGTATGGCTCAACGTAGTAACCACCGTTGGCAAATACAGAATAACCTTGCGCCATTTTTACTGGCGTTAAACTGCCTGCACCAAGCGCAATAGTCTCAGATTTTGGTAGTTGGTCGATATCAAAACCAAAGCGAGTCAGGTATTGGCGAGTATCTTCCAAGCCTACTTCACGCAATACGCGAACGGCCATTACGTTCTTAGATTGCGCCAAACCGATACGTACACGCGTTGGACCTGTGTATGTTGGTGGTGAGTTCTTAGGACGCCATGCTGTGCCTTGGCTTTCGTCCCATTGGTTAATCGGCGCATCGTTGATGAGTGTTGCCAGTGTTAATCCTTTATCTATAGCTGCAGCATAGATAAACGGCTTAATACTTGAACCTACTTGGCGTACAGATTGAGTCGCTCGGTTGAACTTGTTGTGAACAAAGTTAAAACCACCAACAAGTGCTTCTATCGAACCGTTTTCAGGATCCATAGCAACAAAAGCCGTGTTGGCATTTGGAACTTGGCTTAACTGCCAAACCGGATTTTCGGACTCATCTTCAGAGACTTTACGTACCCAGATTTGTTCACCAGCTGTTAGGATTTCTTTGGTACTGGTTGGAAGAGGACCTTGGCGATCATCAGTAACAAAGCGACGAGCCCAGTTCATGTTATTCCAATCAATAGTGAATTCACCTTGGTTCTTAACCCAAACTGTCGCTGATTTTGCTTCAGTGTTCAGAACAACCGCAGGAGAAAGTTCACCATAAGTCGGTTCGTTTTTAAGATGTTCAACAATTTGTTCTTCAGTCCAAACCGCTTGACCAGATTTCCACAACTCTTTTTCTGCTCCACGGTAGCCGTGGCGTTCATCGTAGGCAATCAAGTTATGAATTGCGGCCAAGTTCGCCGCCTGTTGGCGTTTAGAATCTACCGTGGTGTAAATGTTCATTCCTGAGGTATAAGCATCTTCGCCGTAGCGTTCAATCATCCAAGCACGTGCAATCTCTGCCACATATGGCGCGTTAAGTTCGATCTCTGCGCCGTGATAGTTGGTTGGCAGAACCTCGGCACGAGCTTGTTCATACTGTTCTTGAGTGATGTACTTTTCAGAAAGCATACGAGCCAAAACCACATTACGGCGGTTGGTTGCGCGTTCTAAAGAGTAGATAGGGTTCATCGTTGATGGTGCTTTTGGCAGACCTGCGATAAGCGCGATTTCACCTAAGCTTAAATCTTTTACTTCTTTGCCGAAGTAAGACTGCGCGGCTGCCCCAACACCGTATGAACGGTAGCCCAAGTAGATTTTGTTCAGATATAGCTCAAGAATTTCTTCTTTTGATAACAGCTGTTCAATATGGATTGCGATAAAAATCTCTTTGATTTTACGCATAATTTTCTTCTCGTTAGACAAGAAGAAGTTACGAGCCAACTGTTGAGTGATAGTACTTGCACCTTGAGATGCACTACCTGATGCAACAACCGCAAAGGCCGCACGGGTAATTCCAATCGGGTCAAAACCGTAGTGGTCATAGAAACGAGAGTCTTCGGTTGCAATGATCGCTTCAATCAGCTCTTTTGGCATCTCTTCCAGTTTAAGAGGAATACGACGCTTCTCACCGAACTGAGCGATGAGCTTGCCATCTTTACTAAAGACTTGCATTGGAGTTTGCAGCTTAACGTCACGTAAAGTAGCGACGTCAGGCAGCTCTGGTTTCACATATAAATAGAAACCAAAAATTGTACTGACTCCAAGAGCTGTGCAAATCAATGAAAAAATTATTAAACGCTTTATGAACTTCACCGGAGAATCCCTGTTTAGTAGAGGCTGCCTTAATGCAAACCCTAGTACTCTAAGCTAAAAATTTAGCTCTCAAAAGTAGTTACCGCTTATTTCCCCATTTAATAGGCGTAATGAGCGGAGCTTTCTTATTGGAGTAGAGCTATATGGTTCAATCATTAGTTATGGGTGTCGATATCGGCCACCATAGTATTAAAGCAGTGGTCCTAAAACCTGCAGACAGTAAGTATACGCTGTTAGGTTATAAGGAAATACGAGTTGCTGACGATATTTTCGCTGATAACCATGCCTTGGTTTATCAGAAAATTGTAAAGAAACTCAAAGAACTAAAAAAGGGTTTACCTTTATTTAGTCGAAAAGTTGTTATTGCCATCCCCGATAACACCGTAATTAGTAAAGTATTACAAATAGATAGTGAGCTTGAACCTAATGAACGCGAGTTCGCTATTCATCAAGCGTTTTCTCATCAATCTCCTTACCTGATGGAAGAGGTCAGTCTGGATTTTATTCCAGTCATAAAGCATCCATCGCCTGAGACAAAGACTAGCCAAAATAATATAGCAGCCTACCAAGTGTATGCCACTAAGCGAGATGTTGTAGAGAGCCGTACAGTGGCTTTGGAAAAAGCGGGTTTTAAGCCGATTCTGGCTGAAGTGCAAACCCATGCTTTAGTTCAGTTGTGGCAACTGTTCAGCAAAACTTATGCACGCACTGATTGGTTGCTGGTGGATGTCGGTCATACCCAAACCACCTTGTGCTTAGATTTTGCCAATAAAGCACCTTTTTATAAGCAGATTGCAGAAGGTGCTTCTCAGGTATCGACTCAATCAGAAAATGAAGATTCTGTTGTAATAAAAGACAACGTCAATGAGCTGGTGGAGAAGATCGCCAAGCAAATTCAGTTGTTCATATCGGTGAACGGTGCGGCAAGTCTTACCGGAATTTGGTTAACCGGTGGTGGGGCAAATATCGACGCGATACAAAGCGCGTTGATAGAGAAGGTCGACCTCATGTGCGGCGTGTTAGACCCATTTAGCGTATTCCATGACAAAGCGAGCAAGCGTTACCGTTCTGAATTGCCTGTAGCGGCTTTTGCCACGGCGGCAGGACTTGCCGCACGCGGCATCAATTGGTTGGAGGTTGAACATGCTGCATAGCATTAACCTTCTTCCGTGGCGAGAGGCTCAAAAGAAAGCTCACAGGCAGCGATTTATTCATATCTCTTTACTGGCGGTTGGTTTCGCTGTCGCCATGCAATGGGCTGCGGGATGGTATGTCGATGATCAAGTGACTAGAGAGCAAGGCCGTGTTGAGTTTTTGAATCGGCACATCGCGGAACTGGATAGACAAATCAATTCACTCAAGCAAGTTGAAAAAGAGTATCAGGACCTGATGGTTCGTTTCGATATGGTTGAGTCACTGCAGAAAAAGCGTAACAAAACCACTCAGTTTATGGATCACATCCCCCGACTCATTCCAGAGGGGGTGTACGTAGACCAAATGAGCATGAATGGTCACAGCATTGAGCTTCGGGGTATCAGTGACAGCACTGCGCGACTTGCGACGATGTTGGATCTGTTGGAGAACTCTTCTTATATCTCGGATGTTGAAATGCATTCTATCGTGTCTGGCAGCCATCGGTTTGGCAAGCAATTTCAGAGCTTTCAAGTGTCGTTTTCGTTCCATATGGAAGCAAGTGACGCAGCACCTTTAAAGGAGGTGACGAATGGGTGATTTTAAAAACCTAGAGCTTGACGAAATATTGGATTGGCCACGATTGCCACAGCTCGTGGTGTTGCTACTTGTCGTGGTGCTAATTCAAGGTGCGGGATATTGGTTTTATCTTGTGCCCAAGCAAGAGCATTTGAGCGCGCTCATTGAAGAAGAACAAACGCTAAAGTCCACCATTCGAATTAAAGCGCATAAAGCTGCAACTCTGCCGCAACTCAAAGCTCAACTCGATGAACTCTCAGAACGTTATGACTATTTGTTACAGCAACTACCCGAGCAGAAAGAGCTGGCCAGTATGTTGGCGGCGGTCAATGAACTGGGCATCAAACATCAACTGAGTTTCAATCGGATGGATTGGGGTGAAAAAGAACAACAAGCATTTTTATATCGCCTGCCTCTTAATCTTGAGCTGACAGGTGAATATCACCATATTGGCCAGTTCTCACAAGCCATCGCTCAGTTGCCAAGGATTATCTATTTCGAGAACGTTGATTTTCAGCGAGCCAGTCAGGACAGCCAGAAATTGAGCGTCAATGTACGAGCCTTTACCTATCAGTATCAGCCGGATTCGCTAACCTCAGGAGGTCAACAATGAAGAGTAAATCCTGTTGTTGGATCTTGATATGTATCGGATTGATCGGTTGTCAGGCGAATGAAGATTCACTTTCAGATTATATCGAGCAAGTCACGCTTCAAGCGCGAAAGGAGATCGTTCCACGGCAACCAATCGTACCTTTTGAAGCCTTTTTATACGTGAATACCAATGCAAGAGAGCCTTTCGATCTTCCAAGAGAAGCGGTGATTCAAAATCAACCCAAGGCGAAAAAAGATTGTTGGCAACCTGCGCTGCGTAAGCAAAAGGATCTTTTAGAAAGCTTTGCGCTAAGCCAATTGAAGTTTAAAGGCGTAATGAGTAATGGCAAAAGTACGTCAGCACTGATTCAGACTCCAGAAGGAAAGCTGGCTTATGTAGCAAAGGGACAATACATCGGCATCAATCATGGAAAAGTGTATGAGGTCACCAAGCAGTACTTGTTAATCAAAGAGACTTTGCCAGATGGCTTAGGGTGTTGGAATCAGCGCAGCATCAAGCTGGCTCTGAAGTAGATTGTGGAGAAAACGATCATGAATAAATGGCTTCAAATAGGGCTTCTAGCTCTCAGGCGTGTGTTGGTAACCACCAGTCTTTGTCTTACACCTGTGGTACTAGCAAATGGCGACAATGCGATTCCAAACCAACTCAACAATATTGATTTCAAAATTAATGCAGATAAAGCGGCGGTCATCATCATTGAGCTAGCCTCTGCATCGTCAGTTGTGGATGTCTCAAAAAACGACAAAGGTTTAAATGTTGAGCTAATCAATACACAAATTTCAGACGATAAACTGTTTGTTCTGGATGTCTCTGATTTCGCTACTGTTGTAGAGACTATTGAAGTATTTCGTCAGCAACCAAATGGTCTTCTTGAGGTGAAAGTGAAAGGGGATTATCAATACGACTACCAGCTAATTAAGAATGTATTAAAGGTGGTGATCCGCAAGTCTGAGCCACAACCTAAACAAGACAAGGAACCATTGTTAGAACAGGACAACAAGCCTATCTCGTTTAATTTTCAAGATATCCCTGTTCGCAATGTATTACAGCTCATTGCGGACTATAACGGCTTTAACCTCGTGGTTTCCGATTCGGTAACGGGCAATATGACACTGAGGTTGGATGGGGTGCCATGGCAAAAAGCACTCAATATCATTCTTGAAGCGAGAGGTTTGGACAAACGAATCGATGGTAACGTCATTTTGGTGGCACCAAAGAGCGAGCTTGACTTACGTGAGCAACAAGAACTAGAGAAGGCGCGAATGGAAGAAGCGTTGGGCGATTTACAGTCCGATATCATTAAAATTAGCTTTGCCAAAGCCTCAGATATTGCCGAGATGATTAATGGCGAAGGGACGCTAAGTATGCTTTCTGAAAGAGGTTCAATCAGTATTGACGAAAGAACTAATGCATTATTGATTCGTGAATTGCCAGAGAACATTAGCGTGATTCGAGACATCGTAACGTCTTTGGATGTGCCCGTGAAACAGGTTCAGATTGAAGCCCGAATCGTGACGGTCAATGAAGGTGACCTAGAAGAGCTTGGGGTTCGCTGGGGATTCACGTCAACTAATGGCAGTCATACATCCGGAGGAAGTATTGAAAGTAATCTGTTTGTCTCGGATCTGTATGAATCTGGTGGTGAAGGCGGTGATAGCGGGAAAGGTATGGTTCCGCTAGACGATTTTCTGAATGTAAATTTAGCCGCGACTACTGCGGGCGCATCAAGCATTGCTTTCCAACTTGCTAAGTTGGGTGCAGATACACTGTTGGATTTGGAGCTTTCTGCGTTGCAAAGAGAGTCTAAAGCCGAAATTATTTCCAGCCCGAGACTGATCACTACCAATAAGAAGCCTGCATATATCGAGCAAGGTACGGAATTACCTTATTTAGAAGCCTCTTCCAGCGGAGCGACCACCGTTTCGTTTCGTAAGGCGGTTTTGAGCTTAATGGTAACGCCACAAATAACACCCGATAACCGTTTGGTTCTCGACCTCAGTGTGACTCAAGACCGTGTAGGAGATGTCGTAAAAACAGGTACAGGTGAAGCAGTTGCGATTAATACGCAGAGAATCGGTACCCAAGTATTGGTCAACAATGGTGAAACAGTCGTATTGGGTGGTATTTTTCAGCACAGTCTAACCAGCTCGGTTGAGAAAGTGCCTTTATTAGGTGATCTTCCGCTATTAGGTGCTTTATTCCGTCGAAGCTACGAAAAAATGGGCAAAAGTGAACTACTAATATTCGTTACGCCTAAGGTGGTTATTCAATAACTTATCGCCTTTATTCATTATCAAAGAAAATTAAAGTTGCATTAGTGCCACCAGATCTAGATAATTTCGGGTCTTATCACGAAATATCTGTGAGGAATAGGTGCCACAAGCATTCCTATCGTTGACTTATGTCCGGCGAATTTTGTGGCGATGTCATTGAATTAACGTTGTAAATTACTGCTAAACATGGCTGAGAAACGCAATATTTTTCTTGTCGGTCCTATGGGCGCCGGCAAAAGTACAATTGGTCGACACCTAGCTCAACAACTGCATATGGAGTTTTTAGACTCTGATACAGTGATCGAAGAGCGCACTGGTGCAGATATCGCATGGGTATTTGATGTTGAAGGTGAAGAAGGTTTCCGCAAGCGCGAAGAAACTGTGATTAACGATCTCACCGAACAGCAAGGTATCGTTTTAGCGACGGGTGGTGGCTCAGTATTGAGCAAAGAAAACCGTAACCGCCTATCTGCACGTGGTATTGTCGTATATTTAGAAACCACCATTGAAAAGCAACTTGCTCGCACAAACCGCGACAAAAAGCGCCCTTTGCTACAAACGGATAGCCCGCGAGAAGTTTTAGAAAGTCTCGCTGATGATCGTAACCCACTGTATGAAGAAATCGCGGATATTACCGTGCGTACAGATGATCAAAGTGCAAAAGTGGTAGCCAACCAGATCGTAAAAATGCTAGAAGAACATTAATTTGTTCTTTTTATTGGAGTGCAGACCATGGAACGGATCACGGTCAGCTTAGGTGAACGTAGCTACCCAATCTCAATTGGTGCCGGATTATTTAATGATCCGGCTCTTCTTTCTCTTTCCCCAAAACAAAAAGTCGTTGTCATCACTAACCATACAGTGGCGCCACTGTATGCGGATAAGATCACAGCGTTACTCGACCAGAAAGGTTGTATCAGTTCTGTCTTAGAGCTGCCTGACGGTGAAAAATACAAAACCTTAGAAACATTCAATACGGTTTTGAGCTTCCTGCTTGAGCATAATCACAGCCGAGATGTTGTTATTATTGCTTTGGGCGGCGGTGTTATTGGCGACCTTGTTGGTTTTGCTGCGTCTTGCTACCAGCGTGGTGTCGATTTTATTCAGATACCGACGACCTTGCTTTCTCAAGTGGACTCTTCTGTTGGTGGTAAAACCGCAGTTAACCATCCTCTGGGTAAAAACATGATCGGTGCGTTTTACCAACCGAAAGCGGTCATCATCGATACAAACTGTCTTGCCACTCTTCCTGAGCGAGAATTCGCCGCAGGCATGGCTGAAGTGATCAAGTATGGTATCATCTACGACGAAGCTTTTTTCGTTTGGTTAGAACAACATATGGATGAACTCTATGCGTTGGATGTGCAAGCTCTGACGTATGCGATTGCTCGTTGTTGCCAGATTAAAGCAGAAGTTGTTGCTCAAGATGAAAAAGAGTCAGGCATTCGTGCATTGTTGAATTTAGGTCATACATTCGGTCACGCGATTGAAGCGGAGCTGGGTTATGGCAACTGGTTACATGGCGAGGCGGTTTCTGCTGGCACCATGATGGCGGCGAAAACTGCCCAACTACAAGGTTTAATTACCGAACAACAAGTTGAGCGAATCCTATCTATATTTAAAAGAGCAAAATTACCGGTACATACCCCAGAAAGTATGTCTTTCGATGACTTCATGAAACATATGATGCGCGATAAGAAAGTACTAGCGGGTGAGTTACGTTTGGTATTACCAACCAGCATTGGTACTTCTGACGTAGTGAAAGGCGTGCCGGAAACCATTATTGAGCAGGCGATAGATTATTGCCGCACCCTATAGCGGGGTGCTTACTTCAGGGTAATGCTGTTTTCCTTTAGGATGAACGATGAATTTGGCACATGTACTGGAGTTAGATTCTCAGACCGAGTTACTGGAGCGTTTGCAGCTTCTTACTCGTTTTAGCTCAAATTTAATCAATGTTTGTGGTAGCCAAGGTGCAGGTAAATCTTGGCTGGCACAGCGTTACCTTGAAGCGTGGGCAAATGACAAGAATCAGTCTTTGCTCATGTGTCATCCTAATCAAGACGACGAACAACGCCGTACCACCATTCTCTCTCAGCTTAGCTCTGAATCTCTGTTCAATCCCAAAGACTCTCTAGTCGAAAGTTTTTCACACCTGTTCGATCAGACGCAATGCGACATTGTGGTTGTGATTGATGATGCGCACTTGTTGTCTGAGACGTTGGTCTCTGAATTGTGGATGTGGATCTTAGAATCTCAAACCAATCCATTATGGACAGTGAACGTAGTATTATTCGCTCAGTCTACCGGTTTAGACGCCGTCCTAACGCGTTTAAGCTACGGACAGGAACATAAACCAGTTGATTTAGAAGTTGAACTTTTAAGCCGTGATGAAGCAGATCGCTTGTTTGAACAACGAGTTATGCGTTATGTTGATGATGAACATGAACGCCGCGTAAGAGCTGCTTATAAAAAAGTGAAAAACTTACCGGGAGAAATTATGGCGCTGGGAGAACAGAAAATGGAAAAACGTATTGTGATTCGTTCAATCATTGGCTCGCCAATGAAAGCCGCGCTACTGGTACTGGCACTAATTCTATTGATTGGTGGTGGTTACTGGTGGTGGTTATCACAACCTTCTCCAGACGACAAAGCGCAGCAACTGACACTGACAAAAGAACAAACGGTTATTCCTACGCTGAATGAAGATAGTCAGACGGTGGACACGAACAACGAAGCCGACAGTAACTCGTCTAGTCTAACAAGCAATGGTGCTACTGATGATTCTGGTGCGCTTCCTCCAGATGTTGTTGAGGATAAACAGGGCGTGGGTATGTCTGATGACGAACAACAACGCGTTGTCATCACGTCTGATGTCGTTGATGCGCTGCTAGAAGGCAAACCAGAAAACGTTGATACTTCGAAGATTGATAATCTAGTGGAAGAAAGTGCGGTTCCTCAAACCTCTGGCTCTCAAACCACTGAAACATCTACACCAGCGCAGACGGTAGATATCGAACAACCTAAACAAGCTGAGCCTCAAGTCGCACCAGCGGCTGAAGTGAAAATTACCTTCTCGTTTGCACGTGAAGAGTTAAAAGCGATGTCTCCTCGTAGCTATACCTTGCAATTGGCTGCGGTAAATTCGCTTCCTGATGCGCAGCGCTTTATCAATCAGTATCAGTTACAAGGCAAAGTCAATGTTTACCCAACATTAAGAAATGATGTGGAATGGTACATCATTACTTATAGCAACTATCCAACCATCCAGTTGGCAAGAGATGCGGTGGAAACCTTGTCGAAACCTTTGCAACAACTTGGTCCTTGGGCAAAATCATTAAGCCAAGTGCATAGAGAGATAGATCGTGCGAAATAAACCTGAGCTCACTGATAAAATGTGTTACATTTCGCAGCCTTATTTTTGTGGTAAAGAATTAGAGCAGTAGATGAAAAAGCAGCGTGCCTTTCTGAAATGGGCTGGTGGTAAATATGGCCTAGTCGAAGACATCCAACGCCACTTACCATCTGCTGAAGAGTTGGTAGAACCATTTGTTGGTGCAGGCTCTATATTCTTGAACACAGAGTATAAGCACTATCTGTTGGCGGATATCAACCCAGATTTGGTCAATCTCTACAATCTGTTGAAAGAGAGCCCACAGCACTATATTTCAGAAGCCAAACGTTGGTTTGTGGCTGAGAACAACCGCAAAGAGTTCTATCTCGATGTTCGTTCGCAGTTTAATCGTACTGATGATGTTTTGTATCGTTCACTGGCATTCTTATATATGAACCGTTTTGGATTTAACGGTCTTTGCCGTTACAACAAAAAAGGCGGATTCAACGTCCCATTTGGCTCGTATAAAAAACCTTATTTCCCTGAATCAGAGCTGGAATTTTTTGCTCAGAAAGCACAGAGAGCTACCTTTATCTGCGCGGGATATGAAGAGACATTCCGTAAAGCTGCTAGTAACAGTGTGATTTACTGTGATCCACCGTATGCGCCATTGTCAAACACGGCGAACTTCACCTCTTATTCAGGTGCCGGTTTTACGTTAGATGACCAAGCTGCTTTGGCGGATATCGCAGAAAAAACCGCGACAGAACGTAATATTCCAGTCTTGATTTCTAACCACGATACGATTTTGACCCGCCGTTTGTATCACGGTGCTCAGTTAAATGTGGTTAAAGTGAAGCGTACCATTAGCCGTAACGGCTCGGGACGTAACAAAGTGGATGAGCTGTTAGCTCTGTTCAAAGCGGGTTGTTAACGGTCGCAATTAGTTGTTAAAGCATGGGAAGGTTTCCTTATACGAATCTTCCCCAAGTCTCTTCCTATCATATCCCTTCTTCGATAAACGAAAAAACCTTAACGCTAGGATCTAAAGCCACCCTTAGGTAGAATGTCGCACACATTGTGTTCAGCTTGCATTCAATAAGCCTAAGAGGTCAGGTATGAAAGATTTTCTCATTGCTCCATCCATTCTTTCCGCAGATTTAGCTCGTCTGGGAGAAGACGTCGAAAAAGCGCTCGCAGCGGGTGCTGACGTTGTGCACTTTGATGTGATGGATAATCACTACGTACCTAACCTGACTTTTGGTGCACCGATTTGTAAAGCTCTGCGTGACTATGGCATTACCGCCCCAATCGACGTGCATTTGATGGTTAAGCCGGTCGATCGCATCATTCCTGATTTTGCTAAAGCGGGCGCATCAATGATTACTTTCCATGTGGAAGCTTCAGAGCACGTTGACCGCACACTGCAACTGATTAAAGAACACGGCTGTAAAGCGGGCGTGGTTTTAAACCCTGCGACATCGTTAAGTCACTTGGATTACCTGATGGATAAAGTAGATATGATTCTGCTTATGTCGGTAAACCCAGGTTTTGGCGGACAGTCATTCATTCCTCACACTTTGGATAAACTGCGCGCGGTGCGTAAGTTGATTGATGAAAGTGGCCGTGACATTCGCTTAGAAGTGGATGGTGGCGTGAAAGTGGATAACATTCGTGAAATCGCTGAAGCAGGTGCAGATATGTTTGTTGCTGGCTCAGCTATTTTTGACCAACCAGATTACAAAGCAGTCATTGATGACATGCGCGCTGAACTGGCTCGTGTTGAAAAATAATTATTAATACAAAGAGAAAGTTAGGGAAGTAGATAGTGAACCAAATTAAGCTGATAGCTTTTGATTTAGATGGCACTTTATTAGATAGCGTTCCAGATTTAGCCGTTGCAGCTGACCAAGCAGCACAAGCGTTAGGTTACCCTGGTGTCACTGAAGTTGAAGTGAGAGATTACGTTGGCAACGGTGCTGATATTCTTATCGGCAGAACTCTGAGTCGCAGCCTGGTGATCGATCCTGAATTGGATAAAGATGTGCATGCAAAAGCTCGTGAGCTGTTTGATGATTTTTACGAAAAAACAGGGCACAAGCTAAGTCACCTTTACAGCAATGTGAAAGAGACGCTAGCCTCTCTGCATCAAGCGGGTTTCACTTTGGCGTTGGTCACCAACAAACCATCAAAGTTTGTTCCTCACGTACTGGAACAACACAACATTGCTCAGTACTTTACTGATGTGATTGGTGGTGACACTTTCCCAAATAAAAAGCCTGACCCTATGGCTTTAAACTGGCTTTTGGAAAAGCACCAAGTTGATGCTAGCCAAATGCTGATGGTAGGCGACTCTAAGAACGACATTCTTGCGGCCAAAAACGCGGGTTGTGCATCGTTTGGTTTAACTTACGGTTACAACCACGGTGAGCCTATTGCGAATGCTAAGCCAGATTTTGTCGCTGATGATATTGCACAATTACTCGATATCGTTGCAGTTTCGGCATAAAAACCATTTTCTAAACTAGAAAAATACTCGTTAATGAGTACACTGCTAAATCGCGCTGAAATAATCAGGTATAGACCGAATCAGCGCATTAGATTGTTAGACCTTTATTCTTATTAGTAACAAGGAAATCATACCCATGAGCAAACCCATCGTATTGAGTGGTGTTCAGCCATCCGGCGAACTAAGTATCGGTAACTACTTGGGTGCTCTACGTCAATGGCAACAAATGCAAGATGACTATGATTGCCAATACTGCGTTGTTGATTTACATGCAATTACGGTTCGCCAAGATCCTAAAGCACTGCATGAAGCGACTCTGGACGCGTTGGCGATTTGTTTGGCAGTTGGTGTTGATCCGAAGAAGAGCACGCTTTTTGTTCAGTCTCACGTACCGGAGCATGCTCAACTTGGTTGGGTATTGAACTGTTACACCCAGATGGGTGAGCTGAGCCGTATGACTCAGTTTAAAGACAAATCAGCACGTTATGCTAATGATGTGAACGCTGGTCTATTTAATTACCCAGTGCTGATGGCAGCTGATATTCTGCTTTATGGTGCGCACCAAGTTCCTGTGGGCAGTGACCAGAAGCAACACTTAGAGTTGGCACGTGACATCGCAACGCGTTTTAACAACATCTATGCGCCAGAAGCGCCAATCTTCACAGTACCAGAGCCTTATATCCCAACGGTCAATGCACGTGTGATGAGCTTGCAGGATGCAACGAAGAAGATGTCTAAATCAGACGATAACCGTAAAAACGTAATTACTCTGCTGGAAGACCCTAAGTCGATCATCAAGAAGATCAACAAAGCACAAACCGATACAGAAACACCTCCACGTATTGCACACGATGTGCAGAATAAAGCGGGTATTTCTAACCTAATGGGTTTGTACTCTGCGGCAACAGGTAAAACTTTTGCTGAGATTGAAGCAGAGTATGCAGGTGTTGAAATGTACGGTCCGTTTAAGAAAGATGTTGGCGAAGCCTTGGTCGCTATGCTTGAACCTGTACAGGCGGAATACGCACGTATCCGTAACGATCGCGAATACTTAAACAGTGTTATGCGTGATGGCGCGGAAAAGGCATCGGCTCGTGCACTGCAAACGCTGAAAAAAGTATACGAAGCGGTTGGTTTTGTTGCGCGTCCATACTAATTTCGTGTTGTACCGATAATCGGTTTCAATATCAGAAGGCCAGCATTTGCTGGCCTTTGTTGTATCTAACGTATCTGGATTACTCTTTAGTTCGGGTAATTCCGGCGGCTTTGAGAATGTACTTTTCATAAATAGGCTCGCTGGTGCCTTTTTTCACTTTGTAGAGGAAGTATTTCTCATAGGCAATTTTGGCGATGTGAACCCATTGCCCCATTGAGGTCCAGTTGGTATTGCGTGGCGGGTTTTGTGGAAGCGCTATAAACGCAGCACCTTTATCGCCCATGTCAGCCAAACACAGCGCATTCAATGTAGGTTTTGTATGCATTTCTTCGCCTCGTTCTAGGCTAAGAATGTTTTCGACAATAGCGGTGGTCATCGATTCAATCATAAACCCCGTCTTTGGCGCGCCCACAGGAACGGGCGTTTCTTCCAATGGTGGAATGGCGACGCAAACTCCAGCAGCAAAAATCTCCGGATAAACAGGACTACGCTGGAACTGGTCTGTAATGACAAAACCTTTCGGATTACAAAGTTCAGGAACAGCCGCTACAGCAGGAGATCCTTTAAATGGCGGTAAGAACATCGCCATGGAGAAGGGGAGGTTATGCTCGAAATCCACTTCGCCTTTGCGGTTGAGTTCTTCGATATGCGCCATACCCGATTCAAACTCTTTGACCCTAGAGTTACATATCCATTTGATTCCGCGTTCACGGAACTCATGCTCCATAAGCGCTTTTGAGTCACCGACACCACCCAATCCCATATGACCAATATAAGGTTCGTTGGTCACAAAGGTAATGGGTACTTGATCTCTGACTTTGAGCTTACGCAGATGAGTTTCCAATGAAAGAATGTATTCGTAAGCAGGGCCGAAGCAGCTTGCACCTTGTAGTGCACCGACAAGAACGGAGCCAGGGTTTTTAACCAACTCTTCTAATGCCTGATGTGATTTTACCGCGTGGTCGACAGTACAGATCGATTGAGTAAATCCGTTGTCTGGTCCGGCACCTGTTACGGCTTCGAATGCCAACTTAGGCCCAGTACAAATAGCCAGATAGTCATAGCTGTATTCGTTACCGTCACCTGTGATTAAGCGTTTCTCTTTCGGTAAGATCTCTGCAACCCCAGAGGTATTGAATGGGATATTGAATTTATCCACATAAGGTCTGAGATCGAGTACGACCTGTTCTTTTTTTCTTTCGCCTAACGCAACCCAAGGGTTTGATGGAATAAAGTGAAATTCTTCACTTTCATTAATGATCATAACTTCATGGTCTTTGGGCAGTTTTTGTCTCAGTTCATACACGATTGACATACCGCCTAAACCGGCACCGATAACTATTGTCCTTTTCATTCTCTCGTCCTTTTTATTAAATTAGAATTATCTAATTTAATGTTAGCTAATTAATGGAAGGTTAGAGAGAATTGTTTAAAAAATGTGCGCAGAGAGCGATTGTCAATGTAACACCAGTAAACTTATTGATTGAATCTTAGCGGTGGATTCGTAGAATGCGGGGTGTTTTCATTGCAACAGATACCTTGGCTTATGCTACTCATCATCGATAACTACGACTCTTTTACGTATAACTTGTACCAATACTTCTGCGAGCTTGGTGCTGACGTGAAAGTTGTGCGCAATGATGAGATCACCTTGCAACAGATTGAGGATTTGAACCCTTCCCATCTCGTTATTTCTCCGGGACCTTGTACACCTAATGAAGCTGGAATCTCTTTAAAAGCGATTGAATACTTTGCCGGAAAATTGCCGATTCTGGGTGTCTGCCTAGGGCACCAAGCGATAGCACAGGTATTTGGTGGAGAAGTGGTTCGTGCGCGCCAAGTGATGCACGGAAAAACTTCGCCAATTACGCACACGGGTAAAAGTGTTTTCGCTGGTTTGAATAATCCTCTCACTGTGACTCGTTATCACTCTTTGGTAGTGAAAACGGATTCTCTACCAGAATGTCTAGAGGTAACCGCATGGACTGAATTACCTGATGGTAGTCTGGATGAAATCATGGGTTATCAACATAAGAGCTTACCGATTGATGCGGTTCAGTTTCATCCTGAATCGATCAAGACAGAACAGGGCCACGAGCTGCTTGCCAACTTTCTGCGCCGCTAGAGTCTTCGGTTGTTAAATATAACTATTTGTCGGAAGTAGAGGCTATTTCTCAGGTCTAATTACTGCATAACTACTATTTGTGGAGTAATTACCGCTGCTGCAATATTTTTCTGTAGCAAATAAGTGAACTTTTCCTGACCGCGATCACTATTCTTCATTTTCCTAATATCAAAAATACGATTTGTCTTTGATGCAATTTTATTCGTGATATTTCCTCTCGATTTATCCGGACTCCTTGTTTCTAATGGGGTTCGACTAATTATTTTGTGACGGAATAAAGAAAATACTTCATAAAAGCGATGGCTTGTTGCATAAATACTCAACGGTGGTGTCATTTATCAGTCTGAAAATGGCTGACAAAGGATAAATCACTATTGAAATAGTTAATAATTTGTAAATACAATGCTGCATTAACTGAAATGCAATACAAAATTTCAAGCTTATACTTTTGTAGTTAGGTCGACGATCTACAAAGCATGCGGTATCAAGAAAGGGACGAACAATGACAACTGAAATTAATGTAGAACGCGGTCTGTTTGATGAGGTAATGGTACCTTGCTACAACCCGATGGAATTCATCCCGGTTAAGGGACAAGGCTCACGAGTATGGGATCAACAAGGCAATGAGTACATTGACTTTGCTGGTGGTATCGCTGTGAGTTGTTTAGGTCATTGTCACCCTGCGTTGGTTAAAGCGTTGACTGAACAAGGCAACAAGCTTTGGCACCTAAGCAACGTTATGACAAATGAACCTGCATTGCGTTTGGCGAAGAAACTGACACAAGTCAGCTTTGCAGAAAAAGTGTTCTTTTCGAACTCTGGTGCAGAAGCAAACGAAGCAGCACTAAAGCTAGCTCGTCGTTATGCTGCAGATAAATTCGGCCCTGAAAAATCTGAAATCATCGCATTTAAACAAGGTTTCCACGGTCGTACTTTCTTTACCGTCACTGTCGGTGGCCAAGCGGCTTACTCTGATGGCTTTGGTCCAAAACCGGGTGATATTACTCACCTTGAGTACAACAACGTTGAAGCGTTGCGTGCACACATCTCAGATCGTACTTGTGCTGTGATGATCGAGCCGCTTCAAGGTGAAGGTGGTATTGTGTCTCCAACACCTGAGTTCATTCAAACTGTTCGTGAGTTGTGTGATAAGCACAATGCACTACTGATTTTTGATGAAGTTCAAACAGGTAACGGTCGTACTGGTCACTTCTTCGCTTATCAAGGTCTAGGCATTACTCCTGATATTTTAAGTACTGCTAAGTCTCTTGGTGGTGGTTTCCCTATCGGCGCAATGCTAACCACTACTGAGCTGGCTGAGCACTTTAAGCCAGGTACTCACGGTTCTACATACGGTGGTAACCCACTAGCATGTGCGGTTGCAGAAGCGGTAGTAGACATCATCAGCCAGCCAGAAACTCTAGCGGGTGTTATTGAGCGTGAAGCACTGTTCCGTGAAGGTTTAGAGAAGATCAATGCTAAGTACAATGTGTTCTCTGAAGTTCGTGGTAAAGGTTTGCTTCTTGGCGCAGCTCTAAATGAAGAGTGGCAAGGTCGTGCGCGTGACATTCTTGTTGCTGCTGGTAAACAAGGTTTGATGATTCTGATGGCGGGTGCAAACGTGGTACGTATGACACCATCACTCATTATCGAAAAAGAAGAAATAGAAGAAGGCTTAGCGCGTTTGGAGAAAGCAATCGCATCACTTGTGTAAAAATTAAGCTACGAGGCTCACCCAATCGAGTGAGCCTACAAGGGCCTAATGATTAGGCCCTAAATGCATCTGGAGGGAAGTATTGATGCTAGTTGTACGCCCAATTTCTATGTCCGATTACGACGCGTTGCACACTTGTGCTGTCGAATCTGGTCATGGTTTCACTTCATTACCGGTTAACGAAGAACTGTTAACCAACCGTATCAAACACTCTGAATACAGTTTTACTAAACCAGACGTTACTTCACCATCGGATGAAGGCTACCTGATGGTCGGTTTTGATTCAGAAACGGGTGAAGTGGCTGGGACAACGGGAATTGAAGCCGCTGTCGGTTGGGATGTTCCGTTTTATTCTTATCACATCAGCACCATAGTGCATTCATCACCAAAGCTGAATGTAAACAATGTGGTTAAGTTGCTGACTTTTGGCAATAACTACACTGGTTGTTCGGAAATCTGCACACTGTTTTTACGCCCAGAATTTCGTCAAGGTCTCAACGGCAGACTGATGTCTAAATGCCGATTCTTGATGATGGTCGAACACCCACATCGATTCTCCAAGACTATTTTCGCTGAGATGCGTGGTGTTTCCGACGAAGATGGCAATTCGCCATTCTGGCAATGGCTGCAAGAACACTTTTTCTCAATTGATTTCACTATGGCTGACTATCTGACCGGCATTGGTAAGAAAGGTTTTATTGCGGATTTGATGCCTAAACTGCCGATATATATCAACTTGCTCAGCAAAGAAGCACAGGAAGTGATTGGTCAGGTGCATGAAAAGACACGACCTGCTCTTAAATTGTTGGAGAAGGAAGGGTTTACTTGTCGCAATTATGTCGACATCTTTGATGCGGGCCCAAGTGTGGAGTGTGATATCAACAATATCGACTCGGTGCGTAACTCAGTTCGAGTGAAGGTTATTATTGCTGAACACTCAAGCTCGCAAGATTTTTTAATCTGTAATACATCGTTTGAAAACTTTCGAGCGACCGCCGCAAAAGCAGCATTCAACCGTGAAAACGGCAGCGCAATTATCTCTCCAAAAGTAGCAAATGCACTGAAAGTAGATAATGGCGACTTTATTCGAATTTTGGCTCAGTAAAAGAATTTAAGGAACACATTATGACTCAGTGGATCGCAGGACAGTGGTTGGAAGGTAAGGGTGAAATGCTTTCATCTTCAAGCCCTTATAACGATGAGGTCATTTGGCAAGGTCAAAGTGCAACACAAGAGCAAGTAGAAGAAGCCGTTGCTTCTGCTCGCAATGCATTTGTTAGCTGGAAAAAACTGCCTTTCGCAGAGCGTGAGAAAGTGGTTCTCGCTTTTGCGGAAAAAATTAAAGAGAACAGCGAGCAAATTGCAGAAGTGATCGCGAAAGAAACGGGTAAACCAATTTGGGAAACTCGCACTGAAGCGGCTGCGATGGCTGGCAAAATTGCTATCTCTATTCGTGCGTACCATGACCGCACTGGCGAAACCGTGCGTGAAGCTGCGGGCAACCAAATTGTTCTGCGCCACCGCCCACTGGGTGTTATGGCTGTGTTTGGTCCTTACAACTTCCCTGGCCACTTACCGAATGGGCACATTGTTCCTGCTCTTCTTGCGGGTAATACTGTTGTGTTCAAACCTTCAGAGCAAACACCATGGACGGCAGAAGTCACTATGAAGCTCTGGGAAGCCGCTGGTTTACCAACGGGTGTTATCAACCTAGTTCAAGGCGGCAAAGAGACTGGTATTGCTTTGGCTCAGTCTAAAGGGATTGATGGCCTGTTGTTTACGGGTAGCGCGAATACAGGGCACATTCTTCATCGCCAGTTTGCTGGTCAGCCAGACAAGATGCTGGCGCTAGAGATGGGTGGTAACAACCCAATGGTAATTTCTGAGAATTTTGGTGAGTTGAACGCAACGGTTTACACCATTATTCAATCTGCATTTATCAGTGCTGGTCAACGTTGTACTTGTGCGCGTCGTCTGTATGTTCCTGTGGGTGCGAAAGGTGATGAACTGGTTGCTCGCTTAGTAGAAGCGACGAAGAAGCTGCGTATGGATCAGCCATTTGCTGAGCCAGCACCATTTATGGGGCCTCAAATCTCTAAAGCGGCGGCGGACTTCATTCTTAATGCCCAAGCCAACCTACAATCCCTAGGTGGTAAGAGCCTTGTTGAAGCGCAAAGCAAAGGTGCTGCGTTCGTATCACCGGGTATCATTGATGTTACGCCAATCGCGCAACTGCCTGACGAAGAATACTTCGGCCCATTACTGCAATTGGTTCGCTACAAAACTTTAGAGCAAGCAGTTGAGCTGGCTAACGATACTCGCTTTGGTCTGTCTGCTGGCTTAGTTACAACAGAAGATGCGGAGTGGGAATACTTTGTTGACCATATTCGCGCAGGTATCGTGAACCGCAACCGTCAGCTAACGGGTGCAAGTGGTGATGCTCCATTTGGTGGTCCGGGTGCTTCGGGTAACTTACGTCCAAGTGCATTCTACGCGGCGGACTACTGTGCATACCCAATGGCGTCAATGGAAGGTTCTGCAACCGAGCTTCCAGCGACACTAAGCCCAGGTGTAGAGCTATAACAAAGTTATTCAGGCTTCATCGAAAGGTGAAGCCTGTTTGTTTAAACCTGAAAACCAATAACCACTTAAATCTATAAAAGAATAGTAACCGGCTTTAGTTAGCCTCTTTTCCAATCCAATACGTCGTGTTCATGAAGCCAAGGAGGCACTATGACGCCAGAAGTTCTGTTTCAATCATTGTGGAATGATTACATCACTCGCCTTTGTCCTTCTGCAGATAAAGTCCATAGCTTGTTAGAAGAAGATGAAGCGCTAATCAATGACCATATTGCACTACGTACTTTCAATGTTGCTCCTCTTGGTCTAGAAACGTTAGCAAAACCTTTCTTAGCCCTCGGCTACAAAGATTGTGGCGATTATGTTTTTGAAAGCAAAAAGCTGGTTGCTAAACACTTTGAGCATCCGGATCCGCTTCAGCCAAAAGTATTCATCAGTGAACTGAAAGTTGAAGAGTGTTCACCACAGCTTCAAGAGATAGTTGCCAAGCTGGTTGAGCAAGTAGATGCAACTAAGCTCGAAGGTGATGCATTCCTTTATGGAGGTCGTTTGTGGGACATCAGTTTTGCTGATTACCAGTTGCTGGCAGAAGAGAGCGAGTATGCTTCTTGGTTAGCTGCGCATGGTTATGGGGCTAACCACTTTACAGTTAACGTAAACCAGCTCAAGGCATTTACAGAAGTAAAACAAGTGAATGACCATTTGCGTGGCGCAGGTTTTACTATCAATGAATCGGGCGGTGAAGTGAAAGGAACGCCAGAAGTATTGCTTGAGCAGTCTTCAACTATGGCAGATAAAGTTCCAGTAGTATTCAGTGATGGTACTGAAACGGTTCCTGGTGGATTCTACGAGTTTGCGAAACGTTATCCAATGGCAAACGGAGAGCTATATACTGGCTTCGTAGCTGCGTCTGCGGATAAGATTTTTGAAAGTACCGATAGTAAATCTCTTGCCTAGTTAAGAGTGATCACTTACCGAGCTTTATGTGTTAGCGAATAGAGCAGAAAAAAGAAAAGCCACCAGAAGGTGGCTTTTGAATTTTGTGTAATAGCGTTAGCTATTAACGAGTTCCGTACACAACGATAGTCTTACCGTGAGCTGAAATTAGATTCTGCTCTTCAAGCATCTTCAGAATACGACCTACTGTCTCACGAGAACAGCCAACGATTTGACCGATTTCTTGACGAGTGATCTTGATCTGCATGCCGTCTGGGTGAGTCATTGCGTCAGGCTGTTTCGCTAGGTTAAGAAGCGTTTGTGCAATGCGGCCTGTTACGTCTAGGAACGCAAGGTCACCAACTTTCTGGCTTGTTACTTGTAGACGACGAGCCATCTGACCAGAAAGACGCATTAAAATATCTGGGTTAACTTGGATAAGCTGACGGAACTTCTTAAATGAAATTTCAGCAACTTCACATGGAGATTTAGCTCGAACCCATGCTGTACGCTCTTGACCTTCTTCAAACAAGCCAAGTTCACCGATGAAGTCACCTTGGTTTAGGTAAGAAAGGATCATTTCCTTTCCTTCTTCATCTTTAATCAGTACCGCAACAGAACCTTTAACAATGTAGTACAAAGTTTCTGCTTTCTCGCCCGCGTGAATCAGCGTGCTTTTTGAAGGGTACTTATGAATGTGACAATGTGAAAGAAACCACTCTAATGTTGGGTCGGTTTGAGGTTTACCTAGAACCATAATATCTCACTTCCTCTGCAGGGTACGCTTGCTGCTATCCATATTTAGCAAAGCTTAAAATAGATTTACTAGAATAAGAGGACTTTATGGTCGCTGCAAGCTATCTTGTGTTTCGGTTAAGAATAGTATCCTTTTTCAGCGACATTTTCTTGATTTTAATCGTGTCCCTACCTTGATTTTTTACGCAAAAATGTGCACATGGTCACGGTATGGAAACTAAACGCAAAAACCTTGTTTCGATTAGCCGATTTTCCCCGTTTCAATGAGTTGCTGTAGGATTGGTCTTACAATCAATTCCATGGCAAAACTCATTTTTCCTCCCGGAACCACAATGGTGTTGTGGCGAGACATAAAAGAGCCGTCGATCATTGCCAGTAAGTATGGGAAGTCGACATTTTTAATTCCACGTAGGCGAATGACTACAAAACTTTCGTCCAGACTAGGAATGCCTTTGGCATTCAGTGGGTTGGATGTATCTACGGTCGGCACCCGTTGAAAGTTAATATGCGTGCGCGAAAATTGTGGTGTGATGTAGTTGAGATAGTCATCCATTGAGCGAACTATCGAATCCATCACGGCTTCGCGCGAGTGCCCCCGGTCACGGGTGTCACGGACGTATTTTTGAATCCACTCAAGGTTAACAATCGGTACCATGCCAATCAGGAAATCGACATGCTGCGCCACATTAACCTCACCGTCTACTACACCGCCGTGTAGCCCTTCATAGAAGAGTACGTCTGTACTAGCTGGAAGCTCTTGCCATGGAGTGAATGTTCCGGGCATTTGGTTATAAGGTACGGCCTCATCAAAGGTGTGCAGATAGCGTCGGATTTGGCCTGTGCCTGCTTTACCGTATTGACGGAAAAACTCGCTCAAAGCGCCAAAGTCGTTGGCTTCTGGGCCGAAGTAGCTGATATGACGACCCTGTTCGCGGGCTTTACGGATTTCAATATCCATTTCTGGACGAGTGAAACGGTGAAAACTATCACCTTCAACCCAAGCGGGTTTAACACTCATCATGTTGAACATTTTACGGAATGCTTCTGACGTTGTAGTAGTGCCTGCACCTGATGAACCAGTTACGGCAATAATTGGGTGTTTTGCTGACATGACTAACCTTGTCCAAAAATCCTATAATAAGGCGCTGAAATCTGTTCATCGCCCGAGTTGAAGCCACTATAACATGGAATTTCAATTGTCACTGATTATCGATTATTAACTTTGATATCAATACTTTCGTGTAATTCAGAATAGACAATTACCGCATCTCCGCTCCTTAGTAATGCTTTGATTTGGTCGATCTTATGCTCCAGAGAAACTTCAACTTCGCCATAATCTGTGCCTTCTCTGAGCACAAATTCGCTGATGAGGTTTTCTAATGTTTCTGGTGCAATATCTTGCCAAGGTACAATCATAACTTGCTCGTAATTCTACTTAATGTTGTTTCGTCAATATAACGCACGCCAGCCCATTAATGGAGGTGCGAATTTTTTATTGCTGACGAATATTTAATCCTGAGCGTCTTTCAAACTTTCATAATAAGCAGGCAATGCTTTTTCCAGCCAAAATTCAGGCTTTAGGATGCTTCCGGATACAAAGCCAACGTGCCCGCCTTGCTCAAACAAGCGATAGTCGATGTTGTCAGGTAGGATGAATTTGGGAATCACAGATTCATTCATAAATGGATCGTCTTTAGCGTGAATGATCTGAGTGGGTACTTTAATTTGCTGTAGTTTGTTAATACCAGAGCATTTCTCGTAATAGTCTTGCGAATTTTTGAACCCATGTAGGGGCGCAGTGATTAAGTCATCGAAATCACTGAGGTGAGTGACGCGTTTAATGCTCTGATAGGAAAGCCCTAGTTCACCTTTGAGCAGGTGATGCTTTTTCATTGCACTGTTTTTCAGTGATGAGACCAGATAACGGCGATAGATTTTTGAAAAACCGTGTTCAATGCGTTGAGCACAGGCCGCTAAATCCAAGGGGGCGGAAACTACGGTCGCAGCTGTGACTATTGGATCTTCACTGTAGTCAGCCAAGTAGTTCACCAGCATGTTGCCTCCAAGAGAAATACCAGTAGCGACGATAGTGCGATTCGGAAACTGTTCTCTCAAATATTCCAGAACTAAACGGGCATCTTCTACCTCGCCGGAATGGTATGCGCGAGCCAAATTATTCGGCTTACCGCTACAACCGCGGAAGTGCATCATGACCGATAACCAGCCATCTTTGGCAAAGGCTTGCATTAAGCCATTGGCATAAGGGCTATAGAAGCAGCCTTCCAGACCATGAAATAGGATGAAAATGGGCTTCTTCGCTGCGCTTTCACTATGTGCATCTTCACTCCACGCTAAGTCGAGGAAATCGCCGTCAGGTGTATCGAGCGTTTGCCAGACGGGTTCAAACAGCGCTTTCTTACGAATAAAGCGCGGGACTAATGTCTGTAAATGTGGGTTCTTCAAGCCTGTAGCGGCAACAAATTGGGTCATCGGCTAACCATCAAATTAATACAATTATTTTTGCCTATTTAATGATGCAGTTTTGGTGACTGCAACTTTAAGTGGTCTGTTTATATTGAGTATATACCCAATTAAATAAGCGGGAAGATTCAGTTCTTGGGTGCAGGTTTGGCAAACTGTTTAGCGAGGTTTTCGGCACCGAGTTGTCGGCAGTAACGTTGGGTAAGAGGTGTGTCTTCATTATTCATCAAAGTCAGACTATTGATGCAGTCCACTAAGTCAGACTGTTGCTGCTTTTCCAACTGCAATTCGAATTGCAGTGCTTCGCGATATAGGGTGTCCGGAAGAGTGGCTTTTAATTTACGGCGTAACTCTCGGTAGCTATGTAGTAGCGTTTCTGAGCGTCCGATACAGTCAATAACCGTTTGCCAATCTTGCTCATGAAACGCTACTTGCTGCTCATCAAGCCATTTGAGCAGCAGGAGCAAATTTACGTTGCCGTTATAGTGGTTTTGCAGGTGTAAGCACGCCTCTTTGACTTCTCGAACGCTGTAGTACTGCAAGCTGAATTGCCATAGTCGTTCCAACGTGAGTGAAATTCTGACGTGCTCTTGGGTCATTGACTGTTGAACTCCTGTTCCATTTCTTCCAGCGTCTCTTGCTCGCTCATCCACTCCATTTCGATCTCTTCGAGTTCGGATTTCGCCTGAGCTTGTGTAGCGAGAACTTGGTTAAGTTTAGCTTTGTTTTCTGCATCATACAGTGAGGACTCCGATAATTGTTGTTCAGAGTCCGCGACAATTTCGTTCAACTTATCCATTTTCGCTTCGAGTTGTGTCAGCTTTTTGCGAATTGGCGCAGTCAGCTTGCGAAGTTCTGCTTCACGACGTTTTTGATCTTTCTTCGCCGCAGCGCTGTTAGCATTGTCTTTTGGTGCAGCTTGAGCTTGTTGTTCTTTGCGTTCTGCTTTTTGCTGATCCTGAAGCCATTTGTAGTAATCCGTTAAGTCACCATCAAAGGGTGCTACTTGGCGGTCATGAACCAGATACAAATCATCGGTTGTGGCGCGCAGTAGATAGCGGTCATGGCTGACGATAACCATCGCGCCTTCGAAACTTTGCAGTGCAAGAGTCAGGGCTTGACGCATATCCAAATCAAGGTGGTTGGTTGGTTCATCAAGTAATAGCAGGTTTGGTTTTTGCCACACAATAAGAGCCAACACGAGGCGCGCTTTTTCACCGCCCGAGAACGGTCCAACTTTCTCTAGTGCTTTATCACCGTTGAAGCCGAAACTACCCAGATAGTTGCGCAGTTCTAATTCGTTTTTCTCAGGCGCGATTTGCATCATGTGTTGCAAAGGTGTCTCTTCTGGATGAAGCGTTTCAAGCTGATGCTGCGCGAAGTAACCAATTTTCACCCCTTGTGAGTAGGATAGGTCACCACCTTGCGGAGTCAGTTCATTGGATAACAGCTTAATTAGGGTTGATTTACCCGCACCGTTACGACCAAGCAGACCAATACGGCTGCCCGGAACGAGATTAAGACGAATCTTCTCTAGGATAAGGTTATCGTCGTATCCCGCACTCACGTCATCCATCATCAAAATTGGGTTTGGTAGTGCAGACGGTTCGCGAAACTCAAAGCTGAATGGGTTATCAAACTGTGCTGGCAACACTTTTTCCATTCGTTCTAAAGCTTTAATCCGGCTTTGCGCCTGACGAGCTTTAGAAGCTTTGTAACGGAAACGATCGATGTAGCTCTGCATGTGAGTCATCTGCTTTTGTTGCTTCTGATACATGGCTTGTTGTTGCAACATCTTTTGTGCTCGTTGATTTTCAAACGATGAGTAGTTGCCCGTGTATTCATTAAGCTTCTGATTCTCAATATGAATGATACGGTTGATGATCGGGTCTAAGAAATCTCGGTCGTGGGAAATCAGAATCAAAGTTCCCGGATAGCTTTGTAACCAACGCTCTAACCACATCACGGCATCTAAATCTAAGTGGTTAGTTGGTTCATCGAGCAATAGCAAATCAGAGCGGCAAATCAGTGCTTGTGCAAGGTTGAGACGCATACGCCAGCCACCTGAAAACTGAGTCAGGTTCCATGACATCTGTTCTTGGCTAAAGCCTAAACCGTCCAGTAGCTCTGAAGCGCGAGCTCGGATGCTGTAACCGCCAATAGTTTCGATTTTGCCATGCAGCTCAGCTACTAGTGTACCGTTGTCTGCAACTTCTGCGTCACTAAGCTGACGTTCTAAATCTCGGTATTCTCGGTCGCCATCGATAACGTATTCCAAAGCACTGCGTTCTAAAGCCAGCGTTTCTTGCGCTACCCAAGCCAGTTCCCACTGAGCAGGTTTACTGAATGAGCCAGCATCAATAGACAATTCGTCTTTCAAGAGGGCAAATAGGGTGGATTTACCACAACCGTTTTTACCCACTAGACCCACTTTGTCGCCTGGGTTGATGGTTGCTGATGCTTGGTCGAGCAGAGGTTTTCCGCCACGTAGTAGTTGGATGTCCGAGAAGATAATCATAAATTTGTTTTAGCTATTAATAGAGTTGCCGTTGAGATTTCGCCCAGAATAGTAGGGGCAACGAGGATAAATGTCGATCATTATGCAATTTACGTTATGATGCTTATGCCCTTCCTACTTGAAGGTGCAGCGGTGTTGGCTACGTTCGTTCACCCCAATTACATAGTTATCTATGCTCATGGGGACTCACTCACTTGCCGCCTAGCTGCAACTCCAACTAGTTTGGGTATAGCAACAGTTACCAATTTGATAACGTTACGGAGTGCCGTCAAGGAATGACACAAGATACGCCGTCTGCTTTACAAAAGCCTAAAGTATTAGTGATTTATGCTCACCCTGAGCCACATCACTCCATTGCAAACCAAGTGATGATTAAAAAGATCTCTTCACTTGAGCACGTCTCTATTCTTGATCTCTATGCCACATACCCAGACTTTTTCATCGATGTTCAAGCTGAGCGCCAGCGCTTGTTAGAGCATGATGTGATTGTGTTTCAGCACCCTTTGTATATGTATTCCTGTCCGGCGCTACTTAAGGAATGGATGGATAGAATACTGGCAAAAGGATTCGCCTTTGGTAACAAAAGTGAGCTGCGGGGTAAAGTCTGGCGTAGTGTCATCACCACTGGCGGTAACATCGATGCTTTTGGTGAGAAGGGCTATAACCGTTATCCGTTGAAAGACATTTTACAACCATTTGAGCTGACAGCGGCATTGTGTCGTATGCAATGGATAGACCCCATGGTGCTGTATTGGTCACGCAATGTTAGTGACATTGAGCGATATCAACACGCAGAAGCCTATAGACAGTGGTTATTGGACCCGTTAGCTGAGCAAGGAGAGCATCATGGCTGAAGTAAGTAGTGATTTTCTACAAAGTACAGCCGTTTTCCTTACCGCAGCTGTGGTGGCAGTACCTTTAGCGCAAAGGGCAGGGCTTGGTTCTGTTCTGGGGTATTTACTGGCGGGGGTGATCATCGGACCTTGGGGATTGGGCTTAATCAGCGATGTTGAAGCGATTATGCACTTTGCTGAGTTTGGCGTGGTTTTGCTGCTGTTTCTGATTGGCTTAGAGTTAAACCCGAGAAAACTGTGGCAAATGCGTGGGCCAATTTTGGGACTGGGTGGCGCGCAGGTTGTGGTGACGACAGCCGTGATTGCAAGCTTGACTTCGTTGCTGGGCATCGGCTGGCAAAGCAGTTTAGTTATTGGTATGGGGTTGGCGCTCTCTTCAACCGCAATTGCATTACGCGTGATAGAAGAAAGAGGTTTAACTCGAACGGAAACGGGGCAATCCGGTTTTGCTGTTCTGCTATTCCAAGATATTGCTGTTATTCCTATGTTGGCGTTGTTGCCCGTACTGGCAGGTAATACTGGCGGAAGCTGGCTTGATGTCGTCTGGATGTTATGTGGCATTGTTGGTTTATTGGTGGGCGGTCATTACCTTCTGAGCCCTCTGTTTCGCTACATCGTATTAAGTGGTGTGCGAGAGTTGTTTACCGTTGCTGCGCTACTGCTGGTGATTGGTATCGCACTGTTGATGCAGCAATTAGGTTTGTCGATGGCGCTTGGTACCTTCTTAGCTGGGGTGCTGTTGGCCGAAAGTGAGTTCCGTCACGAGCTGGAAATTGCTATCGAGCCCTTCAAAGGCTTGTTGCTTGGCCTGTTCTTTATCTCTGTCGGAATGGCGGTTGATTTAGGGTTGTTGGCTCTTGAACCATTAAGCATATTGCTAGCTGTGATCGCTCTGGTGACAGTCAAAGGTTTACTTCTTTATGTGCTCGCCCGTTTTTCAGGTACTCGGGCTAAAGCTCGTAGCCGAATGGCTGCAATACTGAGCCAAGGCGGTGAGTTTGCTTTTGTTATCTTTACTGCCGCGAGCAGCCAAGGGCTGCTCAAATCAGAGCAAGTCGCCTTTTTGTTGGTAGTGGTGAGCTTATCGATGGTGACTACGCCGTTATTGCTATCGGCTCAAAATCGCTGGTTCGCACTTAATTTGAATAACTCCGATGAAGAAAAGTTGGCATCGGACGTATTCGATAAAGAACCGAGAGTCATTATTGCTGGATTTGGTCGTTTTGGGCAGATTGTTGGCCGCTTGATGTATGCCAACAAGATCAAAATTACGGTATTAGAAAGTGATGCCAGCCAAATAAAATTACTACGCAAATACGGATATAAAGTATTCTATGGCGACGCCACTCAGCTTGAGTTATTGCGAGCGGCGGGTGCAGATGAAGCAGAGGCAATTGTTATCTGTACCGACGCGCCTGATGAAGTGGTGAAAATAGTTGAGCTTTGCAAACATCACTTCCCTAAATTGCAAATATTGGCGCGTGCACGTAGCCGTGTTGAAGCCTACCAATTAATGAATCACGGTGTTGAGCGTTACTCTCGCGAAACCTTTTTAGGTGCGTTGGATCTTGGTCGACAAACGTTAATCTCGTTAGGTATGCATCCTTATGAAGCTAAAAGAGCCGAAGCTCATTTTCGTAAGTTGGACATGGCAATGCTTAAAGAGTTGTTACCTCAGCACAATGAAGGTAAGCGACTTAACTTAAGAGCCAAAGAAGCTCGTAAAGAGTTGGAAGAAATTTTTGGCCGCGAGATGGACGGTGATAAGCAGTCTCGTAGCTATTGGGAAAAAGACTAAAAGAACAAGTAAGTAGTAGGAACCAATACGTGAATATAAAAAAACGCTTTATTGCAGGGGCGAGTTGTCCGAGTTGTAAAGCTCAAGATACCTTACGCTGGTGGATAGAGAACAACATAGAGCTGGTGGAATGCGTTGAATGTGATTATTCAGAACAGCGTAAACCGAAAGCTGTAGAGAAAAGTGAACACGCTCAGGAGCAAATGATCGGTATTTTTAAGCCGGAATAATTGAGTTTCTGCTCACGATCCCCATAATATCCACCATTAGATTATTTTTAGGCATGACTTAATGTGTCTAAAAGCACCAAAACCGCCCTGGAGCCGTTATGAAAATTGAAAAGAACGTGGTTGTAAGCCTTGCTTACCAAGTAAAACTGGAAGATGGCATCGTTGTTGACCAATCCACAGTGGAAGCACCACTAGATTACCTACATGGTCACAACAACCTAATCACTGGCCTTGAAAAAGAGCTAGAAGGCAAAGTAGCAGGTGACAAGTTCACTGCAACTATCGCACCTGAAGATGCATACGGTGAGCACAGCGATGATCTTGTTCAACGCGTTCCTGCAGACGTATTCCAAGGTGTTGATGAGATCGAAGTAGGTATGCGCTTCCTAGCGGATACTGACCAAGGTCCAATCCCTGTAGAAATTACAGAAGTTGATGGTGATGAAGTTGTGGTTGACGGTAACCACATGCTTGCTGGTCACACTCTGACTTTCGATGTAGAAGTTGTTGCAGTTCGTGAAGCAACTGCTGAAGAACTTGAACACGGTCACGTACACCAAGCGGGTGGCTGTGGCGGCCACGGTCACGATCATGATGACCACGAATGTTGTGGTGGTCACGGTCATAGCCATGATCACGACCATGACCACAAAGATGGTTGTTGTGGCGGCGGTCACTGCCACTAAACTGTGCGGTGGGCTTGCTATAAGCAGCTCCTAGCCCTATAAAAGAAAGCGTGAGTCGAGCAATCGGTTCACGCTTTTTTATGTTCGCTTTATCAATATGTAAGGACTTTTTATGCCGCAACCTTTTTCTATTGCGATTCATGGTGGTGCCGGAACAATTTTGCGTGAACAAATGAGTGATGAACTCAAAGGTGAAATCGAGGCTGCGTTAGAGAAATCGGTTAAAACGGGGCATGCCATTCTTGCGCAAGGGGGCGATGCTTTAGATGCTGTGGTCGCAGCGGTAAAAGTGTTGGAAGATGCGCCTCAATTTAATGCAGGCAAAGGCTCGGTATTAACCAATAAAGAAATGGTTGAGATGGATGCTTCCGTGATGCATGGACGAGAGATGGATGCAGGTGCCGTAACGGGAGTTCGCCATATTAAAAATCCGATTGAACTTGCACGTGATGTGATGTTGAAAAGCGACCATGTTTTGTTGATGGGTGAAGGAGCCGAAGAGTTCGCTTTTAGCTTGGGTTATGAGTATACCGAGCAGGATTACTTCTTTACTGAACGCCGCTATGAACAACTGCAGTCCATGAAAGAGAAAGGCCTGTTTGCACTGTCGGAAGCTAAGTACTCGACAGAAAAACAGTATCCAGATGACAAAAAATTTGGCACGGTTGGCGCCGTAGCGCTTGATCAGCAAGGCAATTTAGCAGCAGCTACAAGTACTGGTGGAATCACCAACAAAAAGTTTGGCCGCATTGGTGATTCGCCAATCATAGGTGCAGGTACGATTGCTGAAAATGGCAATGTTGCTGTATCAACAACGGGGATGGGCGAGTTCTTCATTCGCAAAATGGTCGCATCAGATGTAGCGGCGAGAATGCGCTATTTAAAAGAAGATATTCACACCGCCTGTGAACACATTATTCAAGGTGATTTGAAGGCAATTGGCGGTGAGGGAGGCCTTATTGCGGTTGATGCTAATGGTGAAATTCACTTTGCGATGAATAGCTTAGGAATGTATCGAGCAAGTGTTGATACTAAAGGTGATCTGCTCATAAAAATATATGCAGATGATTGAGTTTTAATCTGAAAAACGAGAATGTCTGCGCACGAATTTATTCGACTATTTTTTGCCTAAAAAATGACTGCAACGAATCAAATTCGATGCTAGAATCCATTTTTAACTAGCAATCAGATTTGGAAAGATGGGTAATAACGTAGTCGTTCTTGGCACCCAATGGGGTGATGAAGGTAAAGGTAAAATCGTAGACCTTTTAACTGAAGATGCAAAATATGTGGTTCGCTACCAAGGTGGTCACAACGCTGGCCATACTCTAGTTATTGATGGCGAGAAAACAGTTCTTCACTTGATTCCATCAGGTATCCTTCGCAATAACGTGAAATGCATTATCGGTAACGGTGTTGTACTTTCACCAGATGCACTAATCAAAGAAATGACAGGTCTAGAAGACCGTGGTGTTCCTGTTCAAGAGCGTCTTTTCATTTCTGAAGCTTGTCCTCTAATTCTTCCATACCATATTGCTCTAGACCAAGCGCGTGAAACTGCTCGTGGTAATAAAGCAATTGGTACGACTGGTCGTGGTATCGGTCCTGCTTACGAAGATAAAGTTGCTCGTCGTGGTCTACGTGTTGGTGACCTATTCGATCGCGCAGCATTCGCTGAGAAACTAAAAGAAGTTATGGCTTACCATAACTTCCAACTAGAAAACTTCTACAAAGTTGAGCCCGTAAGCTACGAAGACGTGCTTGAGCAAGCAATGGGTTATGCTGACCTATTGACGTCAATGGTTATCGACGTAACTGACGAACTTGATGCAGCGCGTAAGCGTGGCGATAAGATCATGTTCGAAGGCGCTCAAGGTACTCTGCTTGATATCGACCACGGTACTTACCCATATGTAACTTCTTCTAACACGACAGCTGGTGGTGTTGCTGCAGGTTCTGGTTTTGGTCCTCGTCACCTAGGTTACATTCTAGGTATCGCTAAAGCTTACTGTACTCGTGTAGGTTCTGGTCCTTTCCCGACTGAGCTGTATGATGGTAAAGAGAAGCAAGATCCAGTTGGTAAGCATTTAGGTACTGTAGGTGCTGAATTTGGTGCAACAACGGGTCGTCTACGTCGTACCGGTTGGTTCGATGCTGTTGCAATGCGTCGTGCAATTCAAATCAACTCAATTACAGGTTTCTGTATGACGAAACTAGACGTATTAGACGGTCTAGAAGAAATCAAAATCTGTACTGGTTACCAAATGGCAGATGGTTCAATCGCTGAAGTTTCACCAATGGCAGCAGATGCTTACGATAACGTAACGCCAATCTACGAAACCATGCCAGGTTGGTCTGAAAAAACTTTCGGTGCTAAGTCTATCGACGCTCTTCCTCAAGCTGCACTTGACTACATCAAGCGTATTGAAGAGCTAACAGGCGTTCCAGTAGACATCATCTCTACAGGCCCTGACCGTAACGAAACAATCATCAAAGTACACCCATTCAGCGTGTAAGCTAGATACTTGTTTATAGAACCGGCTCATTGAGCCGGTTTTTTTATGCCGCAAGTGATGCTATTTTGTACGTCGGTGGCAATAAATTGCCGATTATTTACAAGATTGACCTAAAGAGATTCACTTAATCGCCGATAAAAAATCAAACCAGCCATTATGCGTAATAACGCTATACTCAAAAAAGCGGTGTTGTGTGGCTATCGGAATTAAGTAAGAGTGCATGTATGAAGCTACGAACGGTGGCAGCTTCTCTATTATTGGCATTGCATTCCTCGTTTAGTCACGCTGCTGTGGCCGATGTGGGGGAGCCTGTACCAATTTATACAGAAGCTGAACTCATAAAATTGATTGAAGAAAACAAGCATTTGGAGCGTGTCAAAGCCGACAATTGTCAGTTGGTGGAAGATATCGTTGCACGTGCCACTCGCATCAATTTACCGTCATACGAGTTTTTGTATGGCGATATGCTGGCGTGGGGTGTCTGTGTCGATCAGGATGTCGAGCTAGGTCTGTATTACATGGAAAATGCTGCTCATCAAGGTTTGCCAACCGCACTTGAGCAGTTAGGTCGTTATTACTCGCGCGGAACGTTAGTGCAGCAAGATAAAGAGCGCGCTATTCCGTATCTCCGTGAAGCTGCTTCTATGGGGAATTTGAACGCCCGTATTCAGTTGGCTGAATTGCTGTTGAGAGACTACGGCAGCCCTCTGGATTATGAAGATGCTTATCGCTGGCTCTATAACTCTGCAACAGCAGATCAAAGAGTGCATAGTCGTATTAATATCTTACGACAGGGGTTAGAGATGCGAATGCCAGAGAACATTATTGCGCGCGCGAAGCGTCGTGAAACCTTCTGGTAAAGCTCGTAATTGATTCTGCAAACACATTTATCTGTTCATGTTCAGCCTCTAGGGTTGAACATGAATTTCTTACCTTTCCTCACTGTATTTCACTTTTATTACTTCAAAGATAGTGCAACAGAACTATCTTATTAGTATTACTCACTTTTTATCCTTAAGCTTAACCACGCAGTAGGATATACTTTAATTCCCCTCTTACTTTAAGTAGGTCTGCCTATGTCTGATTCCACCCATATTGATCCGTTTGCGGATCGCGAAGCCGATAATTACGAAAATCCGATCCCGAGTCGTGAGTTCATCATCGAATTTTTAACTCAAGCTAATGTGCCAATGAATCGCAACGATTTGTTTGAAGCACTAAAACTCACCGGCGAAGATCAGTATGAAGGCCTACGTCGGCGTCTTCGTGCCATGGAGAGAGATGGACAACTCATCTTTACTCGTCGTCAATGCTATGCACTGCCTGAAAAACTAGAACTAATTAAAGGGTATGTAATTGGTCACAAAGATGGCTATGGTTGGGTACGTCCAGAAGGCAACACCAACAAAGACAACGACATTTTATTACCTCACCATCAGATGAGAACCATCATCCATGGTGATTACGTGTTGGTTCAACCAGCAGGTACGGATAAGCGCGGAAGAAAAGAGGGGCGCTTAGTTCGCGTATTGGAAGAACGTAAAACACAAATCGTCGGTCGCTTCTTCTTCGAGCATGGTTACTCGTATGTGGTGCCAGACGACTCACGTATTCATCAGGATATTTTGATCCCTAATGAGCAGCGTAGCGGTGCTCGAATGGGCAATGTAGTGGTGATTGAGATTACAGACCGAGGCTCACGTAGTCGCGGTATGATGGGTAGCGTGGTTGAAGTACTCGGTGAAAACATGGCACCGGGAATGGAAACACAAATTGCCATCCGTACGCATCAAATTCCTCATGTGTGGCCAGACGAAGTTGAAAAACAGGTCGCAGGATTAGGTGAAGAAGTTCCAGAAGAAGCTAAGGTGGGACGAGTCGATCTGCGTGAACTACCGTTAGTGACCATTGATGGCGAAGATGCGCGAGACTTTGATGATGCGGTTTTCTGTGAAGCGAAAAAAGGTGGCGGCTGGCGTTTATGGGTAGCGATTGCAGATGTAAGTTATTACGTTCGCCCTGATACCGCGCTAGATAAAGAAGCGATTAACCGTGGTAACTCGGTTTACTTCCCGTCACAAGTCGTGCCTATGCTGCCGGAAGTGCTTTCAAATGGCTTATGTTCACTGAACCCACAAGTGGATCGCTTGTGTATGGTGTGTGAAATGACCATTTCTGAAAGTGGTAAGTTATCGAGTTACAAACACTATGAAGCGGTGATGAACTCACATGCTCGCCTGACGTACACTAAAGTGCACGAGATCTTAGAAGGTGATGAAGAGTTACGTGAGCGTTATCGTGATTTAGTACCGCACCTTGAAGAGCTGCATAAGATGTATCAAGTATTGAAAGTGGCGCGCGAGCAGCGTGGTGCAATCGAATTTGAAACCGTCGAGACCAAGTTCATTTTTACGCCAGATCGTAAGATTGACAGTATTGAGCCACTTATCCGTAATGATGCTCATAAGCTGATTGAAGAGTGCATGATCATGGCGAACATTGCTTCTGCCTCATTGGTGGAAAAAGCAAAAGAGCCAGCGTTATACCGCATTCATGAAACTCCGGGTGAAGAACGTCTGATGGGCTTCAGAGATTTCCTTGGTGAATTAGGCTTAGAGCTGTCAGGTGGTCTTGAACCATCCCCAACCGATTATGCACATTTGATGCAACAGATCGGTGAGCGTCCAGACAAAGAACTGATTCAAACTATGTTGCTGCGCTCGATGAAGCAAGCGATATACAGCCCTGACAATGCTGGTCACTTCGGCTTGGCGTTGAAGCGTTATGCTCACTTCACTTCGCCGATCCGTCGTTATCCAGATTTGTTGTTGCACCGTGCAATTAAATATCTAATTGCCAAACATGAAGGGCGTAACCAAGACCGTTGGACTCCGACGGGTGGCTTCCACTATTCATTTGACGATATGAACTACTATGGTGAGCAGTGTTCAATGACTGAACGCCGCGCAGATGATGCTACTCGTGAAGTATCCGATTGGCTGAAATGTGAGTACATGCAAGACCATGTTGGTGAAGAGCTGGAAGGTGTCATTGCCAACGTGACTGGATTTGGCTTCTTCGTTCGTTTAGCTGATTTGCACATTGATGGTTTGGTGCATATTTCTACTTTAGCGAATGACTACTACCGATTTGACCCGATTGGTCAAAGACTTATCGGAGAGTCGTTTGGTAATACCTACCGCTTAGGCGATTCTGTCAAAGTTAAAGTGTTGTCAGTGAACCTTGATGATAGACAAATTGACTTTGAAATCGTTGAAACAAGTCGTAAGCTACGCGGCGCTGGTAAGACTGCTAAGAAACGAGCGACAGAATCGAAAGCAAAAGCGAAAGGCAAAAAAGCGGCTGCAAACCTTGGTAGTAAAGCTGTACCAATGATTGAACCCACTAAACGTCCAGATGACGGTAGTGGTAAGCAAAAAGACAAAACGAGTAAATCCGCTAAGTCTCGTAAACAGAAAGCTCGAGCTCAAGCTGGCAAAGCAAGAGCAAAAAAGAACAAATAGGTAACTCATGAGTAACGAATTAATTTATGGCATCCACGCAGTAAAAGCGGTGTTAGAACGAGACCCTGCTCGTTTTGTGGAAGCTTATGTACTGAAAGGTCGTCAGGATGATCGATTACTGCCTGTTCTGAATGAACTTGCACGTCTAGGCGTGTCGATTCAAGAAATGAACCGTAAAGTTCTGGATGACAAAGCACAAGGTGCTAACCACCAAGGCGTGATAGCCAAAGTAAAACCAGCTAGACAGCTCAACGAGCACGATTTAGAGCTCATCGTTGACCAAGCTGAGCAACCGCTATTCTTAGTTCTTGATGGTGTCACTGACCCACATAACTTAGGCGCGTGTCTGCGTAATGCTGATGCCGCGGGTGTGGCTGCGGTTATCGTACCAAAAGACAGATCAGCACCATTGACTGCGACGGTAAGCAAAGTGGCATGTGGCGCAGCAGAAACGGTGCCACTTGTTCGCGTTACTAACTTAGCTCGTACCATGCGTGCGATGCAGGAAAAAGGCGTATGGTTTGTCGGTACGGCTGGTGAAGCGACTCACGATATCTACCAAAGCAAACTAACAGGACCGTTAGCCATCGTCATGGGGGCTGAGGGAGACGGTATGCGTCGTTTAACCCGAGAAACTTGTGATGACCTGATAAAGATTCCAATGGCGGGTTCAGTATCAAGTCTGAATGTTTCTGTTGCTTCGGGAATTTGTTTATTTGAAGCCGTGCGCCAGCGTATTGCGGCTAAATAAAAAGCTCATATATCTTATATATAAAGAGGGTTGATAGTCATTATCAACCCTCTTTCATTCCACTTATCCTGCCTTTTGTTTGGTTGAATTTTGTTCGTTTATTTTTCAAACAACCCTTGCATGTAAAACTGTGATCTGTATAATGCAGCGCACTGGTTAAGCCAGTTGTGAACCAATGAGCAGCGAGGAGCTGATAAGTCCTAGGTTTTTTATAAAATTCAGGTTTGTCAGGTAATGTATACTCAGCTTATGTTCGCAGTTAATTAAAATTTAGCTCATAGTTATCTAATTTAGATAACTGAGGTTAATCACCTATTAGCTGACAATGTGCCCAATCTGGGTACTACGGTTTCACATAAATCAATCGGCATTCTCTCGTTTTAACGAGTTTGAGTGGCGATATTGTTTGTGTAATTTTTAATTATTGGAGCTCTGTCTCATGCAGAACCAACGCATCCGTATCCGCCTAAAAGCTTTCGATTACAAACTAATCGACGCTTCTACAGCGGAAATCGTTGAAACAGCTAAGCGTACCGGCGCGCAGGTTCGTGGTCCTATTCCACTACCTACTCGTAAAGAGCGTTTCACTGTTCTTATCTCTCCACACGTAAACAAAGATGCACGTGACCAGTACGAAATTCGTACTCACAAGCGTCTGATCGACATCGTTGAACCAACTGACAAGACTGTAGATGCTCTAATGCGTCTAGACCTTGCTGCTGGTGTTGATGTTCAAATCAGCCTAGGTTAAGGGAGATTAGAAGAATGATTGGTCTAGTCGGACGTAAAGTGGGTATGACCCGCGTATTTACTGAAGAAGGCGTTTCTATCCCAGTAACTGTTGTGGAAGTTGAAGCGAACCGCGTTGCTCAAGTTAAAACTCTTGAGAACGATGGTTACACAGCTATCCAGGTAACTGCTGGTGCTAAGAAAGCTAGCCGTGTTTCAAAGCCAGAAGCTGGTCACTTTGCGAAAGCAGGTGTTGAAGCTGGTCGTGGTCTTTGGGAATTCCGCTTAGAAAGCGGTGAAGAGTTTGAAGTTGGTGCTGAACTAACTGTTGAACTTTTCAACGAAATCAAAAAAGTAGACGTTACTGGTACATCTAAAGGTAAGGGCTTCCAAGGCGTTGTTAAACGTTGGAACTTCCGTACTCAAGATATGACTCACGGTAACTCTTTGTCTCACCGTGCTCCTGGTTCTATCGGTCAATGTCAGACTCCAGGTCGCGTGTTTAAAGGCAAAAAAATGTCTGGTCACATGGGTGCTGAGCGTGTAACGACTCAAAACCTTGAGATCGTACGTGTTGACGCTGAGCGCAATCTGCTTCTTATTAAAGGTGCAGTCCCTGGCTCAATTGGCGGTAACGTTATCGTCAAACCAGCAGTTAAAGCATAACGTCTAGGAGTAAGTAATGGAATTGATGGTTAAAGGTGCTAACGCACTAACTGTTTCCGAAACTACTTTCGGACGTGAGTTCAACGAAGCTCTTGTACACCAAGTAGTTGTTGCGTACGCAGCAGGTGCTCGTCAAGGTACTCGTGCTCAAAAAACACGTTCAGAAGTTTCTGGCGGTGGCGCTAAGCCATGGCGTCAAAAAGGTACTGGCCGTGCGCGTGCTGGTACTATCCGTAGCCCAATCTGGCGTACAGGTGGTGTTACTTTTGCTGCGAAACCACAAGATCACAGCCAAAAAGTAAACAAAAAAATGTACCGTGGTGCTATGAAGAGCATCTTCTCTGAGCTAGTTCGTCAAGAGCGTTTAATCGTTGTTGAAAGCTTCTCAGTTGATGCACCAAAAACTAAAGAGCTAACAGCTAAGCTGAAAGAACTTGAACTTAACGATGTTCTAATCGTTACTGGTGAAGTAGACGAGAATCTATTCTTAGCTGCGCGTAACCTGTACAAAGTTGACGTGCGTGACGTTACTGGTATCGACCCAGTTAGCCTAATCGCATTTGACAAGGTTCTTATGACTGCTGATGCAGTTAAGCAAGTTGAGGAGATGCTGGCATGATCCGTGAAGAGCGTCTACTAAAAGTTCTACGTGCACCGCACATCTCTGAAAAAGCAACTATGGCTGCTGAGAAAGCGAACACTATCGTTTTCAAAGTATCAATGGATGCTACTAAAAAAGAGATCAAAGCAGCTGTAGAAAAGCTATTTGAAGTTGAAGTTAAGTCTGTAAACACTCTTATCACTAAGGGTAAGACCAAGCGTCAAGGGCTACGCCAAGGCCGTCGTTCAGACGTGAAAAAAGCGTACGTTACTTTGAACGAAGGTCAAGATCTTGACTTTGTTGGCGGCGCGGAATAACAGGAGTAGTTGAAAAATGGCTATTGTTAAATGTAAGCCGACTTCGGCTGGTCGCCGTCACGTTGTTAAGGTTGTTAATGCTGACCTACATAAAGGTAAGCCTTACGCGCCACTTCTAGAGAAAAACTCTAAGAACGGCGGTCGTAACAACAACGGTCGTATCACAGTACGTCACATCGGTGGTGGTCACAAACAACACTACCGTCTGATTGACTTTAAACGTACTAAAGATGGTATCCCAGCGAAAGTTGAGCGTCTTGAATACGATCCAAACCGTAGCGCAAACATCGCTCTAGTTCTGTACGCAGACGGTGAGCGTCGTTACATCCTAGCACCTAAAGGTGTTCAAGCTGGTGATGCTATCCAGTCTGGCGTTGATGCGCCAATCAAAGCTGGTAACGCAATGCCAATGCGTAACATCCCAGTAGGTTCAACTGTACACAACGTTGAACTTAAGCCTGGTAAAGGTGGTCAGCTAGCTCGTTCGGCTGGTGCATATGCTCAAATCGTTGCTCGCGACGGTGCATACGTAACTATCCGTCTACGTTCTGGCGAGATGCGCAAAGTATTGTCTGAAGGCCGTGCAACAATCGGTGAAGTAGGCAACGCAGAGCACATGCTACGTGAATTAGGTAAAGCTGGTGCAAGCCGTTGGCGTGGTGTTCGTCCTACCGTTCGCGGTGTGGTAATGAACCCGGTTGACCACCCACATGGTGGTGGTGAAGGCCGTACGTCTGGTGGTCGTCACCCAGTTTCTCCTTGGGGTATGCCAACTAAAGGCTACAAGACTCGTAGCAACAAACGCACTGACAAGTACATCGTACGTCGTCGCAATAAGTAATCTATTTAAGAGGATAAGCCATGCCACGTTCTCTCAAGAAAGGTCCATTTATTGACCTACACTTGCTGAAGAAGGTAGAGAAAGCGGTGGAAAGCGGAGACAAAAAGCCTATTAAGACTTGGTCCCGTCGTTCAATGATCATTCCTACAATGATCGGTTTGACCATCGCTGTCCATAATGGTCGTCAACACGTTCCAGTTTTCGTAACTGACGAGATGATCGGTCACAAACTTGGTGAATTTGCACCAACTCGCACTTACCGCGGCCATGTCGTGGATAAGAAAGCTAAGAAGCGTTAAGGAGTAAATGATGGAAGCATTAGCTAAACATAACTTTGCTCGCATTTCGCCTCAGAAAGCTCGCTTAGTTGCAGATCAAATTCGCGGTAAGAAAGTTGACCAAGCTCTAGAACTTCTAACATTCAGCAACAAGAAAGCTGCTGAGCTAGTTAAGAAAGTTCTTGAGTCAGCAATCGCTAACGCGGAACATAACGAAGGTGCTGACATTGACGATCTACGTGTCGCTAAAATCTTCGTAGATGAGGGCCCTGTCATGAAGCGTATTATGCCTCGTGCTAAAGGCCGTGCGGATCGTATCTTGAAGCGTTCAAGCCACATTACTGTGGTTGTCGCAGATCGCTAAGAGACTAGGAGAGTAAGCAATGGGTCAAAAAGTACATCCTAATGGTATTCGTCTAGGCATCGTTAAGCCTTGGAATGCTACATGGTTTGCTAATACCAAAGATTTCGCTGACAACCTAGACGGCGACTTCAAGGTACGTCAGTTCCTAACTAAAGAACTGTCAAAAGCGTCTCTTTCACGTATCGTTATCGAGCGTCCAGCGAAGAGCATCCGTGTGACTATTCACACTGCTCGTCCTGGCGTTGTTATCGGTAAGAAAGGCGAAGACGTTGAGAAGCTACGCACAGCTGTAGCTAAAATTGCAGGTGTACCAGCGCAAATCAACATCGCTGAAGTACGCAAGCCTGAGCTAGACGGTCAATTAGTGGCTGATAGCATCGCGTCTCAACTAGAGCGTCGCGTTATGTTCCGTCGTGCTATGAAGCGTGCGGTACAAAATGCTATGCGTCTAGGCGCTAAAGGTATCAAAGTGGAAGTAAGTGGCCGTCTAGGCGGTGCTGAAATTGCACGTTCTGAGTGGTACCGTGAAGGCCGTGTGCCTCTACACACTCTACGTGCTGACATTGATTACGCAACTTCTTCAGCTCACACCACATACGGTGTAATCGGCGTTAAAGTTTGGATCTTCAAGGGCGAAATCCTTGGTGGTATGCCAGCTGCAAACGCTGTTGAGCCTAAGGCTGACAAGCCTGCGAAGAAACCGCGTAAAGGCCGTAAGTAAGGAGTCGACAGATGCTACAACCTAAACGTACTAAGTTCCGTAAGGTTCATACTGGTCGTAACCGTGGTCTAGCAAAAGGTACTGAAGTTAGCTTTGGTTCTTTTGGTTTGAAAGCTGTAGGCCGTGGTCGCCTAACTGCTCGTCAAATCGAAGCGGCACGTCGTGCGATGACACGTCACATTAAGCGTCAAGGTAAAATCTGGATCCGTGTGTTCCCAGACAAACCAATCACTGAAAAACCACTTGAAGTTCGTCAAGGTAAGGGTAAAGGTAACGTTGAGTACTGGGTAGCCCAAATCCAACCTGGTAAGGTTATGTACGAAGTTGATGGTGTACCTGAAGAATTGGCACGTGAAGCGTTCCGCCTAGCGGCTCGTAAACTGCCATTCAAGACTACATTTGTAACTAAGCAGGTGATGTGATGAAAGCACAAGATCTACGCGAAAAGAGCGTTGAAGAGCTTAACACTGAGTTATTAGCGTTGCTTAAAGAGCAGTTCAACTTGCGTATGCAAGCTGCGACTGGTCAACTACAGCAAACTCATACTCTGAAAGCTGTCCGCCGTGATATCGCACGTGTGAAAACTGTTTTGACTGAGAAGGCAGGCGCATAATGAGCGACAAAATTCGTACCCAACAAGGTCGTGTTACTAGCGACAAGATGGACAAGTCTATCACTGTTGCTATCGAGCGTTTCGTAAAGCACCCAATCTACGGTAAATTCGTTAAGCGCACGACTAAAATACACGCACATGATGAGAACAACGAATGTGGCCTAGGCGACTTAGTTGAAATCAAAGAGTGTCGTCCACTGTCTAAGACTAAGTCTTGGACTTTGGTTAAAGTTCTAGAGAAAGCTAAGATTTAATTAGTTTTTTCTGACTGAATAAACGGCTCCAAAAATAATTTTGGGGCCGTTTATTTTTTGACTACCCAATGTAAAAAAAGGGTGGTACAATTCGCGTCCCTTTAAAGAGGCAGCCCGACCCGAGATGGGTCTAGTTTTTTAATATTTAGCGGAGCACTAACATGATCCAAATGCAAAGTATGCTGGACGCAGCTGATAACTCAGGCGCTCGCAGCGTAATGTGTATTAAGGTTCTGGGTGGCTCTCACCGTCGTTACGCCCACGTTGGCGACATCATTAAAGTTACTGTTAAGGAAGCAATTCCTCGCGGTAAAGTTAAGAAAGGTGATGTACTGAAGGCGGTGGTAGTTCGCACCCGTAAAGGCGTTCGTCGTCCAGACGGTTCTGTCATTCGCTTCGACCGTAACGCTTGCGTACTGTTAAACAACAACAGTGAGCAACCTATCGGTACACGTATCTTTGGTCCAGTGACACGTGAACTTCGTACTGCGAAATTCATGAAAATTGTCTCACTGGCTCCAGAAGTTCTGTAAGGAGCACGTAAAAAGATGGCAGCTAAAATCCGTCGTAATGACGAAGTAATCGTTCTTGCTGGTAAAGATAAAGGCAAGAAAGGTAAAGTAACTAAGGTACTAGCAACTGGTAAAGTTATCGTAGAAGGTATTAACCTTGTTAAGAAACACCAGAAACCTGTTCCTGCACTAGGCATCCAAGGTGGTGTTGTAGAGCAAGAAGCAGCGATCGACGTTTCTAACGTGGCAATCTTCAACGCAGCTACTGGTAAAGCTGACCGTATCGGTTTCCGTTTCGAAGATGGTAAGAAAGTTCGTTTCTTTAAATCTAACAACGAAATCGTTTCTAACTAATAGAAGTAATTTGGAGTTCTACTATGGCGAAACTGCATGATTACTACAAGTCGTCTGTAGTCGCTGATCTGACCAAACAGTTCAGTTACACAAGCGTCATGCAAGTCCCTAGAATTGAGAAAATCACCCTCAATATGGGCGTTGGTGAAGCAATCAACGATAAGAAACTACTAGAAAACGCAGCTTCTGATATGGCGACCATCTCTGGTCAAAAGCCACTTATCACTAAAGCGCGTAAATCTGTTGCTGGTTTCAAAATCCGTGAAGGCTACCCAATTGGTTGTAAAGTAACCTTGCGTGGCGAGCGCATGTGGGATTTTCTGGAGCGTTTGATTTCTATCGCTCTTCCACGTGTACGAGATTTCCGTGGTGTTAGCGCTAAGTCTTTTGACGGTCGCGGTAACTACAGCATGGGCGTTCGCGAGCAAATCATCTTCCCGGAAATCGACTATGATAAAGTCGATCGAGTACGCGGTCTTGATATCACTATCACGACGTCTGCTGCTACCGATGAGGAAGGCCGAGCTCTGCTGGCTGCCTTTAACTTCCCATTCCGCAAGTAAGGTGACGGGTTACTGTTATGGCTAAAAATTCAATGAAAGCGCGCGAAGCTAAGCGTGCGAAGCTAGTAGCACAGTTCGCTGAAAAGCGTGCAGCGCTTAAAGCTATCATCAGCGATGTAAACGCATCAGAAGAAGATCGTTGGAATGCGGTTCTTAAACTGCAAACTCTTCCACGTGACTCAAGTGCATCACGTCAGCGCAACCGTTGCAACCAAACTGGTCGCCCACACGGTTACCTACGTAAATTCGGTCTAAGCCGTATCAAAGTTCGTGAAGCTTGCATGAAAGGCGAGATTCCTGGACTTCGTAAGGCTAGCTGGTAATTGCCACTTAATCATTTGGAGTAAAGACTATGAGCATGCAAGATCCGATTTCGGATATGCTGACCCGTGTTCGTAACGGTCAGGCAGCAAATAAAGTTGCTGTAAAAATGCCTTCTTCAAAGCTTAAAGTTGCAATTGCTGCACTACTTAAAGCTGAAGGTTACATCGCAGACTTCGCTGTAGAAAGCGGAGCAAAACCTGAGCTAGAAATCACTCTTAAGTATTTCCAAGCTAAACCAGTAATTGAGCAAATCAAACGTGTTTCACGTCCTGGTCTTCGTGTTTACAAGAAGAAAGGCGAACTACCTTCTGTAATGGGTGGTCTTGGTATTGCTGTTGTTTCAACGTCAAAGGGTCTTATGTCTGACCGTGCTGCTCGTAAAGCAGGTCTAGGCGGCGAAATCCTTTGCTACGTAGCATAATTAAGGAGTAGAACATGTCTCGTGTTGCTAAAGCACCTGTCGCTATTCCAGCTGGCGTAGAGGTGAAATTGAACGGTCAAGAGATCACTGTAAAGGGCGCTAAGGGTGAATTAACTCGCGTTCTTAATGATGCAGTTGTGATCGCTCAAGTTGAAAACAACCTAACATTCGGCCCTAAAGAAGGTGTCGTGAATGCTTGGGCACAAGCAGGTACTGCTCGTGCACTAGTAAACAACATGGTTGTTGGTGTTACTGAAGGCTTTACTAAGAAGCTAACTCTTAAGGGTGTTGGTTACCGTGCTGCTATGAAAGGCAACGCTGTAGCATTAACTCTAGGCTTCTCTCACCCAGTTGAGCACGAGTTGCCAGTGGGTATTAAAGCCGAGTGTCCAAGCCAAACTGAAATTGTTCTAACTGGTTGCGATAAGCAAGTAGTTGGTCAAGTTGCGGCTGACATTCGTTCTTACCGCGCGCCTGAACCTTATAAAGGTAAAGGTATTCGTTACGCAGATGAAAATGTGCGTACTAAAGAAGCTAAGAAGAAGTAAGGTAACACTATGGATAAGAAAGCATCTCGCATCCGTCGTGCTACACGTGCACGTCGTAAGATTGCAGAACTGGGTGCAACTCGCCTAGTAGTACACCGTACTCCTCGTCACGTGTACGCACAAGTGATTGCAGCTAACGGCTCTGAGGTTATCGCAGCAGCATCTACTGTAGAAAAAGCGATCCGTGAGCAAGTTAAATACACTGGTAACGTTGATGCAGCTAAGGCAGTTGGTAAAGCTGTTGCTGAGCGCGCTCTTGAAAAAGGCGTAACAGCTGTTGCATTTGATCGTTCTGGTTTCCAATACCACGGTCGAGTAGCGGCGCTAGCAGAATCTGCTCGCGAAGCTGGTCTGAAATTCTAAGGTAGGGTTGGAAGATGGCTAAAGAACAACAAGTTCAAGCGAATGATTTGCAAGAAAAATTAATCGCTGTTAACCGTGTTTCTAAAACGGTTAAAGGTGGTCGAATCATGAGCTTCACTGCACTAACTGTAGTTGGTGACGGTAATGGTCGTGTAGGTTTCGGTTACGGCAAAGCTCGTGAAGTACCTGCTGCGATTCAAAAAGCAATGGAAAAAGCACGTCGTAACATGACTACGATCGCGCTTAACGAAGGCACTCTTCACCACCCGGTGAAAGGTCGTCACTCGGGCTCTAAAGTTTACATGCAGCCAGCTGCTGAAGGTACGGGTGTTATCGCAGGTGGTGCGATGCGTGCAGTACTAGAAGTTGCAGGTGTACACAACGTTCTATCTAAAGCATACGGTTCAACGAACCCTATCAACATCGTTCGTGCAACGATCGATGCTCTAGCTAGCGTTAAGTCACCAGAAATGGTTGCTGCTAAGCGTGGTCTAACTGTTGAATCTATTTCGGAGTAAGAACACGATGGCAACTATTAAAGTAACTCAAACTAAAAGCTCAATTGGTCGCCTACCTAAGCACAAAGCTACTTTGCGCGGATTAGGCCTTCGTAAAATCAACCATACAGTAGAACTTGAAGATACTCCGTGTGTACGCGGTATGATCAACAAGGTTTACTACATGGTTAAAGTTGAGGAGTAATCATAATGTTTTTGAATACTCTAGCACCAGCTGCGGGTTCAAAGCCTTCTAAGAAGCGCGTTGGCCGTGGTATTGGTTCAGGCCTAGGTAAAACTGGTGGCCGTGGCCATAAAGGTCAAAAGTCGCGTTCAGGCGGTAAAGTTCGTCCAGGTTTCGAAGGCGGTCAGATGCCATTGAAACAACGTCTACCAAAATTCGGTTTCACTTCTCGTAAGAGCCTAGTGACAGCTGAAGTTCGTCTAGCTGAGCTAGCGAAAGTAACAGGTGACGTGGTTGATCTAAACAGCTTGAAAGCTGCAAACGTTGTTACAAAGAACATCGAGTTTGTTAAAGTTGTTCTTTCTGGCGAGATCAGCAAGGCAGTGACTGTAAAAGGTCTGCGTGTAACTAAAGGCGCGCAAGCTGCAATCGAAGCTGCAGGCGGTAAAATCGAGGCATAATCTCGAGGATTGAGGTACAGATGGCTAAGAAACCAGGACAAGATTTTCGTAGTGCTCAGGGCGGCTTGGGTGAGTTAAAATCGCGCTTATTATTCGTAATTGGTGCACTTTTAGTATTCCGAGCGGGCTCTTTTGTGCCGATTCCTGGTATTGACGCAGCTGTACTTGCCGATTTGTTCGAACAGCAAAAAGGTACCATCGTTGAAATGTTTAACATGTTCTCCGGTGGTGCTCTTTCGCGTGCATCTATCTTTGCATTGGGCATCATGCCGTATATTTCGGCATCTATTGTTGTTCAATTGCTTACAGTAGTTCATCCAGCGTTAGCGGAACTCAAGAAAGAGGGTGAAGCAGGCCGTCGTAAGATTAGCCAATATACGCGTTATGGCACGCTTGTACTTGCAACATTCCAAGCTATTGGTATCGCAACAGGTCTACCAAACATGGTCAACAATCTGGTTGTTATCGACCAAACCATGTTTACCCTAATTGCTACCGTGAGTTTAGTAACTGGCACCATGTTTTTGATGTGGTTAGGTGAACAAATTACAGAGCGCGGAATTGGTAACGGTATTTCGTTACTTATCTTTGCAGGTATTGTTGCTGGATTGCCTTCAGCAATCGGACATACTATCGAGCAAGCGCGTCAAGGTGAACTGCATGTACTTCTTCTGTTGTTGATTGCGGTAGTTGCTTTTGCTGTTATTTACTTCGTTGTTTTCATGGAGCGTGGTCAGCGTCGAATCGTCGTTAACTATGCGAAACGTCAACAAGGTCGTAAAGTCTTTGCAGCGCAAAGCACGCACTTGCCATTGAAAATTAATATGGCTGGTGTGATACCTGCGATTTTTGCATCAAGTATTATCCTGTTCCCAGGAACACTGGCTCAGTGGTTTGGTCAGAACGGTGAGAGCAGCACATTTGGTTGGTTAACTGATGTGTCTTTGGCTCTTAGCCCAGGTCAACCTCTGTATGTAATGCTTTATGCTGCAGCGATTATATTCTTCTGTTTCTTCTACACAGCGTTGGTATTTAACCCACGTGAAACAGCAGATAACTTGAAGAAGTCAGGTGCATTCGTACCCGGTATCCGCCCAGGAGAACAGACAGCGAAATATATCGATAAAGTGATGACACGTTTAACCTTAGCGGGTGCGTTATACATTACCTTTATCTGTCTGATCCCTGAGTTCATGATGGTCGCATGGAACGTACGTTTCTATTTCGGCGGAACATCACTACTTATCGTAGTTGTTGTAATCATGGACTTTATGGCACAGGTTCAGACACATATGATGTCCAATCAATATGAGTCTGTGTTGAAAAAAGCGAACCTGAAAGGCTACGGTCGATAATTCGACTATACTACCTTCAGGTCAGATTTACGGAGTTTAGCAATGAAAGTTCGTGCTTCCGTTAAAAAAATCTGCCGTAACTGTAAAGTTATCAAGCGTAACGGTGTCGTTCGCGTGATTTGCAGTGAGCCAAAGCACAAGCAACGCCAAGGCTAATTAGCAGAAATTTTTACTTGAAAATTAAAGGTTGGTCGAGTATATTCCTCGGCCTACCTTTTGCGTGCAAAAGAAGTAGTATGCCGCAGCGTATCCTCTACGGGCTTTGCTGCGGATAATTCTTTATATAAAGTACCTAGGAGTGAATAGTGGCCCGTATAGCAGGCATTAACATTCCTGATCAAAAGCATGCTGTTATCGCATTAACTGCGATCTACGGCATCGGTAAAACTCGCTCGCAAGCTATTCTTGCTGAAGTGGGTATTGCTGAAGATGTTAAGATCAGTGAACTAACTGAAGAGCAGATCGATCAACTGCGTGATGGTGTAGCTAAATACACTGTAGAGGGTGATCTACGTCGTGAAGTTTCCATGAACATCAAGCGTCTTATGGACCTTGGTTGTTACCGTGGTCTTCGTCATCGTCGCAGTCTACCACTACGTGGACAGCGTACTAAAACCAATGCTCGCACCCGTAAGGGTCCGCGTAAGCCGATCAAGAAATAATCGGGAAGGGTAAGTACAATGGCTAAACAACCAACACGCGCACGTAAGCGCGTACGCAAGCAAGTTGCTGATGGCGTAGCGCATATCCACGCATCTTTCAACAACACAATCGTGACTATTACTGACCGTCAAGGTAACGCTCTAGCATGGGCTACTGCAGGTGGTTCAGGTTTCCGTGGTTCTCGTAAGTCTACTCCGTTCGCTGCACAGGTTGCTGCAGAACGTTGTGCTGAAATGGCTAAAGAATACGGTCTAAAGAACTTGGAAGTTATGGTTAAGGGTCCTGGTCCAGGTCGTGAATCTACTGTTCGCGCACTGAACGCAGCTGGTTTCCGTATCACTAACATCGTTGATGCGACACCAATCCCTCATAACGGTTGTCGTCCACCTAAGAAACGCCGCGTATAACGTTTCTGGGAACATTGGAGAAAGATCATGGCAAGATATTTGGGTCCTAAGCTTAAGCTTAGCCGTCGCGAAGGCACTGACTTATTTCTTAAGTCTGGTGTACGCGCGATCGATACCAAGTGTAAAATTGAGAACGCACCAGGTGTACACGGCGCTCGTCGCGGTCGTCTATCTGAGTATGGCGTTCAGCTTCGTGAGAAGCAAAAAGTTCGTCGTATCTACGGCGTACTAGAAAAACAATTCCGTAACTACTACAAAGAAGCTGCTCGCCTTAAAGGCAACACGGGTGAAAACCTACTTCAGCTTCTAGAAGGTCGTCTAGACAACGTAGTTTACCGCATGGGCTTTGGCGCAACTCGCGCAGAAGCACGTCAGCTAGTTAGCCACAAAGCTATCCTAGTTAACGGTAAAGTTGTAAACGTTCCTTCTTTCAATGTTGCGGCTAACGACGTTGTTACAATCCGTGAAAAAGCTAAAAAGCAATCACGTATCGCTGCTGCTTTAGAAGTTGCAGAACAACGCGAAAAACCAACTTGGATTGAAGTAGATGCGAGCAAGATGGAAGGTACTTTCAAGCGTTTGCCTGAACGTTCTGATCTATCAGCTGACATCAACGAACAATTGATCGTCGAGCTTTACTCTAAGTAAGGTTTAAACTAAAGAGAGGACACAATGCAGGGTTCTGTAACAGAATTTCTTAAGCCACGTCTTGTTGACATCGAACAGATCAGCACGACACACGCAAAAGTAACTCTTGAGCCATTAGAGCGTGGTTTTGGCCACACTCTTGGTAATGCACTTCGCCGTATTTTACTATCTTCTATGCCGGGTTGTGCCGTAACAGAAGTAGAAATTGAAGGCGTACTTCATGAGTACAGCACTAAAGAAGGCGTTCAGGAAGATATTCTTGAGATCCTACTAAACCTTAAAGGTTTGGCTGTTCGCGTTGCCGAAGGCAAAGATGAAGTGTTCATTACACTAAACAAATCAGGCTCGGGCCCTGTGGTTGCAGGTGACATCACCCATGATGGTGATGTAGAGATCGCTAACCCAGAACACGTTATTTGCCATCTTACAGATAGCAATGCTGAAATCGCTATGCGTATTAAAGTAGAACGTGGTCGTGGTTATGTTCCAGCTTCAGCCCGTATCCATACTGAAGAAGATGAGCGTCCAATCGGTCGTTTGCTTGTAGATGCGACTTTCAGCCCAGTAGACAAAATTGCTTATTCGGTTGATGCAGCTCGTGTTGAACAGCGTACTGACTTAGACAAGCTTGTTATCGATATGGAAACAAACGGAACTTTAGAACCTGAGGAAGCAATCCGTCGTGCAGCAACTATTCTTGCTGAACAATTGGATGCGTTCGTAGATCTACGTGATGTACGTGTACCTGAGGAGAAAGAAGAGAAGCCGGAATTCGATCCGATCCTACTCCGTCCTGTAGACGATCTTGAACTAACAGTTCGCTCTGCTAACTGTCTGAAAGCAGAAGCGATTCACTACATCGGTGATCTAGTACAGCGCACTGAGGTTGAGCTACTTAAAACGCCTAACCTTGGTAAAAAATCTCTTACTGAGATTAAAGACGTGCTTGCATCACGTGGTCTTTCTCTGGGCATGCGCCTAGAAAACTGGCCGCCAGCGTCTATCGCTGAAGATTAATCGATATTAGTTAGAAGGATTAGGTCATGCGCCATCGTAAGAGTGGTCGTCAACTCAACCGCAACAGCTCACATCGTAAAGCGATGTTCAGCAATATGGCTAGCTCTCTTGTACGTCATGAAGTTATCAAGACTACATTGCCAAAAGCAAAAGAGCTACGTCGCGTAGTTGAGCCATTGATTACACTAGCTAAGACTGACAGCGTTGCTAACCGTCGTCTTGCATTTGCTCGCACTCGTGATAACGAAGTTGTAGCAAAATTATTTAACGAACTAGGTCCACGTTTTGCTGCTCGTCAGGGCGGTTACACTCGTATCCTAAAAGCTGGCTTCCGTGCTGGCGATAAAGCTCCAATGGCTTACATTGAGCTTGTAGATCGTCCAGAAGCAGAAGTTGCTGCTGAGTAATCAGTAAGTTCGCTAAACAGAAAGCCGAGCATTTATGCTCGGTTTTTTTGTATCTGAAATTTGAGATGCTTGTTCTTCGTTAATCGCACTAGAATAGCCGTAATTCTCCCATCTACAGGTTTAGATGTTGTCACTGCTGAAAATGTCTGAATCGAATAAACAAGCCTGCGTAAATGAACCGTATCCCCGCTTTCACAGGGATATAGGCTATCTTGCTGTACTTCTGTTAAGCGTTTAACGCTTGTTCCAAATCTTCAAGAATGTCATCAATGTGCTCAATACCCACCGACAGACGAATCATTTCTGGAGAAACGCCTGCTTGTTTCTGCTCTGTTTCAGATAGCTGACGGTGTGTCGTTGAGGCAGGATGACAAGCCAGTGATTTTGCATCACCGATGTTCACTAAACGTTTAAATATATTCAGAGCATCGTAAAAGCGAACACCGGCGTCGTATCCATCCTTAAGGCCGAAAGATAAAATTCCGGAAGGTTTGCCTTTCATGTATTTCTGGGCAAGTGGATAGAATTTTGAGTCTTCTAACCCTGCATAGCTCACCCAACTCACTTTGTCGTGGTTTTGCAGATACTGAGCGACTTTGAGGGCGTTTTCACAATGACGTTCCATGCGCAGTGATAAAGTTTCCAAACCTTGCATTAACATAAATGCGTTCATTGGTGACATGGCAGAACCGGTGTTGCGAAGTGGTACGGTACGAGCACGACCAATAAATGCAGCAGGTCCGAAAGCTTCGGTATAAACCACATCATGATATGACGGTTCAGGGCTGTTTAAGGTTGGGAAGCGTTCTTTGTGTTCAGTCCAAGGAAACTTACCTGAATCAACGATCATTCCACCAAGTGTTGTGCCATGACCACCTACATACTTGGTTAATGAATGCACCACGATATCTGCACCAAACTCAATCGGTTTACATACTGCTGGTGAAGCAACGGTGTTATCTACAATAACTGGAACCCCTTGCGCGTGTGCTAGCTCAGCCACTCGTTCTAAATCAACAATATTACCTGCTGGGTTACCAATAGATTCACAATAAACGGCCTTGGTTTTTTCATCAATCAATGCCGCTAGGCTTTCAGGACGGTCATCTTTGGCAAAGCGTACTTCAATGCCCATGTTAGGGAACATGTGGGCAAACAAAGTGTAAGTACCACCATAGAGTTGCGGTGTGGAAACAATATTATCGCCAGCTTGAGCCAAAGTTAGAATTGCGTAATGAATCGCTGCGCTTCCTGCACTAACAGCCAGACCTGCAATGCCACCTTCTAATGCAGCCATACGCTTTTCTAGCACATCATTAGTTGGGTTCATGATCCGAGTATAGATGTTACCCGCGACGGCGAGGTTAAACAGGTCAGCGCCGTGCTGAGCATTATCAAACTCGTAGGCAACTGTTTGATATATAGGTGTTGCCACAGATTTAGTGGTGGGATCGGTCTCGTAGCCGAAATGTATAGCTAAAGTCTCGTCTCTCATTACTCTTTTACTCGTCCTTGGGGAAAAATAAAAGAATTGCACACAGATTAGGCAACAGACAAGAAGAAGTGTGTTTGTTTTTTATGCAGTAATAAACGCGTCACAAATGTGTTTATGTGACGCGCTAGTGCGAAGGGTTATTGCCACAAAGAGCTTAGTGAACCCAACAAATCTGAAGATGCGCCTTGGCTGGTTAAGTACTGCAAGACCAGCGGAGCAAATTGGGAAACCATACTCGAATCTAATCCAAGTTTATTGAACACATTATTCACCGCTTCCATATCGGCAATTTTGGCTATTGCACTGCTTGATTCAGACAGGCTGGTCAGTTGATTTAGCCCGGGCAATAAGGTTTCCAGTTCAGAGCTGTTAGAGTCAGAAAGCTGGTTTTGAGCAAGAGCCAATAAGCTACCAACACCACCGGCTGCTTGCGTCTGAGAAACAGGAAGCTGACTGGTAATTTGGGTCAGTAACGCCGAGTTAGATTCAGTTTGAGATAAAGTACTGCTAACCATACTTGAGAGATCGTTACTTTCACTGAGTTTGCTCAAGAATGCGTAGCTGGGAGCGGTAAAAATGGTGCTAGCAAGCACAGTGACTATGATGGATTTTTTCATTCTGATTCTCACGGACGAATAAAGTTGAATATCTTAAGTCTAGATAAAAAAAGCGACGCTGAGCGCCGCTTTAATCATCAAATTTCGCAAAATTCTGAATTACAGAATAGCAAGTAGTTCTACTTCGAATACTAGAGCTGCGAATGGAGGAATCGCTGCACCTGCGCCACGCTCGCCATATGCAAGGTCGTGTGGGATGTACAGTTTCCACTTAGAACCAACAGGCATCAATTGTAGAGCTTCAACCCAACCTTTGATTACGCCAGTTACAGGGAATTCAGCTGGCTGACCGCGAGATACAGAGCTGTCAAATACAGTACCGTCTACTAACTCACCGTGGTAGTGAACACGTACAGATTTGTCTGCTGATGGGATTTCACCAGTACCTTCAGTAATCACTTCGTATTGTAGACCTGAATCTAGAACAGTAACTTCTGAACGTAGCGCGTTATCTTGAAGGAACGTTTCGCCTTCAGCTGCCGCTACTTTAGCCGCTTCTTGGCGAGCTTCTTCTGCACGAGTGTGCATCGCTTGTAGAGCTTTGTTGATTTCGTCTACTTCGATAGCTGGCATGTCGCCCACTAGCGCTGTTGCGATACCAGCAGCAATAGCGTCAACGTTTAGACCTTCAAGGCCACTACCTGCTAGTTGCTGGCCCATTTGTAGACCGATACCGTAGCTAGCTTTCTGCTCAACGGTTTCAAATTTAACTTCAGACATAAATGTCACTCTTTTTAAGATAAAACAAAGTCCAAAGGATACCAGTTTCGAGCTAGTGATGAAACGCCAGAACCCAATTCGTTTGATAAACTCTAACTGAACCGTTGTGTTGAGGTGACTTCTGCATATAAGGTGTGACTAAGCGCAGATCCCAAAGAAAAATCTTCAAGATTGTGTAAAGCTTTATTAGATAACAAGGTGAGGCTCTATACTCATGGCTCTTGAGTTTTTATACTGAGTCTACGAAGTAAAGGAACGGATAAAAATGAACCGTCGACATAAGAAAAAGCAGCAGACAGATTACATCGCATTGGCTCAGGATAAGTGGAACGCTATTGATTGGCAGGCTTATCTCGACAATGTGAAGCGTTTATGGTCGCTATTACCGAAGTTTCACCAAAAAGCACTGATGGTATTGGTACCTCTAGTGCTTGTTATTGGTTTGATTCCATTCCCAGATAACGCAAGCTCAAATTCTCCTGAACCCGTGAATAAGCGTGTCGAACTTGATATCAATACTCGTGGATTAAGCGAACAGAAAGCATCGAACAGTTCGCCTTTGGAATCGAACGCTTGGCGCGAATACACGGTACAGAAAGGGGATACGCTTTCTCAGGTTTTCCGTATTAATGAACTGCCAATGAGTGATTTAAACTCGCTGGTTAAGATTGAAGGCTCAGACAAGCCGTTAAGCCATATCCAACAAGGTCAGTTAATCCGTTTCAAATTAGCGGAGGATGGCAATCTGGATATATTGCAGCTTGAGCGTAATGGTCAGTCAGTAATGTTCTTCAAGCTATCTGAAGGTGGATTCGGCCGCAGTAAATAAAGCTAACTGCGGCATCTGCTCTCTAAGATGGGATAACTGCTCGTTTCATATCGATATGTGGGATCCCATCTTCCAAATACATATCCGATGTTTTGACAAATCCATGTCGTTGATAGAATTCCGCCAAATGTTCTTGCGCGCCGATTTCTATTTCTTCATTCGGCCATATTTTCTGGCATTGAAACAATGCTTCTTCCAGTAGCTTATGGCCTAACCCAGAACCTCGTTTTGCCGATTTGGTTGCCACTCGTCCGATACTGATACTCGGGTAACTGACGCCTTTTTCTAGCAGTCTCGCACAGGCAACGATTTCATCGTGGTCGTAACCCAGAAGATGAAATACACCATCAAGATTATCTTTGCTGTCCAGCTCAGGATAAGGGCAATTTTGTTCTACGACGAAGACATCAACTCTTAACTTCAAAAGCTCATACAGTTGTTGCGTTGTTAGTTGTGAAAATGGAAGGCATTGCCAAGTAAGCATCTACAACAAACTCCTTGTTATGGTTGGTGTTTGACAATTTATCAGTTAGAAGCGGAGAAAGCATTACAGATGTGCCAGCTCGGTAATTGAAATTAATCGAATATTCATTGGTGCTTGTCACAAAAACATTGATAATAGGCGCCTTAATTTTTCGTATAACCAAAGGACGTCCCCTTGAGTGATACTTCATTTTCGGCTTTAAACCTAAAGCCAGAATTGCTTTCTAACCTAGAAACTATCGGCTTTACAAAAATGACGCCGATACAAGCACAATCGTTGCCAGCGATTCTTAAAGGACAGGATGTCATTGGCCAAGGAAAAACAGGATCTGGTAAAACCGCAGCGTTTGGACTGGGTGTTTTGTCAAACTTAGACGTAAAACGTTTCCGTGTTCAGGCATTGGTACTGTGTCCGACTCGTGAACTGGCTGACCAAGTGGCAACGGATATTCGTACCCTTGCTCGTGCTATTCACAATATTAAAGTGCTGACGCTTTGTGGTGGTATGCCTATGGGGCCTCAAATTGGTTCTTTAGAGCACGGTGCGCATATACTGGTTGGTACTCCGGGCCGGATACTCGATCACTTGGGTAAAGGACGTATTGATCTGAGTGAGATGAATACATTAGTTCTGGATGAAGCCGACCGTATGCTGGATATGGGATTTCAAGATGCGCTTGAAGCCATTATTGATGAGGCACCAACACAGCGTCAGACGCTATTATTTAGCGCGACTTACCCTGTATCAATTCAGCAGATAGCTCAGCGCGTAACAAAAGATGCGTTGATGATTAAAGTGGCAGCTGCTCTCGATACTTCCAGTATTAAGCAGTACTTCTACAAAGTAGAAGGCAGTGAAGCGCGTGATGAAGCACTAGAAACCTTGTTGCTGAAACATCAACCTGAGTCTGCCGTTGTATTTTGCAACACTAAGCGAGAAGTTCAGCATGTTGCTGACGAACTCCATCACCATGGGTTCAGCGTGATTGAATTGCATGGCGATATGGAACAACGTGAACGTGACCAAGCGCTAGTGCAGTTTGCTAACAAGAGTATTTCAATTCTGGTTGCAACGGATGTGGCGGCTCGTGGTTTAGACGTAGATAATCTAGATGCGGTATTTAACTTTGAGCTTTCTCGTGACCCAGAAGTGCACGTGCATCGTATTGGGCGTACTGGCCGCGCAGGAAGTAAAGGTTTGGCGTTTAGCTTCTTCAGTGAGAAAGAGATGTACCGTGTAGCTCAGATTGATGAGTACATGGATATCGCGATCGAACCTGCAACTCTGCCGCAGAAGCCATCGGGTGTAGCTCCGTATCAAGCGTCTATGGTGACAATCCAGATTGATGGCGGGAAGAAGCAGAAAGTGCGTGCCGGAGACATTTTAGGTGCCCTGACATCTGACGGTGAACTCTCTGCCGCTCATATCGGCAAAATTAACTTATCTGCCATGCGTTCTTATGTGGCAGTTGAGAAAGGTATCGCCAAAAAGGCATTGAGCAAGTTGTCTAACGGCAAAATGAAAGGCCGTCAGTTCCGCGCTCGTTTCGTTAAGTAACCTTCCTTTACGCGAATTAAGCGCTTAGGTCGCTTAATTCCTCTGGCGTAATACCTAAATAGGCGGCGAGGTGATGGTCACTAAGCCGCTCTATCAAATCCGGAAATTGCTGGGCAATGATTTGATAACGTTGTTCGGGTGTATAGAGCAACGAAAACCTTTCTTTATTCTCTTTATGGATCAGCTGTGCTTCCAGTAGCTTTACGTACATTGGGTGCAGTATCGCTCGCCAATGCTGAATGACCTCTATAGGTAAACAAAGGAGAGTCACAGGGCTTAGGGTTTCCAACAAATAAGGCGTGGGCGAAAGCTTGGTGATAGCTTCACAATCTAAAATCCACTCTTGTCCCCAGAAGAACTCTTTACTTAGAGTGTCACCTTGAGATGTCAGGTAACTGGCGTGACACACGCCTTCAAATACAAAATAGATATGACTTGGTTGCTCTCCTTGATTGACCAAAATATGGCGCGTCGGCAGTTCAAGTATCGATGATGCTTCGAATAACTCTAGAGTCTCATTTTCATTCAGTCCGTAATCCTGCATCTGAAGGATAAATTCTTGGTAGATAGCTTGTTCTTGTGGAGTCATGCCTTGTCCTTATCTTGCCATCGCTTATTCGAGGCGAATAAAAAAGCCGCAGCGGATGCTGCGGCTGATACTTTACGGAATCTGGATTTATTTTTGTAGGTCTATACGGTAAATACCGAAACCTACATCATCCGTTCCTATCAGTTCCATTGGGTACTGACCTTTATCTTTGATGAACTTCGCTGCTTTTTCACTTGGTGAAGTTTCGAAACGAATATCCAGTTTGGTCTTAGACTTAATTGGCGCAAATGACCAGTTATTGTCTGCACTTGGTGTCACTTCACCTTGCTCTTTACTTACGCGAGCAATGTAATCTGCGACTACAGTACGGTTTTCATCTGGTGAATCAAACGCGATGAAATCTGAACCTGTGCCCGGGAACTTGTTGCTGTAAGCACGGTAGTTGTTAGTCGCAATCAGGAACGTCTGCGCAGTATCAATTGGCTTACCTTTGTAAGTCAGGTTAACAATACGCTGAGAATCAGGATTGATAACTTTACAGTCGCCGTCGTACTTCGCTGGTTTAGTGATATCGATTTGGTAGTTTACGCCATCGATAACGTCGAAGTTATAAGTGCGGAAGCCATCCCAATCGATAAGCGATTGCGGCTCACTTGAGTTCACATCAATTTGTTTAAACTGACCTGCTGAACATTCCAGCCACTCTTTAACTTCTTTACCTGACACTTTCAAAGTGACTAGCGTATTAGGGTATAGGTATAAGTCCGCTGCGTTACGGAAAGTAAGTTCACCCGATTCTACTTCAGTAAAGTTTGATGGGTCATTCTTACGACCGCCCGCTTTGAACGGCGCAGCTGCTGAAAGCACCGGCAAACCGTCTAGGTTTGGATCGCCTTGAATAAAGCGTTCTACGTAATCTTTTTGTGCCAAGCTTACGATTTGAACTGTTGGGTCATCTTGTACTAACGCTAGGAAGCTGTACATCACGTCATTCGATTTACCAATCGGTTGGTTAACGAACTCACGAGTGCCTTTATGGTCTGCTTCAAGTGCTTTTACGATACTCGCATCCGCTTCAACCAGAGCTTTCTTGTTCGCTTTGTCAAAGATTGGACGAGCTTCAGATTGACCATTGGTGACTGCCCATTTGCCATCTTTTTGCTCAAGAGTCAGATCCATTACACCAACGTGGCTACCCCAACGTCCCGGCATCACAGCTGTTACACCATTGATAGTGCCTTTCTCAATGTCTGCACCAGCAACTTTTGCAAATTCTTTACTTGGGAATACCGCGTGCGAGTGACCGAATGCGATAGCGTCAATGCCTGCTACTTTTGTTAAGTAGTAAACCGAGTTTTCCGCACCTGATTGATACTCTTCGGTTGAGATACCAGAGTGTGGAATCGCCACAATGACGTCAGCGCCTTTCGCTTTCATTTCTGGGATCAGCTTTTCAGCGGTCTTCTTTATGTCGCGGGCAATCACACGGCCATCAAGGTTCTTCTTATCCCACACCATGATTTGAGGTGGAACGAAACCGATGTAACCGACTTTAACTTCGTGCGCTTTGCCGTCAGTATCTTTGAAGGTGTGAGTTTTAATGATGTAAGGCTGGAATAGGTGCTCACCAGTTGATGCGTTGTAAACGTTGGCGTTGACGTAAGGGAACTTCGCATCATTGATGGTTTCTTGGAGGAAATCCAAACCATAGTTAAATTCGTGGTTACCAATGTTACCTACATCGTAAGAGAGTTGGTTCATTGCTTTGTAGACAGGGTGAACTTCGCCAGCTTTAATACCTTTCGCTGCCATGTAGTCACCCATTGGGCTACCTTGGATCAAGTCACCGTTATCAACCAGAATACTGTTGGTTGCTTCTTCGCGTGCTTGTTTTACTAACGTTGCTGCACGAGTCAAACCAATTTGTTCTGATGGCTTGTCTTTGTAATAGTCATAATCCATCACGTTAGTGTGAATATCAGTTGTCTCGATAATACGTAGTTTGATCGTATCCGCCATAGAGGGACCGGCCATGGTCAACAAACCACCTAAAATGGCAATCGATAGAGGTTTGACTGCAACTGTCATTGTGTACTCCAATTGATAGGGAAAGTGATAACTCGATAAATGTATCAAGTTATTATGAAACAATGATTTCATATTCTATAAAAGTGTGATGTTAGGCGTTCAAATGGTCCGATTTGGTGCCAGTTGTCACTATTTCGCCCCAAGATGTCACACTCCTAGTTTCTTAATATAGAAGCTCTTTTTCCCTTTGCTGCCTCCCCATGCCAACTACTTATCAGCTTTTCGAATAAAAAATGAAATTTTAGAATTTCAGGTAATAAGAAGAAGACACCATAATGCTTTCATCAATTGGTAAAGGATGACAATCATGGCTGGCTCAGAAAACGTTTCAACGCTGCCAAAGCAGAAAAAAACACGCTTAGTCGCTGTTGATGGCGCTGCACCAGAAAGCAAATGGACGAGTCTTTCTCGCAGCCAGCTTCAGGCGGGTGAAGTTGCATTAGTCGGAGCAGGACCGGGAGACCCAGAACTGCTGACGATTAAAGCGCTTAACTTGCTGCAACAGGCGGATGTGGTTTTGTACGACTACCTCGTCTCTGACGACATCATGGCTCTGGTTCCAACGGACACTATTTTGGTTTGTGTCGGTAAGCGAGCAGGTCACCACAGCGTTCCTCAGGAAAAAACCAATCAACTATTAGTGGATTTTGCTAAGCAAGGTCATCGAGTGGTTCGCATTAAAGGTGGCGATCCATTTATGTTTGGTCGCGGTGGTGAAGAGCTGGAAGTGTTGTTTGATGCGGGTATTAAGTTTCAGGTCATTCCGGGAATTACCGCTGCCGCAGGGGCGACCGCTTATGCTGGTATACCTCTCACTCATCGTGATTTTGCTCAGTCTGCTCTGTTTGTCACTGGTCACCTCAAAGCTGAAGCGGCGGATATGGACTGGTCTACGCTGGCGCGTGGTAATCAGACTTTAGTGATTTATATGGGTTTGATGAAATCGAGCACCATCGCTCAGCAGCTTATCGAGCATGGACGAAGTGCATCAACACCGATTGCGATTATTGAACGTGGTACTCAGTCATCCCAGAAGGTGTTCCGTGGTCAGCTTAGTGAATTACCCCAGCTTGCAGCTCATGCCGAGTCTCCGTCACTGATTGTGATTGGTGAAGTTGTGGCCTTGGCAGACAAACTTCAATGGTTCAACGACAGCTCAACACGTCAAGAACAGTATCAATACGCATAAATACATTTATTGGTTGGGCTTATTAATTTTATAAACCAAAAGCCCGCCAAGCCATAAGGCAGCTAAAAGGAAGCACGCAAAATGGATCAACAACGCTTAACCCATTTAAAACAGCTTGAGGCCGAAAGCATTCACATTATTCGTGAAGTTGCTGCGGAGTTTGCAAACCCAGTGATGATGTATTCCATCGGTAAAGACTCATCCGTGATGCTTCATTTGGCACGTAAAGCGTTTTATCCGGGCAAAATCCCATTCCCTCTTCTCCATGTTGATACTGACTGGAAATTCCGCGACATGATCGCGTTCCGTGACGCGACAGCGAAAAAGTATGGTTTTGAGCTTTTGGTACATAAGAACCCAGAAGGTATTGAAATGGGCATCAGCCCGTTCGTACACGGTTCTTCAAAGCACACTGACATCATGAAAACTCAGGGCTTAAAACAAGCCTTAAACAAGTACGGCTTTGATGCTGCATTTGGTGGTGCCCGCCGTGATGAAGAGAAGTCTCGTGCAAAAGAGCGCGTGTATTCGTTCCGCGATAAGAACCATACCTGGGACCCTAAAAATCAGCGCCCAGAGCTGTGGAAAACCTATAACGGCCAGATCAACAAAGGTGAGAGCATCCGTGTGTTCCCGCTTTCAAACTGGACTGAGCTGGATATCTGGCAATATATCTATCTGGAAAATATTGAAATCGTTCCGCTGTATCTCGCTGCGGTTCGCCCTGTCGTGGAAAGAGATGGCATGTTGATCATGGTGGATGACGAGCGTATGGAAATCCAACCTCATGAAGAAGTCCAACATAAGAGTGTTCGATTCCGTACTTTAGGTTGTTACCCATTAACGGGGGCTATCGAATCAGAAGCCAACACGTTGACTGAGATCATCGAAGAGATGTTAGTCGCAACGTCTAGTGAACGTCAGGGACGTGCGATCGACCATGATCAGTCTGGATCAATGGAATTGAAAAAACGCCAAGGTTATTTCTAAGGATCTAAGGAAATAGAATGAATAGTGCAGTTCAAGCAGAGCTTTTAGAGCTCGGTATCGAAGGTTACCTGAGTCAACACCAACACAAATCGCTACTTAGATTCCTAACCTGTGGTTCAGTAGATGATGGCAAAAGTACTTTAATTGGTCGTCTGCTACACGACTCAAAACAGATTTATGAAGATCAACTTGCGGCGGTTCACTCTGACAGCCAGCGCGTTGGCACAACTGGTTCCCGTCCTGATCTCGCATTGCTGGTGGATGGTCTGCAAGCAGAGCGTGAGCAAGGCATTACCATTGATGTGGCTTACCGTTATTTCTCAACGCAGAAACGTAAGTTCATCATTGCAGATACTCCGGGACATGAGCAATACACCCGCAATATGGCTACAGGTGCTTCAACCTGTGATTTGGCGGTTATCTTGATTGATGCGCGTAAAGGCGTTTTGGATCAGACTCGTCGCCACTCGTTTATCTCTAACCTGCTGGGCTTGAAACATTTCATCGTTGCAGTAAACAAGATGGATCTCGTGGATTACTCACAGCAACGCTTTGAAGAGATTCGCGCAGAATATCTGGAGTTTTCTAAACATCTGCAAGGCGAGACAGATATTCAAATCATTCCTATCTCTGCTCTAGAGGGAGATAACGTTGTTGAGAAAGGTGAAAACCTCGGCTGGCATAAAGGTCCTGCACTGCTTGAGCTATTGGAAACGGTAGATATCGACCATGAAAAAGGCAGCGGTGAATTTCGTTTCCCTGTACAGTACGTTAACCGCCCAAATCTCGATTTCCGTGGTTTTGCAGGGACTATTTCGTCTGGCTCAGTCAGTGTTGGTGACAAAATCAAAGCGTTGCCATCAGGAAAAACTTCTACCGTTAAGCGCATTGTAACCTTTGATGGTGATTTAGAGACTGCACAGGCAGGTTTAGCGGTCACGCTGACTCTGGCTGATGAAATTGATATCAGCCGTGGTGATTTGATCGTGTTTGAAAACGCACAGGTTGAATCAACCAACCATCTGCTTGCTGATGTGGTGTGGATGACTGAGCAGCCACTCAAAGTTGGCCGTGAGTACGACATTAAGATCGCAGGTAAGAAGAGCGTCGGTCAGATTACCTCTATTCGTCATCAGTACGATATCAATAACCTGTCTACTTTCCAGACTGAAGAATTACCACTGAATGGTATTGGCCTGTGTGAATGGACATTTAATGCTCCGATTGCTTTAGACAAATATCTGGATTGTGCGGATACCGGTGGCTTCATCGTGATTGACCGTCTGACTAACGTTACCGTTGGTGCTGGATTAGTTCGTGACAGTTTACAGAATGTAGCGCAACAACAAGGTCAGTTCTCTGCATTTGAAGTAGAACTCAATGCATTGATTCGCAAACATTTCCCACATTGGGATGCGAAAGATTTAACTCAGCTGCTAAAGTCATAACAGTCAGAAGAATAAGGAAAAGGTTATGGATTCTTCATCAAGTGCTAAAGATGAGAATATCGTTTGGCATCAGCACTCGGTAGATAAAAAACTGCGTGCGGAGTTAAAGCAGCAAAAGCCCGCTGTACTTTGGTTTACCGGACTTTCTGGCGCGGGTAAATCGACGATTGCGGGCGCACTTGAGACGCGTCTCGCTCAGTTGGGCTATCACACCTACTTACTGGATGGCGACAATGTCCGTCACGGTTTGTGCTCTGATCTTGGCTTTTCTGAGCAAGACCGCCGTGAGAACATTCGTCGCATCGGTGAACTGGCAAAGCTGATGGCGGATGCAGGACTTATCGTGTTGACGGCGTTTATTTCACCTCATCGGGCAGAGCGTCAAATGGTACGTGATTTATTGCCTGAAAGTGAATTTATGGAAGTGTATGTGAACACCTCTCTGGAAGTGTGTGAACAGCGTGACCCGAAAGGCTTGTACAAAAAAGCCCGAGCAGGAGAAATTGCCAACTTCACAGGCATTGATTCTGCTTATGAAGCGCCTTTAGATCCAGAAATTGACTTACCCGCAGGTGACGAGAATATCGATACGCTGGTCGATTTATGCATTGCTGAGATGGCAAAACGCAAAATCATCTTTCAATAGAAATCGCATTAAGTAAAAAGTCAGGCCTAGAGCCTGACCTTTTCTTTTATACGGTGTGGTGAATGGAACTTTTCACGTCGGTATGTACTGTAAATTTCTGATTCAACATCGCGACCACTTGATCGTAATACTGAGAGTTCGGTTTGTGGCCGAGCAATCGACACAGCTCATTACCCGTTGGACTAAAACGGTAGTAGAGCAATCTCACGCCTTTAGTTGACGCTTGCAAGGATAAGCTCGTACCTTGATAAGTGAGCAATAGTGGCGGGTCCAGTTCAATCTCACCAGATTCCAACTCTGTGGCGTGCACAAGTCCCAGCTCGATTAACACCAGTAAACTGGAGTAGGGAAGCTGGTGGTTACCGATATTAATCGTTGTCACTGAGTCTCTTTTACTGAGGCTGAACATACCACTGGGTACCTTCATCCCAAACAGAAGCTTCAAGCTCGAATCCGTACCAAAACTGCATGCAAGTGCCGCTGCTCGCTGAAGAATTTGCGCCTCTTTCGGCGTCATATCTTTGAGTATTTTTAACGCCTTCATTGAGGTGAACCCCGGATTGGTGGTTTCGCGTTTTAGCACTTGAGCCCAAAGACGTTGCATCGAGGAGTTGTGGATGTCTTGTGCCATTTCGAAAAAACGGTAGAGCCAATCCTGATCGGGATCGCCAGCGGTTTCGTTTCTACAAGAAACATGCGCCAGCTTTACAATTTGTTCCAGATTCTTCTGCTTCTGAGCTTTGATCTCTTGTTCACGCTTTAATGCGCGTTCTAAAGGTGTTTTTTGCGGAGGAACTTTGTGTAGCAGAGCATCAATACCATGTTGTTGAGCGATCGCGTATATACGGCTTGCGCTGTCTTTTACATAGTTAGATTTGTTGTCTTGGCTGTTTTCCGTTGCTGCTTCGTGTTCAATAACAACAGGTTGTTTCTGTTCGGCCATGGGGTCCCTGAGGATGCTACTTTCAGACATGGAATAAAATGTACTCTGTAAAAGTAGAGTCGGCTAGTGAAACTATTGAATAATGTGCATAAATTTGCGCTACCACAAATGATAATAAGTTGTTAAAATTGTTATCGCGTTTGTGAGGTGCTTATGAAGTATTGGAAAGATAATAGATTTAAAAAGCACCTGTCGACAGCTTTACTCTTTGCGGTATACATATCGGTATTGGGATATTTGTCTACCTACATTTCCTAGAGTTTAGTCACTAAACAGGTGCTCAATTTTTTAACAAAATTTACATGTCATCGTATTCGGCTATTTCTGTGCCTTCAATGACATAACCTGTGTCCGCCAGTTCAACGCTCATAGACTCTGTCTTGAGCGTTCCTATCACGTATACCACATCCCAAAGTTGTTGGATTGGCGCTCCTTGTGGGAATTTCACGTAAATAATTTGATTTGGCGGCGGCGGTGGCACATGAATACAGGCTCCAAAATACGGGACCAACAAAAACTCGGTCACTGTATTCTCATCTCCTTCTAAAGGGATCACAAAGCCCGGAATTTTTACCGTGCTGCCATTTAACTCCGGGCGAACCGCCCCTAGCTGGGACTGCTGTGCCGGAGCCTCACCATCATGATTCGCCGCAGGCATGCCTTGCTGATTGAACTGGTTGCGCTCACTCTCTGGAACCAAGTCAATCCAATCTAAAGTTAGAACATCCTCAGCGCTTTGAGCTGTTGCTGTAAAAGCTGGTAGCAGTACCAGCATAAAACTTAAAAGCAGTTGTTTCATATTTGTTCCTAGACTAGAGCCTGATCGTCATACCATCGCTGAGCGACTGTCTGTAAGCTCTGATTGCTGGAATAAACCCAATTAAGATGCCAGCGCTCTGCACATAAGCCAGAAGCTGCCATTCGTAGCGGGTAATTCCATTGAGTTCGATCTGAATACCGTATTGGCTTTCAATCAATGGCGCGGCGATACCCAGCAAGCCATATAAACCGACAAGACCAACAGTAATTCCGAGTAAAGTTAAGACGCTTGCTTCACTGACTAGCAGGGAGAATACATGTTTTGGCCTTGCGCCCATAGCCCTCAGTATCGACATTTCACGTCTGCGTTCTTGCAAGCTGGTTAACAGGCTGCTGAGCATACCAAGTAAGCCTGCGACAACAACGAAAATCGATACCGCCATCAACGCTTGCTCAGCTACGGACATCATGCCCCATAACTCGTGTAACGCGACACCCGGCATAATCGCGCTAAGCGGCTCTTTACGGTACTCATTGATTTGTCTTTGCAAAGCAAAGGTCTGAATTTTGGATTTTAAACCGATCATCATGGCAGTGATCTGTTTAGGTTCAAATTGGTGATGCTCCAGTTGAGCTTGGTCTGGTGAATGACCTAGGTGTGCGCCAGATTCCCAACCAACATGGATCGCTTCAATGGCTTGCAGAGAAACGTGCACAGTTTTGTCTACCGGAGTGCCGGTTGGCGCAAGAATCCCTACCACTTTAAAAGGCAAGTTGTCGTGACGGCTGAAACCGACATCACTGATACCGTGAGCAATAATAATTTCACTACCGATGTGATACCCCAGTTTCTTGGCAACATCAGAACCCAAAACCGTCTCAAATAAGCCTTTAAATTCTTTACCTTGAGTAAAAGTGAGTGGTTGCTTACTTCCATAACGGAAGTGTTCAAAATAACTCTGGTTAGTTCCCATTACTCGGAAACCTTTGTGCGAGTCACCCAGTGAAATAGGAATCGCCCACTTGACGGATTTATACTGACTAAATTCTTGGTAGCTTTTCCAGTCAATATTGTTGGTGGCGTTGCCAATGCGGAATACTGAGTAGAGTAGTAAGTTCACCTGACCAGAACGACCACCGACGATAAGATCGGTTCCTGATACGGTATTGGCGAAACGGCTTTTTGCCTGAGTACGAATACGTTCAACACCCATGAGCAGAATAACGGAAATAGCCACAGTCATAATGGTTAGCAGAGCGGTGGTTTTACGATTAAGTAAACTTTTCCACGCTAAACTGGCGATCACTTTCATTGTTGGTCTCCTGCTAGGTTGAGTGTTGGCAGGTGTATAACTCGCTCAAACAGACTCTCCAATGTTGGATCATGGCTGACAAACACCAGCGTTGAACCAACACGGTTAGCTTCTTCCATCAGCAGTTCAATGAAAGCGCTGCGATTATCGTAATCGAGTGCAGACGTTGGCTCGTCAGCAATAACAATTTTAGGCTCACCAATTAATGCTCTTGCCGCTGCAACGCGCTGCTGCTGACCAATACTGAGGTCAATGACCGGCTTTTCTCGTACCGATTTAGGTAAATGAAGTTTGTCTAATAACTCATGGGCTCTTTGAGCGAGGCTGCCGGTGACATTGCTTTTACGTTGGCTGGAAAACTGGCAGGGAAGAACAATGTTTTCCACTACAGAGAGATAAGGCAGTAAATTAAATTGTTGAAAAATATAACCAATATTATCGGCGCGAAAGCGGTCTCTTTGACTCGAAGAGAGCTGGGTAAGGTTGCTATCAAGTAGCTGCACTTCACCTTGAGTCGCGACATTGATTCCTGTTAACAGGCTGAGCAGAGTGGACTTGCCGCAGCCACTAGGGCCTTTGATAAATACGTGCTCATTTGCTTTTACGCTTAAGTGTTCAATGTCGAGTGTTGCGCTATCGCTATTCGGCCACTGAAAGATCACTTTATTCAGTTCAATTACTGCTTGGTTTGAATCGATTTGAAAACTGGACATCACTGCTCCCTATAAAAATGGGTAAGTGAGTGCTTACCCATAGGTCGAATTTTATAAAGGATTCTTTACAAAGAAATGATGGTGTTACTCGGTTTTAGTTCCAAAGCGGTCTGTGCTTTGTCTGTCAGTAAGTTCACATCAATTTCCTGAGTTGCAGGGAACTGCTTAAACCACTGAGTTTCGATCTGGCTCAGTTTAACAATGTCATCACAGTGGAAGCTGTATTGAACGGTGAATGAACCGTGTGAGCTGCCTTCTTCATGCTCATGACCTTCGTGCGAGTCATGATCATGGTTTGCGTGGTCATCATGGTCTTTATGCTCATGGTCATCATGTGATTTATGATCATCGTGGTCGTGGTCTTCGTGATCGTGACCTTCATGCTCTTCGTGTTCACCACCCAAATTGTGCTTAACGCTGGCACTTTCGATATGACATTTTGCCGCGGCTGATAAAGTGAAAACAGAATCGGCCTGATTTAATGTTTCTAATGCTTTAGAGAGAACTGCTTGCTGCTCATCGTTCTCAGGGGCATGCTCAAAGCCCACAACATCGGCACCCGGAGCAGTAATTTCCATCAGTAGCTCGTGACCATCCTGTGCAATGTTAAATTCAACATGGCCATGAACATGTGCTTCATGTTGGCGAAATTCATCCTGAGCAAATGCAGAAGTGGCGAAAGCAGCAGTAATGCTGAGGGCTAATAGTGGTTTAGTAAACATCGGAAACTCCAAATAAAAATAGTAATACTGGTTATCAATTGATTTGAACGTAAGTGATTACACTGGAGTTGGCGGTGAGCGTGCGAGATAAGCCAAGTACAAAGTCGAGATGTTGGCGATTTGAGTTACAGGATCAAGGTAGTTATGCGAAACCCAAATCGGTAACTCAGGAATATGCTGCGCTAACGCTTGGTTGGCACTATAAAAAAGTTGGCAATGATGCTCGCTGTGATGAACTGGAGAGGCGTCGAGCTGATGTTCAATAAATGCAATATTTAGCCACACCATCAACAAGATAGCAGGAATAGCGACTATCTTAGCTTTAGCGCGTAAAGAGTGCAGGTTCGAAAACATTGACATCACAGAGTTAAAATAAAGAATTGTTATAATATAACAGTAAAAAAATCAGGCAAGAGATGATTTAGGTGAGAAGACGATCTTCTCACCTAACTGTAGGGAGATTTTCAAGTTGAAAGAGAACTAGAGAGAGGCTTTTACAAGCTCTAAAACTTGTTGGATCTCTTGTTCATTTAACGCGCCCTCTTTAACGAACAGCACGTTACCTTGCTTGTCCTGAACAATGATAGCGGAAGACTCAGGTTGAAGATCCCAACCCTTCGCTACGTTGCCAGATTCGTCCAAAACAATCGACGACCAAGGAAATTCAAGTTTGCTGTCTTGTGCTGACGACTTAACAAAAGAGCCTGTTCCCCAGATAGCATCATCCTGATTGATGATGGTCGTTGTTTGATACTCCTGCTCTGGAAAATGAGCAGCAGTAATTGCCGCCATAAGATCAGCGTTCATTGCTTTCGCCGCGCTGCGACCTGCGATGGCTTGGATGATTCGAACTTTGCCTTTCATTTGTTCGCTATTCCAAGCTTGGAAAGTTGTGTCTTTACCTTCAACCAGTATTTCGCCGTATGTTTCAACCTTCACGTTTGGCACAGAACTATTCAGTTGAATGTTGTGTGCGAACGCGATCGCTGGAGAGCAAGCTAGGATAAACGGCAGTAGTGCTTTCATTTTCATGTGTTTGATTCCTTTATAATAAGCACAGAATGTATAGCACAGAATTTTGAGTGTATTTTAAGGAGAAGTAAAAATTGCAGGACGGTGCCTGCAATTTTTTGCTCTGAATAGAGTGATTACTCACTCAAACTTGGCGGGAAACAAACACCAGTACCACCCAAACCACAGTAGCCTTGAGGGTTTTTAGCTAGGTATTGCTGGTGGTAAGTTTCAGCAAAGTAGTAAGGACCTGCTGGAAGAATCTCAGTGGTGATCTGCGCCTTCTCCTGTTGTGAAAGAAGTGCCTGATATTCTGCTTTGCTCTGTTCAACGATAGACTTTTGCTCTTCATCGTACACATAGAGTGCTGAACGGTATTGAGTGCCTAAGTCTCCGCCTTGGCGCATACCTTGAGTTGGGTCATGACGCTCCCAGAAATGGTTAAGCAACTGTTTTAGTGGAAGGACACTAGGGTTGTAAATTACACGAACGACTTCAGTGTGACCTGTGTGTCCTGTGCAGACTTCTTCATAGGTTGGGTTTGGAGTGAAACCACCTGAATAGCCCACGGAAGTCGAAACGACACCTTCCAGTCCCCAAAACAGGCGTTCAGCGCCCCAAAAGCAGCCCATACCAATTAAGATTTGCTCTTCACCGTTTTTTGGCGCTGCGCTCAGGCTTGATTGATTGACAAAGTGAGTGTCTTCGATAGCCATTGGAGTATCACGTCCAGGCAGTGCGGAGTCTGCCGTAACCATAGTTTGTTTATCTAACATGGAACTTCCTTTGTTTTAAAAGCTGGGTTTGAAAATACAGGCTTGCGATGATTATTTTTTTAATTAATAGCTATAGACCTGATAATTGACTGATTTCGTACAGACTATTATGAGCATTGGCGTTATGATTTCACTAACTCTCAACAATAAGCCTAGTATAACGACGCCATAATTAAGCATGAGACGAAAATCATTACCAGTGCTATTCGCCGCTTTACTCTTTTCTGCTGCTTCTTTCGCCAAGGTTAGCTTGGAGATTGATGGTTTAGAAAAAGAGCTGAAAGATAACGTCGATGCTTACCTCTCTTCGATTCCCGAATCTGATTATTCCACTCAGTTACGCTTTCAATCGCGTTTGCAAAAAAATATCGTTGAAGCGCTCAATGCCCTTGGCTATTACCATCCGCAAATTGATTTTGAAGTGAAAGAGTCCGGAGATGTTCTGGCTGTTCATGTCGATGCTGGTGAAGTGACGCGACTAGAGCTGGTTGACATAGTGATCACAGGTGAAGCTGAAAATGACCCCGATTTTATCCGAGTGATTGGTCAAAGTGGTCTTAAACAGGGCGAGCCGCTCAATCACGGTCAATACGACAGCTTAAAATCGTCGTTACGTAATCTTGCTCTGCAAAAAGGCTATTTTAACGGTACGTATATAACTAGCCGCCTTGAAGTTGCACCTGAACTCAATCAAGCCTTTGTGCGACTTCATTACGACAGTGGCATTCGATATCAATTTGGCGCGACGAGCGTAGAAGGAAGTCAAATTGATGAGAATCGTGTTGCTTCGTTGCAGCCATATAAAGAAGGCGACCCATATTTGGTGTCTAAAGTCGGCGAACATAACCAGAACCTGTCGAGTACCGAATGGTTTTCTTCAGTATTTGTCGAGCCGGACTTAAACAACTTGGACGGTGGTCGTGAGCTGCCGATGAAAGTCTCTGTGGCACCACAGGCGCGCAATAAATTTGAAACGGGTCTTGGCTATTCCACAGACGTTGGGCCCCGAGGCACGTTTAAATGGAAGAAACCTTGGATCAACTCGCGCGGACACAGCTTTGACAGCAGCTTTTCTATTTCAGAGCCTGAGCAGTACATTACTGCCGGCTATAAAATTCCGTTGGAAGATGTTCTGCATGAGTATTACCGAGTTCAGTATGGCTTGAAGAAAGTCGATAACCGCGATACGCAAAGTCTGGAGTCCAATCTATCTGTAGAAAGGCATTGGTTAGTGGACAGCGGTTGGCACCGAACCATGTTTGTTCGTTATCTTATCGAAAGCTATGAACAAGGTGTGCTTGATGATGTTGGCCAATTCGTGTTGCCCGGTTTTACCTTTAGTCGTACCAGAGCCCGAAATAGTGGTTCACTGATTACTTGGGGTGACAAGCAAACCGTTACTATTGAATATGGCTCAGACTCGTTTGTGTCAGAAACGAATGTGGTACGTGTTTTAGCGGGAACGTCTTGGATTCGTACCGCTGGTGAAAATCATCGTGGCGTGTTCCGAATGGGTGGGGGGGCTAACTTTGTCGAGGACTTCGATAAACTGCCGCCTTCTTTACGTTTCTTCGCGGGTGGTGACAACAACTTACGTGGTTATGAATATGAGTCGATTTCACCTCGGGACTCCAGTGGTGCATTGGCTGGTGCGAAATATATGGCAACTGGCTCGGTGGAATATCAATATCGTCTCGCGGGAAACTGGTGGGGAGCGGTATTCGTCGATGGCGGTGATGCGTTTGATTACACGCCCAGATGGAAAACGGGTACGGGTTTTGGTGTTCGCTGGGTATCTCCAGTGGGGCCACTTCGTCTTGATTTTGCATGGGGACTGGAGTCTGACCCCGGTGAGCGTTTCCGAATTCACTTCTCATTAGGGCCAGAGCTATGATTAAGCTGGCTTTGAAATGGAGCAAATGGATTTCTCTGGGGGTGATAGCACTGCTGGTCGTCTTAGTGTTGTCTGTTGCTGGGCTTTTGTTTACCAATACAGGGCTTAATTTTGCCTTGTGGGGTGTGAATCAATTTGTTCCACAGCTCGAAGTGAAATCAACCCAAGGCTCTTTGTTCCCAAGATTCACTTTAAATGAAGTGAGCTTTGTTGATCCTTCTTTGAATGTTGATATGCAGTTGCAAAGTGCAACTCTGGCGATCAATGGCAACTGCTTTTTAGAACCTTCAGTTTGTATTAATGACATTAGTCTTTCGGGGCTGAAGTTCTCTTTGCCGTCTCTTCCAGAAACGACAACCACAACAGATGAACCAAGTTCAGAGCCACTGACCAGCATTACGACACCAGTGCCTATCCGTCTCAATCGTCTAACGCTAAATGACATTGATCTCGATATCTTAGGCAATCGTGTGGTTTGGCAGCATTTCTCTACTCAAGCTTCGTTTCAAGGCAACAACCTCACTATAGGGAAAACCTTATGGAATAAGATTGAAGTCACGTTGGAGCAAAGCCAAGACGAGTCTCAGGCTGAAAAAGCTGAACCCCAACAAAAAGCAGAGCCTATAGCCCAAAGTGAACCTCAGGCGATAGTGTTACCGGATGTATTGATTCCGCTGAGAATTAATTTAGCACGGCTAGATATCAATGACTTCACGCTTCACCAAGAAACACCTGTGGTGGTAAATCATCTCGGCCTCACAGCTAAGGCTTATCAATACGATGTGTCGGTTGATACGCTGGAACTTGATACCCCAGAAGTGGATGCTCTGCTAAAAACCAAAGTAAAACTCAAAGATAACTATCCTCTGTCGTTAGATTTGACCTCGAAAGTCAAGTTAGCTGAAGCCAAGGGGCAAGCGCTCAGTTTGAATGCATCAGGCAGTGTGGCGGATTTAAGTGTACAAGCTGAACTGACCGATCTGGCAAAAGCTAGCATTAAAGCCAAATTGCAGCCGCTTGATCCTCAATTTCCGTTTGATATCGACATAAAAGATCTGCACGGACAATGGCCGCTGGTTGGCAAAGGGGATTACTTTATTGATGCTTCCCATTTCTATGGTAAAGGTTCGCTAAAGCACTATCAGCTTGGCTTAGTCGGGCAACTGAAAGGGAAAGATCTGCCAGATGTTGCGATTGACACCAAAGGTGAGGGGAATCTAAGTGAAATCGCCTTAAGTGATATCCAGATTGATACACTCGGCGGACGTATTCTCGGAGAGATAAAAGCCAATTGGAACGAGCCGATTAACTGGCAAGCAAAGCTGGACATGAATCTAATTCAGCCTGGTCTGCAATGGCCAGAAGCGGAAGGCATTGTCAGTGGTGAAATCGAAACCTCAGGCGAATTGACTAGCCAAGGCGGTTGGATAGTGAAAGTTCCGCAACTCTCCGTCAATGGTTTAGTGCGTGATTATCCGTTGCATTTAAATGGTCAGATTGATGCTTCTGATATTTCAGGTAAAGGGCGATATGAGGTTACTACGCAGGGAATCAATCTTGCTCATGGTCCAAATAAGGTCACGGCTAAGGGTAAGCTAGATAAAGAGTGGCGAATGTCTTTGTCACTTAATTTACCGGATTTGTCTAAAAGCGTGCCGGATCTTAAAGGCAAAGTGATTGGTGATGTATTGCTGCGTGGCGCAATGAGCGAGCCGCAAATCAAACTCTCTTTGGATGCAGACTCTATCGCTTGGCAGAAAGACGCCAAGGTGAAGCACGTTACTTTAACGGGCAATGTGACGCCATTGCCTAAGCCGCAAGCTGACTTACGCCTAAAGGTGACTGAAGCGTCTTATCAAGATCAATTGATCAATTCCGTTGTGATGCGTTTTAGCGGTGAGCAGAAAGAGCATGAACTCACTCTGGACGTGCAGTCTGACATTGTATCGACCAGTTTAAACATTCAAGGCGGTCTTAAAGATAAGCCCTCATTGTTGTGGGATGGTCAGTTAAACCGTATGACGCTGGAAACTGAGCAAGGTGTCTGGGCATTGGATAAACCGATGAGCATTAATGTGGATGTTGATAAACAAAACGCCACTCTTGCTGCTCACTGCTGGATTCAGTCTGGCGCGTCAGTATGTCTCGACAAGCCATCTACCGTTGGTGAAAGCGGTGAAGTTCAGCTTTCTGTAAATCAGTTTAATTTCTCTCAAGTGAAAGCATTCATGCCGCCAGATACCGAGATTGATGGCGAGGCGAATGCGAAAGTTTGGGCAAAATGGCAAGCAAACCAGCCTCCTCAGGCTAAGCTAGAATTGAATTTACCTAAGGGCTCTGTAAGACAAAATCTAGATCAGCCGTTAACGGTGGGGTGGGATAAAGTTTCCCTGCAAGCCTCTCTGATTCGTAATCGTCTGCAAGCTTATTGGAATGTCGATATGACGGATAATGGCGACTTGTCTGGGAAAGTTATCATTGCGGACGTCACCAAAGAAAACAAACGCATGGAAGGGGATCTTAAGCTATCCACGTTTAACTTAGATTTTCTTGCACCTTTGGTGGGTGAATACAGCTCTCTGAAATCGAATATTGAATCTGACCTCAAATTTAAAGGCGACATGCTTCATCCGCAGGTGGATGGTGTGGTCAGCGTCAATGGTATTCAGGTGAAAGGGGATATCTCTCCGGTAGAAGTTGAATCAGGTCTCGTCACTTTGACTTTCAAAGGTTATCAGGCAAGTTTAAATGCCAATGTGCTGACACAAGATGGTGAACTTGAGATCACAGGGGATGCAGACTGGCAAAACATCGATGATTGGAGAGTGAATAGCCACGTATTTGCCAAATCATTGCTGGTGGATTTACCACCGATAGTCAAAGTTAAAGTTGTACCAGATCTGACACTGAACATGCAGCCAAAGTTGGCTAAAGTTACTGGGAATATCGCGTTGCCTTGGGGACGCATTGTTGTCGAAGAACTACCACCAAGTGCGGTGAGTGTGTCAAAAGATCAGGTATTACTGAACGAGGACTTAACGCCAGTGAGTGATCAGAATACGCTGCCGTTTGATATTGAAACAGATGTGTCGATTACTATTGGCGACGACTTCAAGCTAGAGGCGTTTGGTCTGGAAGGCGATTTGGTTGGCCGTGTCAACGTTGTTCAAAAGGATAAGGGGCCACTGGTAAACGGTGAGATCAATATCCTGAACGGTAAATATCGCTCCTTTGGTCAGGATCTGGTTATTCAAGAAGGGAAGATTTTAATGAATGGCCCTGTCGATCAGCCTTATCTGTCGATCAAAGCGATTCGAAATCCAGAGAATACTCAGGATAATGTGATAGCAGGTGTACAGGTTACCGGCCCTGCGAACGAGCCTCTTGTTTCGATATTCTCAGAACCGAGCATGCCTCAAGCAAATGCTCTGTCATACTTGCTACGCGGGCAAGATATCGACAGTGAAACAAGTGGTGATGCCATGACCACCACATTGATAGGTTTGAGCCTTGCGAAAAGCGGTAAAGTAGTGAGTGAAATCGGTAGTGCTTTTGGTGTACAAGACTTGAAGCTGGACACCGCTGGATCCGGTGATGAATCTCAGGTGACGGTGAGTGGTTACATTCGGCCGGGGCTGCAAGTAAAATACGGCGTAGGTATTTTTAACTCGGTAGGGGAATTTACAGTCCGCTATCGTTTAATGACAGATTTGTATGTGGAAGCGGTATCTGGCTTAGATAGTGCGGTTGATCTGCTGTATCAATTTGAATTGAATTGAGGCTGTTATGCCCATGAGTCTTGCGATGACTCGGGTGTATATCTAAAGGAGAAGTAAGTGCAACATTTAGTTTTTGTTTATGGCACTTTACGCCAAGGAGAAAGCAATCATAGCTTTTTGGAAAGTAGTCAATTGCTGGGGCAATACGTTACCAAGCCAGAGTATGCTCTTTATGACTTAGGTCCTTATCCGGGCTTAATCGAGGGGCACCATACCATTTCTGGAGAAGTGTATTTGGTGGATGAAGAGACGTTGGCTAAGTTGGATATTTTGGAAGACGTTCCAGTGGAATATCGCCGAGATACCATTGAAACTCCTTTTGGCACTGCATGGATATACATTTACCAAGAAGTAACGTCACAAGAAGCTCTGATTGATTCTGGAGACTGGTGTCAACGAGTGTAAGCTTCTTCACCTTTGGAGATGTTTACCTCAGCCATGTTTTAGCTCAAAAAAAAGCCAGCGAAATGCTGGCTTTTCCATTCGTTCGGTACGCTTATTTTTGTTGTGCGCGCTCGTATGAAGTTTTGATCTCTTCGCGAGCTGCAGCTGCGTCTTCCCAACCTTCAACTTTTACCCATTTGCCAGCTTCAAGGTCTTTGTAACGCTCGAAGAAGTGAGTGATTTGTGCTTTTAGAAGCTCTGGAAGGTCGTTCACATCTTGAATGTGGTTGTATTCTTTAGAAAGTTTCTCGTGTGGTACAGCGATAACTTTCGCATCTTCACCAGACTCATCGCTCATTTTTAGTACGCCAACTGGACGACAGCGAATTACTGAACCAGGCATTAGTGGGAATGGCGTTGGTACTAATACGTCTACTGGGTCACCGTCTAGAGATAGAGTGTGGTTCACGTAACCGTAGTTACATGGGTAGAACATAGGAGCAGACATGAAACGGTCTACGAATACAGCGCCAGAATCTTTGTCTACTTCGTATTTGATTGGGTCTGCGTTAGCTGGAATTTCGATGATAACGTAGATATCGTCTGGAAGAGATTTGCCTGCTGGCACATTGTTTAAGCTCATTAAAGGTTTCCTTTTCGTTAGCCGGACTTCAAGAATCAAGACTTATTGTTATACATGTTATGTATGGGCATCAAAGGGCCGCTACATAGCAAAGGCTAGAGTTTACCCGTAAATGAGTCGATCCCCAAGCAAACCTAAGTCTAATTGATGCAATTGTAGGTCAAAAAATGCGTAATTGATTGATGAAAGAGAGATAAAAAAAGCGCCTCTGTAAGGCGCTTTCTCGTCAGTCAGTCATTACTATTCATCAGGATAGTTCTTAGTCTGGGTAGTTCTCTAAGAACTCTTCGACTTTGTCGACCATGGTTGGGCTACCAACAAAGAAAGGCACACGTTGGTGCAGTTCGGTTGGTTTGATATCCAGAATACGATTCTTACCATCAGAGGCAATACCGCCAGCCTGTTCCATCAAAAATGCCATTGGGTTGCACTCGTACAGCAGGCGTAATTTTCCATTTGGATGGCTCTCTGTGCTCGGGTACATGTAGATGCCGCCTTTGAGCAGATTGCGGTGGAAGTCAGCAACCAAAGAGCCGATATAACGTGATGTATAAGGACGATTATCTTCAGGCACATTCTCTTGGCAGAATTTGATGTATTTCTTCACGCCAGTCGGGAAGCGGATGTAGTTACCTTCGTTAATCGAGTAAATCTTACCGCTTTCTGGAATACGCATATTTTCATGCGATAAACAGAAAGAACCAATCGAAGGATCATAGGTAAAGCCATTGACACCGTTACCTGTGGTGTAAACCAACATGGTCGAAGAGCCGTAAATCACATACCCTGCGGCAACTTGTTTGTGGCCCGGTTGTAAGAAGTCTTCTGCTGTCGGTGGAGCGCCGACCGGAGAAATACGACGATAAATGGAGAAAATTGTGCCAACTGACACGTTCACATCAATGTTTGACGAGCCATCAAGCGGATCCATCAAGACAACGTATTTCGCATTTTTGTTGAGGTCTTTATTAAAGGCTACAGCTTCATCTTCCTCTTCACTGGCTACGCCACAAACTTGGTCACGCGCTTCAAGCGCGGCTTTAAATTTGTCGTTGGCATAAACATCCAGTTTTTGCTGCTCTTCACCTTGCACATTATCCTGACCAGATGCACCTGTGATATCAGCAAGGCCAGCCTTGTTGATTTCACGGTTTACAATCTTCGCGGCAAGACGAATAGAAGCCAGTAGGGACGATAGTTCACCACTTGCATGGGGGAAGTCGTGTTGTTTCTCAACAATGAACTCACCAAGGGTGCGCATCTCAGACATGTTATTTCCTTAACACTATATTTTCGGGGGGATTTTTAGTGGGGCTGTGAGGTGTTCTCTGTTGGAACTTTTTTGACACGCGCGCCCGCAAAGAGTTTAGGTCTTTTATCTTTTTACGGGTACTGAACTAACTGTTTGATATCTCATTTTTTATGTCGACTTATTACAAATTACATTGCTCTGATCTTCGATGCTCGCTTTTACGATGCGAATGAGGATAATGGGAGCCAATACAGTAAAGCGTGAAGAGATTAAGCTCTATGCATATTCATATCTTAGGAATTTGTGGCACATTCATGGGGGGCGTTGCGATGTTGGCGCGTCAGTTGGGTCACAAAGTTACCGGTAGCGATGCCAATGTTTATCCGCCAATGAGCACCATGCTCGAGTCGCAAGGGATCGAAATAATTGAAGGTTTTGACACTACCCAGTTTGAGCCGAAGCCTGACTTGGTGGTGATTGGTAACGCGATGAGTCGTGGTAATCCATGTGTTGAATATGTGCTGAACAACAATTTACGTTATGTTTCAGGACCGCAGTGGTTACAAGAGTTTCTTTTGCATGATCGTTGGATACTGGCTGTTTCAGGAACACACGGTAAAACGACCACGTCCAGTATGCTGACATGGGTGCTTGAGCACTGTGGCTACCAACCGGGTTTTTTGGTTGGCGGAGTACTGGGTAATTTCGGAATTTCAGCGCGTTTGGGCGAAAGCATGTTTTTTGTAGTGGAAGCTGATGAATATGACAGTGCTTTTTTCGACAAGCGTTCTAAGTTTGTTCATTACCATCCTAGAACATTGGTGATGAATAATCTGGAGTTTGATCATGCAGATATCTTCGATAATCTTGAAGCGATCAAGCGTCAATTCCATCATTTAGTCAGAACTGTGCCGGGCAACGGTCGTATCTTCGCACCAATGCAAGATGAAGCATTACAAGATGTTTTACAGCGTGGTTGTTGGAGTGAAACTGAGTTCAGTGGTGATAATGCTGACTGGCAAGCAGAAAAAATCACTAAAGATGGTTCTCAATTCCATATTCTGTTTAAAAATACACGTGTTGGAACGGTTAAGTGGGATTTAGTGGGTGATCATAACGTCAGCAATGCTCTGATGGCTGTAGCAGCGGCACGTCATGTGGGAGTCACGCCTGATCTGGCTTGTGAAGCCTTAGGGTCTTTTATCAACACCAAACGCCGCCTAGAGCTCAAAGGCGAAGCTGCGGGGGTGACTGTGTATGACGATTTTGCTCATCATCCAACGGCGATTGAACTGACTTTAGATGGTCTGCGCAATAAAGTGGGTGACAAGAAAATCATCGCGGTATTGGAACCTCGTTCAGCGACAATGAAGCTGGGTGTACATAAAGAAACCTTGGCTCAGTCACTTCACGCGGCAGATTCGGTTTACTTGTTCCAGCCAGCAACGATCCCTTGGTCTGTTCAGGATGTGGCTGAGCAGTGTGCACAACCGGCTCAGGTCAGCGATAATATTGATGAATTCGTTGCAATGATCTGTTCTGAAGCACAAGCCGGCGATCAGATTCTGGTGATGAGTAACGGTGGTTTTAACGGTATTCACGATAAGTTACTCACAGCACTCAAAGCTAAACAGTAGAATATGAGAACGATATGAATCAAAGCAAAGCGATTACCTTAGCGTGGACAGGGGCATCAGGTGCTCCGTACGGGCTGCGTCTGTTGCAATGTCTACTCGCTGCGGATTACACCGTGTATCTGTTGATTTCGTCTGCGGCACGCGTGGTGTTGGCGACAGAGCACGATCTGAAACTGCCAAGTGGTCCTGATGCAGCGAAAGCGGCACTAGTCGAACATCTTCAGTGCGATGCTGAGAAGTTGATCGTTTGTGGTAAGGAAGATTGGTTCTCTCCTGTCGCGTCAGGCTCTGCGGCACCAAAACAGATGATCGTTTGTCCTTGCTCTACAGGTAGTGTGGCCGCTATTGCTCATGGCATGTCGGACAATCTTATTGAGCGTGCTGCGGACGTGGTGATGAAAGAGCGTGGTCAGCTTCTGCTGGTGGTGCGAGAAACGCCATTTTCGACGTTGCATCTGGAGAACATGCATAAGCTTTCGCAAATGGGCGTCACGATTATGCCTGCTGCTCCGGGTTTCTATCATCAGCCTAAATCGATTGATGATCTGGTTGATTTTATGGTCGCTCGTATATTGGATCATCTGGGCATTGAGCAAACTTTAGTGCCACGCTGGGGCTATGATTCGCGCAAGTAACGTATAAGTAGCATCTATTTTCATTTACATTTACAATCCACTTTACTCACGGGGGGCTAACCATTCACCAGATGAATGGCGCTGAGATCAAGCTGAGCTTGGGACCCGCAGTCCATTATTATTTTAATAGTGGTATTTACCTGAACCAGATAATGCTGGCGTAGGAATTGAGTTGGGAATGTGATAATCAAACATCCGATTATTCCTGTCCTCCCTCAAGCCTGTCAGCTCTGAGGAGAGCGAGCCTTGAACACCAAATTTTCTGCCATTGCTTTGGCAACTTTATCGTTTATTGCAACATCATCTAGTACAGCTTTCGCTGCCGATAACACTCTAACTGTCTATACCTATGACTCATTTGCTGCTGAGTGGGGGCCTGGTCCTGCTATTGAGAAAGCATTTGAAGCTCAATGTGGCTGTGATTTGAATTTTGTCGCTCTGGATGACGGTGTGTCTATCTTGAACCGCCTGCGTCTAGAGGGCGATAAAACCAAAGCAGACATCGTATTAGGTTTAGACAACAACCTTATGGTAGAAGCGAAGCAAACCGGTTTGTTGGCACCACACTCTGTTGATACACAGTCTCTTCAAGTGCCGAACGGCTGGAGCGATGACACTTTCGTTCCTTACGACTATGGCTACTTTGCTTTTGTTTACAACAAAGAAAAATTGGCCAATCCACCGAAAAGCCTAAAAGAACTGGTTGAAAGCCGTGATGATCTGAAAGTGATTTATCAAGACCCACGTACTTCGACACCGGGTCAAGGCCTGTTGCTTTGGATTAAGTCTGTTTATGGCGACAACGCCACAGAAGCATGGAAGAGCTTAGCGAAGAAAACGGTGACTGTGACTAAAGGTTGGTCTGAGTCTTATTCTATGTTCTTGAAAGGCGAGTCGGACTTAGTTCTTTCCTACACTACTTCTCCTGCATACCACCTGATTGCTGAAAATGACGCTCGCTTTGCAACAGCTGATTTCTCTGAAGGCCATTATATGCAAGTTGAAGTTGCTGCGAAGGTGAAAACCAGCCAGCATCAAAAACTCGCTGATGAGTTTATGAGCTTTATTCTTAGCAATGATTTTCAGTCTGTGATTCCAACAGGCAACTGGATGTATCCGGTGACAAACACGGAACTACCAGAAGGGTTTGATTCACTTTCAGTACCGCAAAAATCGTTAACTTTCACCGCAGACGAAGTGGCAAAAGAGCGTAAAGCTTGGGTTCGTGAATGGCAAAACGCCTTAACTTTTTAACGTCTAAGGTTTAAGTGAGTTTGAACTCTGTACCTAAAATAGGCATTGGGGTCGCGATACTGGTCGCGACCTTTGTCATTTCTGCATTGTGCGCGTTACTTCTTCACGCACCTAGCCTGAACTTCGCTCAGGTCTGGCAGGATCCGTATTATCGCCACGTCACTCAGTTTAGCTTTTATCAAGCCAGCCTATCGATGTTGCTCAGTGTCGGCTTCGCGGTTCCGGTCGCCCATGCGTTATACAGACGGCGATTCTGGGGGAGAAGCCTGCTGATCAAACTGTTTGCCACAACACTGGTGCTTCCGGTGCTGGTGGGTGTGTTTGGCCTGTTGGCAATATACGGCAACAGTGGATTGCTGGCGGAAGTACTGAGTTGGTTTGAACTGAACCTGCCTTTTTCTATCTACGGATTGAACGGCATTTTACTGGCACATTTTTTCTTTAACCTTCCCTACGCCAGTCGTTTGTTACTGCAAGCATTAGAATCCATTCCTGATGAGCAGCATAAGTTGTGCGCGCATTTGGGGATGAGCCACTGGCATAAGTTTCGTTGGGTGGAGTGGCCACGAATTCGTCAGCAATTACCTCATGTTTGTGGATTAGTGTTTATGTTGTGCTTCACCAGTTTTGCCACCGTAATGGCACTGGGAGGAGGACCTAAGTCAACCACCATAGAGCTTGCTATCTACCAAGCGATTAAGTTTGATTTCGACCTGCAAGCTGGTGCTCTATTGGCGTTATGGCAGATCATTCTTTGCAGCGTTTTGTATTTGTCGATTCAGAAACTCGCCAAGCCGGTAGCCGTAACCGCGGGTAATGTGGCAACGCACACCGTGGTTAGTAGAGATTCAACCAAGGCACGTTGTTGGGACGGGTTCTGGATTCTGTTCGTTATTGTGCTTGTGGTACCGCCGCTATTGATGGTGGTGTTAAGTGGTATTAACTGGCAGGCTCTCTCAGTGTTATCGGATAGCCTGTTCTGGAATGCGTTTTCTGCATCCATACAGGTGGCGGCTCTTGCGTCTTCATTCGCTTTGGTTGCGGGCATTGCTATTCTGATGACTACTCGTTTTTGGCGTATCCGATATCAAACAGCAAAAGCGACCACGCTTGAACTAACCGGAACCATCATTCTTGTTACTCCGGGATTAGTCGTCAGTACAGGGTTGTTTTTGTTGCTGCGCAGTTTTACCGATGCGTTCAGTTTTGCATTTTGGGTTGTAGTGGCCGTTAATGCTCTGATGGCTTTACCTTATGTGTTGAAAACACTGGCTCAGCCTATGCTGCATATTGAGCAACAGTATCAGTTTCTTTGTGCGTCGTTGGGTATTCGCGGCTGGCATCGAATCAGATTAATTGAAGGAAAAGCGTTGAGTAAGCCGATGGCGCATGCGTTTGCAATCAGCTTCTTGCTCTCTATGGGTGATCTCAGCGCGATAGCTTTATTTGGCAGCCAAGATTTCCGAACTCTGCCACTGTATTTATTCCAGCTACTCGGCAGTTACCAAATGGAGTCTGCTGCGGTGGTATCACTCACCTTGTTACTTATGAGTGTCGGCTGTTTTGTTGTGATCGAAAAACTCTTTATTGCTCATTCTTCCAGAGGTCGTGAATGTTAGTTTTAGAAAACGTACGCTATGAATATCAAAATGAGTGGTTTGAGTTTTGTTTGAATATCACTCAAGGCATGATTGTTTCTTTGATGGGACCAAGTGGTGCAGGCAAATCGACTTTGCTCAGTTTGGTGGCTGGATTCATTGAGCCGGACAGTGGAAACGTGAGTGTTGCAGGCGAGTCACTTCTGGGTAAAGAACCCTATCAGCGCCCATTCTCAATGTTGTTCCAAGAGCACAACTTGTTTGCCCATTTGACTGTACGAGAAAACATCGCGTTGGGTTTGAATCCAAGCCTGAAGTTAACCGCGCAGCAAAAAGAACAAGTTGATATTGCGGCAAAACAGGTAGGGGTAGAGGAGTTCATGAATCGTCTGCCTCAAAGTCTTTCAGGTGGTCAGCGTCAGAGAGTGGCTCTCGCTCGATGTTTTGTTCAGTCGCATCCCATTTGGTTGCTTGATGAACCGTTTTCAGCGTTGGATCCTCTGCTACGAGAGGAGATGCTCAGCTTAGTCAAACGCTTAGCAACAGAGCGCAATATTACCGTGGTGATGGTGACTCACCATCTGAGTGATGCGAAAGCGATAGCTTCACATTTTGCATTTCTGGCTGAGGGACAGGTGCAAGTGTTTGATGAGGTTGATGCGTTGTCATCTTCGCATTCGCATCCATTGCTCAGTGACTTCGTCAGAGCCGGAGAATAATAAAAAGCCTCACATTGGTGAGGCTTTTTTAATGCAAGAAATCGCGTTACAAAATTGATGCGTCGTTATGTTCTTTCAATACTTGGAAGATTTCACGAGACGCTTTTGGTGGCTTATTCGCTTCTTTCTCTTTCTTCGCTTGGCGAGCAAGTTGACGTAAGCGTTGGCGATCCATTTCTGGATATAAAACCATTGCGTCGTTAATAGCATCATCACCTTGCTCAACGATACGGTCACGCATCTGTTCAAGCTTGTGTAATACCGCCGTATTTTGTGAGTGTTTGTTGCGTAATTTGTCCAGCGCCGCTTGGATTGGCTCAGGATCGATAGTACGCATCATTTTACCGATGTATTGCAGTTGACGACGTCTAGCTTCCATGTTGAAACGTTGCGCATCTTTGATTGCCAGTAGCAAATCTTCAGGCATCGGTATTTTTGATAACTGTGATGATTTCAAACCAACCAGTTCTTCACCGAGCTTTTGCAGCGCAGTCATGTCATTTTTCATTTCGGTTTTACTAACCCAAATGATCTCCTCTTCTTCTTCCCAAGGAGCTTTTTGGTTTTTACGTGCCATTTTCTTCAACTATTGAGGTGTATATGTCAGCTATTTTAGCAAGAATCGTGGGGAGAAAGCGAAATTCTTGTTACTCTATAGCTAAGTAATTATTTCGAAAGCTCAATAGTTGGATGAGATATGGATGTAAAACAGCAAGTCGCTATGCAGCGTACCGAACTTGAAGCCGCAGTTGCGAAAGCGCTAGAGATGGCATCAGCCAGTGCAGATGCAGCTGAAGTTGCCATTACCAAGAGCACTGGTTTAAGTGTTTCTACTCGCATGTGCGAAGTAGAGAATGTTGAATTTAATAGTGATGGTGCTTTAGGTATCACTGTATATCGTGGGCAACGTAAAGGCAGCGCCTCAACTTCTGACTTAAGTGAAAAAGCGATTCAGCAGACGGTAATGGCAGCGTTAGATATCGCGAAATACACGTCGGAAGATCCATTCGCTGGACCAGCGCCTAAAGAGCTGATGGTAAAAGAGATCCCGGATTTAGATCTGTTTTACCCCAATGCGATTGATCCAGACAGCGCAGCTAAGATTGCAATAGCCGCTGAGCAAGCCGCACTGAATGTTAGCGACAGAATCAAACAAAGTGATGGTGCAAGTTATGACAGCCATTACGGCGTTAAAGTGTACGGAAACAGTCACGGCCTGCTGGGTAGTTATGCGTCCAGTCGTCACAGTATTAGTTGCTGTGTGATTGGTGAAGGCAAAAATGGTGAGATGGAACGCGATTACAGCTACACCGTAGCTCGTCATTGCGATGATTTGTGGTCTCCAGAAGTCGTGGGTAAAGACGCAGCTGAGAAAACCGTAAGCCGACTAGATGCGCAGAAATTGAAAACAGGTAAGTTCCCTGTGATGTTTGCAGCCGATGTGGCTACGGGACTGCTTGGCCACTTAGTGATGGCCATCAGCGGCGGCAATCTATACCGTAAGTCATCATTCTTACTTGATCACTTAGGTAAACAAATTCTTCCTAGCTGGTTTAACGTTTCAGAACGCCCTCATATTCTGCGAGGCCTTGCGTCGAGTCCGTTTGACAGTGAAGGGGTGAGAACCGTTGATACTGAAATCATTACTGACGGTGTGCTTTCAACTTATCTTCTTACCAGCTATGCGGCGAGAAAAATGGGTATGACACCAACAGGGCATGCTGGTGGCATTCACAACTGCTTTGTGAAATCGACAGGGCAGAATTTCGAGCAAATGCTGAAAGAGCTTGGTACCGGTCTGCTAGTGACAGAAGTCATGGGGCAAGGCGTGAATGTTGTCACTGGTGACTATTCTCGCGGTGCGGCGGGTTTTTGGGTTGAAAACGGAGTGATTCAGTATCCGGTATCGGAAATCACCATCGCTGGCAATCTGAAAGATATGTTCAATCAGATTGTGGCTGTCGGTAGCGATGTAGAAACGCGTTCGCAAATCCAGACGGGTTCTATTTTGCTGGAGTCGATGAAAGTCGCAGGCGAGTAAATTGCGAGAACAAAAAAGCGCTGATGAAATTTCAGCGCTTTTTTTATGCTTGTTTTTCAGATAAAAAGGGTAGCTAAACCTAAAAATACCGATAAGCCAACCACATCGGTAATGGTAGTCAGTGCCATACCGCCAGCCAGTGCGGGGTCGATGTTCATTTTCTTCAGTATGACTGGAATCATTACACCTGCGACACCTGCCACGAAGAGATTGGTCATCATAGCTGCTGAGATAATGCCACCCAACATCCATTCACCTTTCCAAGCAACGACAATAGCACCAATGATCAGAGCCCAAAGGATACCGTTTAGAAATCCGATAGAGGCTTCTTTGAGTAACAACTCGCGTTTGTTACTGTCACCGATATGACCTAAAGCTAAGCCTCGAATGACCAGTGCGACTGTCTGGTTACCAGCTACACCGCCCATTGAGGGCACAATGGTCATCAACACGGCAATCGCCGCCATTTGGTCCAGAGTGGCTTCAAACATGTTTGATACAGAAGCGGCCGCTAATGCCGCTAACACGTTCGCACCAAGCCATATACTGCGTTTACGAGCGGATTGAACAACAGGAGCGAAGGTATCTTCGTCATCATCCATACCGGCCATACTCATCATCGAGTGTTCTGCATCTTCACGGATAACGTCAACCACGTCATCGATAGTGATACGGCCAACAAGATGCTGGTTTTCATCAACTACAGGTGCTGAGATCCAGTTACGACGTTCGAACAGGCTAGCAACGTCTGAGTCTTTGGTATCGACTTTAATTGCTTCGTCTGCGTCTTCCATGATGTCGCTGACAGAAACATCCACCTGAGCGGTGATCAGCGCTGTTAACGATAGATGACCAATCAGACGGCTTTCCGCGTCGATAACATAAAGAGCATCGGTGGCTTCTGGAAGTTCACCTTTCATTCTCAGGTAACGTAATACAACATCGACATCAACATCACCACGGATGGTGATAACGTCGGTGTTCATCAAGCCGCCAGCGGTATCTTCAGGATAGGACAGCGCCGTTTCTACACGCAGACGGTCAGCGGAGTCCATCTGATCGAGAACTTCGCGAGAGAGATCGTCAGGTAAGCTACGAAGAACATAGGCAACATCATCAGTGTCCATGCCTTCGGTTGCTTCTGCCAGTTTCTCAGGCGCCATTTTCGATACGAGGGCATCTTTGACGTCTTCGTTTAGTTCATCAAGAATTTCACCGTAATCTTCAGGATCGGTCAGTTGCCACAGTACGTTACGTGCTTTGCGAGGCGAGGCTTCAAGTAGATGTGCAATGTCTTCTGGCTCCATGTCTTGTAGTTGTCTACGGACATGGACGAAGCGACCATTTTCTAATGCTTCTGTGATTTCTTGGAGGGTGTTATGTGCTTGGTCAAACTCGATTTGCTCGGCCATGGCTTCCTCCTCGTGAATGAATACTTACAATGCGCAGCATAGTAACTTAATTCTATGCCTTATTTAATAGTAACTTGTTGGCAAAGATTAATTATTTGTCTCTCCATAACTTAACGATGACATTCGATGGGGTAATTCTATTCATCGCGATCATGAATTGCATTCACTTATCGGTGTCTTGACTGAATACTCCTGCACTTGTGCAGATAACATTCATTGTGGCGTGTTATTCGTCTTCGTCGAATTTATCTTCAATTAGATGGCAAACGGCATCGAGGGCTTGTTCTGCTTGTGAACCTTCGGCTGAAATGGTTACGTTCTGCCCTTGAGCCGATTCGAGCATTAGTAGACCCATGACGCTGTCTGCTGTCGCTTCTTTACCTTCTTGGCTTTGAATGGTCAGAATTGCATCAAAGGACTGCGCCAACTCTACTAGCTTGACTGCCGCTCGTGCGTGTAAACCAAGGCGATTCTGGATAAGAACAGTACGGCTAGATTGCGGCATAGGGCATCCTCTATGAGTGATTTTTTTCCAGTGAAGTATGGCGAATTTGTACTTGATGACCCAACAGTGAGAAGTATTCTCCCAGTTGTTGCGTCAAATAAACGGAGCGGTGTTTACCGCCAGTACAACCAATGGCAATGGTTAGGTAACTGCGGTTATTTTTCTCTAACAGTGGAAGCCAATACTCAAAGAAGTGCTGAATCTGCTGTTTTAGTTCAATCACTTCTTTATGGCTCTCTAAAAAAGATTTAATCGGAGCATCTAACCCTGTCAACGGGCGAAGCTCAGGCTGCCAATGAGGGTTCGGTAAAAAGCGAACGTCGAACACGTAATCGGCATCACTCGGTAAGCCGTATTTAAAGCCAAAAGACTCAAACACCATCACTAGGTCTTTACGACCTCGGCCTTCGATACGCATTCTGACCGTTTCACTCAGATCGTGCAGCGATTTACCTGTGCTGTCTAACAGTAAATCTGCTTGTTCTTTCAGAGGCTCCAACAAGCGTTTTTCAAGCTCAATGGCTTGTTCTAATGTTGGCTTCTTGTCACTGAGTGAAAGGGGATGGATACGGCGAGTTTCGCTATAGCGTTTGAGTAACGTCTCTTTGCTTGCATCAAGAAACAATACGCTCACATCGTTGTTTTGCTTGAGTTGCTGAAGGATATCTTCAACCAGTGTTGGTTCTTTTGGCAGGTTACGAATGTCGATACTGACGGCAACGTTTTGTTTACTGCCTTTGACCGATTGGATAAATGAGTCCAACAGCACCACAGGCAGGTTATCAACGCAGTAATAACCCAAATCTTCCAGAACTCTCAGCGCAACGCTTTTGCCTGCGCCGGATTGACCACTAACAACGATTAAACGCATAAGGCATACCTTAGGGTGGTTATTGAACCATTGGTGGCTGAACCATTATGTTGTACAGCTCTTCGTCGCTTTGAGCGTTGCGAAGCTGCTTTAACGTTTGTTTGTCGTTCAAGCGCTCCGCCATGCAGGAAAGGGTTTTCAAATGCTCTTTGCATTGTTCTTCAGGAACAAGTAGTGCAAATAGAAGGTCAACAGGACGATTATCGATAGAATCAAATTCGATAGGTTCTTCACATTGAAGTAATACCGCAACAGCGTTATCACTTGATGCCATTCGGGCATGTGGAATAGCTATGCCATTACCAATACCGGTACTGCCCATCTTTTCACGGCTGAGCATGCATTCGAATAGTTCAGTTGCATTTTGTCCGGTGTATTCTGCAGCGATTTCGCTGATGATTTCTAGGGCTCTTTTTTTACTAGAGCATTGAACTGCACTTTTTGTGCAGCTCAATGAAAGTACTTCGCTTAATTGCATGATTAATGGCTACTTAGCTTTTCTTTATGCTTGTTGAGTTGTCTAACGAGTTTATCCACCAGGCCATCTATCGCTGCGTACATATTTTCGTTGTCCGCAGTGGCGTGGATTTCCCCTTGATTTACGTGGAGCGTAGCTTCGGCGATCTGGTGCAATTTTTCAACACGTAAAATCACTTGAATGCTGTTTATATGATCAAAAAAGCGTTCTAGTTTTTCGAATTTGGAGTGAACATAGTCTTGCATTGAATCGGTAAGATCAATGTGATGGCCTTGGATATTGATTTGCATAGACTTTCCTTCTCTGTTTGGCCTTAAAGCAGGCGTTTACGCTGACTAGAGGGGGCTATTCCCAAAGATTCACGGTATTTCGCAATCGTTCGTCTTGCGACCTGAATCCCCTGATCAGCAAGTAGAGCCGCGATCTTACTGTCACTCAACGGTTTTGCTGGGGTTTCCGCAGCAACCAGTTTTTTGATCAGTGCACGAATCGCGGTAGATGAACATTCTCCACCATTGTCAGTGCTGACGTGACTAGAGAAAAAGTACTTCAGTTCAAATATACCTCGTGGGGTATGCATGTATTTCTGTGTCGTAACACGAGAAATGGTTGATTCATGCATTTCCACGGCTAAAGCGACGTCATTTAGGACCATCGGCTTCATGGCTTCTTCGCCATATTCAAAGAAATCACGCTGGTGTTCAACTATGCATTTGGCAACTTTGAGCAAAGTCTCGTTTCGACTTTCTAAGCTTTTGATTAACCATTTTGCCTCTTGCAAATTGGTGCGGATATAGTTGCTGTCTGCACTGTTACCGCGTCCAAGGTTTGCGTACTGCTGGTTCACTTTCAATTTTGGAACGCTGTCTGGATTGATGGTGACAATCCATTTGCCATGCTCTTTGTACACTGAAACGTCTGGAATTACGTACTCTGCGTGCTCAGTGGCAATGCGGCTACCTGGTCGTGGATCCAACTGTTGAATCAGTTGAAGCACTTCGCGTAAGTCCTCTTCTTTGAGTTTAGTCTCTTTCAATATGAGTTTGTAATCGCGATTACCAAGTTGATCGATATGATTAGCCAATATTTGTTTAGCACTGTCTAACCAAGGAGTATCTTTAGGGTAGGTTGCCAATTGTAAGAGTAGGCAATCTTGGAGGTTTAGAGAAGCAACGCCGAGTGGATCAAACTGTTGAATACGCTTTCGTACTGCTTCAATTTCGTCTAGTTCAATTTCTTCGCTGTGGAAGTTCTCTTGGATATCTTCTAAAGAAACGGTGAGATAACCGTAGTCGTCAATGGCATCGATTAACGCGAGAGCAATTGAGTGATCGTTTTCGCTAAAAGGGGTAAGGTCAAGTTGCCACAAAAGATAGTCTTGCAGTGTTTGTGTCGTTTCACCTTGGTACACAGGCATATCATCATCTAATGCGATACCTGTGCTACCTGTATTCGCGCTGTATACGTCATCCCACGTAGTGTCGATTTCCAATTCTGCGCTGATTTCGGATTTTTCAATCAGTTCAGAACTATCTTGAGGTTCAATCTCTAAGATATCGGCACTGTTATCTTTTTCCTCATGACTGTTCGTCAAGCTTTCAACCGATGACAGCTCATCTCCTGGTTCTTCAACATCCAATAGGGGATTTGAATCCAACGCCTCTTGGATCTCTTGTTGCAGATCGAGTGTTGACAGTTGCAATAAGCGAATGGCTTGCTGCAACTGTGGTGTCATAGCTAACTGTTGGCCTAACTTAAGCTGTAATGAGGGTTTCATTCAGTAACGACTACCTTGTTGTTAGAATTGCCCATGATATTAATCATAGACGGAATTGTTCACCGAGATATACCTGCTTAACTTGTTCGTTGTTCAGCACTTCCTGCGGCGTTCCTTCAGCGATGAGCTGCCCTTGACTTACAATATAAGCCTTTTCACATACGTCCAGAGTTTCCCGTACGTTGTGGTCAGTGATCAGGACTCCCAGTCCACGATCTCTTAAGTGTTCAATGATTTTTTTAATGTCGATAACGGAAATAGGGTCAACACCGGCGAAGGGTTCATCCAGCAAAATAAATTGCGGATTCGCAGCCAAAGCACGGGCAATTTCAACACGACGACGCTCACCACCAGACAATGCCATACCTGCACTGCTTCGGATATGCTGAATGTGGAATTCGTCGAGCAGATCTTCAAGCTTGTCTTGACGTTCTTCTCGGCTTAATTCTTCACGTGTTTGCAGTACGGCCATGATGTTATCTTCCACTGAAAGTTTGCGGAAGATGGACGCTTCTTGTGGCAAATAACCAATCCCCATACGAGAACGGCTATGCATTGGTAAAATACTGATGTCTTTATCATCAATACTGATGGTACCTTCGTCACGAGCTACCAAGCCTACAATCATGTAGAAAGAGGTGGTTTTTCCTGCGCCGTTTGGCCCTAGTAATCCAACAATCTGGCCTGATTCTACTTTTAGGCTTACGTCAGAGACGACTTTTCTTTTTTTGTAGCTTTTCGCTAAATGTTCTGCTTTTAGGATCGCCATAGTTATTCTTTTGGTGCTGCTTGTGGCTGAAGAACAGTGGATACTCGGCCACCGCCATTGCCGTCAGCAATAAGTTTTTGCGATGAAATTTGGTAGCGAATTTTGTTACCACGAATTTCACTGTCATCTTGAGACAGTAAGGCTTTATCTACCATGGTCAACTCATCGGCAGCCATTTTGTAATACAGCTCTTTTGCTTCACCGTACAGTGTTTTTCCATCGTCAGTCAGTTGAGAAAAAGTAGCTACATCACCATAGCCTTCTATTTCTTCAATTTGTCCGGTTTTTGCATTACGAATGACGATCAACTTATCAGCGTTGATATTAATGCTGCCCTGCTTCAGCTTTACATCGCCAAGGAAAGTAACTCGGTTACTTTTCATATCTAACTGTTGGCTGTCAGAGTCAATGTACACAGGTTGCTGGCTATCGGTTGATAGAGCAAGAGCCTGACCAGAAGTCAGTAAGCAAGCAATAAGACTAAGGTGTGAGAGTTTCATATCTACCTTGTACATGGTTATAAAGAACAGCCGAATGGTCACCAAAGTTACCTTTCATCGCCTGTCCATTTGTTTCAAATTGCGGACCGTTCAAATCTACTGGATTATCAGCCCAAAAATCACGGTTCTTGAGATGAATGCTCATTCTTGTTGTCGTGAGCTTATCAAAACCAGAATCATCGAGTAAATTCTTCACGATAACGTCATCATACAGCGTTAAGACGTTATCTTTAGCTAAAATACCGCGCTTTGCTGTGATCTCCCACTCTTGATTGCTTCCTTCTCGATAGATTTTTAATATCGGAGTATCAAAAATGGTATTGCCACTCTTGGCATAGTGATCCAAATGTGTCGATGTGATCACATAACTTCTTACGCCACTCTCGTTGTAAGAGACGTTATCTAAATTGATTCCGCTAAACATCGGTAGTTCCAAATTAGGAGCTACTTGGATGTCAGCCGTTTGTTCTTTGTCGAACAGGTAATAAGCTGACCATGAAGCGACAAACAGAAGTATCGTATAAAGAATACGAGACAAACTCATATACTTAAGCCTTTATGAACGTCCAACTCGTTACGTGCTTGTAGAATCAAATCACACACTTCACGTACTGCGCCACGTCCACCGTTAATTGTTGTTACATAGTTAGCGCGTTTGGCAAGCAGCGGATGCCCGTCTGCAACACAGACTTTAAGCGCTACTTTTTCCATTACTGGCCAATCGATTAAGTCATCACCAATATAGCCTGTATGTTGCGGTTCTATGGCTAATTTTTGGCAAATATCGTTGTACGCTTTCACTTTATCGTCTTGGCCTTGGTAAATAAGTTTTATACCAAGCGCATTCATGCGGTTTTCAACGATTTTTGATTGGCGACCAGTGATGATGGCGACTTCAATTCCCGCATTCATCAGTGATTTTACGCCATAGCCATCACGGGTGTGGAATGTCTTCAGTTCTTCGCCGTCATTGCCCATGTAGACTAAGCCATCGGAAAACACACCATCAACATCGCAAATTAGCAGTTTTATCTCTTTTGCGATAGCAAGAATAGAAGTGTCAACCTCGCCATAAAGCGTTTCGACAGTCTGAGCCATTACATCACCCCTGCTTTAAGCAAGTCATGCATGTTTAATGCGCCCACCACTTTACCATCTTCCACCAGCATTAAGCCGTTAATGCGCTTTTCCTGCATCAGGTTTAGACCTTCAACAGCCAGCAAGTTTGGTGAAGCCACAGTCGGGTTCTTCGTCATTACTTCACTGATGGTTGCGGTATGGATATCAATGCGTTTATCAAGAATTCGACGTAAATCGCCATCAGTAAAAATGCCGATCAGATGATCGTCTTCATCGGTTACCGCTGTCATTCCTAAGCCTTTCTGGCTAATTTCTAACAGTGCTTCTCTGACCAATGCTGTTGGTTTTACTTTTGGCAGAGCTTCACCGAAATGCATGATGTCGGCGAGTTTCATTAGCAGTTTACGGCCTAAGGCACCACCCGGGTGAGAAAGCGCAAAGTCTTCCGCAGTAAATCCACGAGCCTGCAATAATGCGACAGCTAATGCATCACCCATTACCAAGGTTGCTGTGGTACTGGATGTCGGAGCTAGACCAAGAGGGCAAGCCTCTTTCGGAACCGTAATTTGTAAATGGATATCGGACAGTTTTGCCATGTTTGACTGAGGGTTGCCAGTCATACTGATAATGCGATTGTTTAATCGTTTCAATACTGGAAATAGAGAGAGAATTTCAGCTGATTCTCCTGAGTTCGATATTGCTAAAACGATGTCACCGTGTTCGATCATACCCAAATCGCCGTGAGACGCTTCCCCGGGATGAACAAAAAATGCTGAAGTGCCAGTACTGGCCAGTGTCGCCGCTATTTTTTTACCAATATGGCCCGATTTACCAATACCCATAACTACAACTTTGCCATTTTTGTTATCCAGCATCATTTCACAGGCGTGGACAAAGTCGTCATTGATATATTGGTCTAGCTGCTGTAATGCTTCGATTTCCGTTGTCAGCACTTGCTGAGCAACACTGCGGTAGTCAAAGTTATTAGACATATTACGCTCCAATTACGCTGCCATATTCATAAATAGATAAGTTTGGTACGCCAAAAAGGTGATGCACAGAATCGCACCTTCAATGCGATTTATGCTGCGCGATTTACCCAACGCCATCACCACTAGCAGAAGAGAGACGCCAAGCATGACCCAAAAGTCTCGTCCCATCGCGTGTTCACTCAGGATCGAAGGGTTCAAAATACCCGGAATACCCATCACGGCTAAGATATTAAATACGTTTGAACCGACAATATTACCAACCGCCATGTCATCTTCACCTTTTAGAACACCAGCAACAGAAGCGGCAAGTTCAGGAAGACTGGTACCGACTGCGATAATCGTCAAACCGATCACAAGATCGCTCATTCCGAAATACTTAGCGATAATGACGGCATTGTCGACAAGCAAACCAGCAGAGACTGGGAGCAGAATCAAACCAACCGCGATCCAAATGGCTGCTTTAGAATTGCTTACGCCATCTGGTATTTCCGACTCTTGCTCTTTTAATAGAAGATCGTCATTTGTCTGTTCGTTGCGGCTGATTTTTAGCATTGCGAGGATAAATACCCCGAACAGAGCGAACAGCAATACGCCTTCATAGAAGCCTAGGTGGTTATTCCACATAATCACACCCGCTAACAGAGTCACAGCGATCATCAGAGGGAACTCTCTGCGAAGCACTGGAGAACTGATAGCAAGTGGTTTAATCAATGCTGTAATACCTAAAATAAGGGCGATGTTCGCAATATTGGAACCCAGTACGTTGCCCACGGCGGTATCTGTTTTGCCATCGAGTGCTGCTGTTGCTGAAACCATCATTTCAGGAGCAGAAGAGCCCATGGCCAGAATTGTCATACCGATAACAAGTGGTGAGATTCCGAAGTTGCGTGCTAAAGCTGCAGAACCGAAGACAAGTTTATCGGCACTCCAAACTAAAATAATGAGACCTACAATTAGAAACGCAACAGCTTCGATCATGGTGATTCCTATACTTAATCAGCGACTAAAATGTTTAACCGCCGATTTTGACGCTTTGATAGGGAAAAGGGAAGTCGAAGTTCCAATTTATTGTTTTTAGTCTTGGGCAAATTTGTATACAAATGTAGAGGTAATGAAAAAATGCGCCTACGCTTGATGTAAAACGTAAAGATGGGCCTTTTATCAATAAATTGACCGATAAAACTGGAACTAAAGTCAGATTTTAGTTTCAATGTGGCTGCAATTGAACAGTGCTTTTAATTTGGGATGAATATGCTTATTATGGCCTATCACATGGATGAGAATCTTACAGCAGCGAATAGCCAGTATGTCTGACACTGACTTAGTCACTATAAATAATCTAACCTTTTCCCGATCTAACCGAATCATTTTTGATGACATCAGCCTTCGTGTCCCTAAAGGTAAAATTACCGCCATCATGGGACCATCTGGAATTGGTAAAACGACGCTTTTACGACTTATTGGTGGTCAGCTGTATCCTGAAACAGGGGAGATCTGGTTTGATGGCAGTAATATTCCAGCGTTAAGTCGAAACAAGTTATATAAAGCGCGCAAAAAAATGAGCATGCTTTTTCAGTCTGGTGCTCTGTTTACAGATCTCAACGTATTCGACAACGTTGCTTTTCCTATCCGAGAACACACTGACCTTGATGAGTCTTTGATCCGCACTTTAGTACTTTTAAAGCTTGAAGCGGTAGGACTCCGTGGCGCCGCTTATTTGATGCCTAGTGAACTTTCCGGTGGTATGGCAAGACGAGCAGCACTGGCTCGCGCGATTGCTCTCGATCCTGAACTTATCATGTATGACGAACCTTTTGTTGGTCAGGACCCTATCACTATGGGTGTATTGGTTGAATTGATTCGAAACTTAAACCAAGCACTCGGTGTCACTTCTGTTGTGGTTTCCCATGATGTGCCGGAAGTCATGAGCATTGCTGACTGGGTGTACTTATTGGCGGAAGGTAAAGTGATCGCTCAAGGTACACCACAAGATTTGTATAAGACTGAAGATCCTCGCGTTCAACAATTCTTAAAAGGTGAAGCGGATGGCCCTGTGCCGTTTCGTTATCCTGTTCAACCAATCGAAAAGGATCTTTTCCATGTTGGCTGATTTATTACAACGGGTTAGCCTATTAGGGCGTCGCTTTTTTGCCATTTGTGAATCATTTGGCCGAGCAAGCTTAATGGTTTCTGGGGCGCTGTTTGGGCCTCCTCATCCCATCAAAAATTTTCCTCTTCTCGTTAAACAGCTCTACAGCATTGGTGTCCAATCTTTAGCGATCATTATCGTATCAGGGTTGTTTATTGGCATGGTTCTGAGTCTGCAAGGCTACGTGATCCTTGTTGATTACGGGGCCGAAACCAGCTTAGGGCAAATGGTCGCTCTTTCATTATTACGTGAGCTTGGGCCAGTGGTGACCGCACTTTTATTTGCTGGTCGAGCGGGCTCAGCGCTAACGGCTGAAATCGGATTGATGAAAGCCACAGAACAAATTTCCAGCTTGGAAATGATGGCCGTAGATCCTCTAAAGCGCGTTATTGCGCCAAGATTATGGGCTGGTTTGATTTCTATGCCGCTACTCGCCATGATTTTTATGGCCGTAGGCATATGGGGCGGTCAGTTGGTTGGTGTTGACTGGAAAGGCATCGATCACGGTAGCTTCTGGTCCACGATGCAGGCATCGGTGGAACTGGGTGAAGATATTGGTAACAGTTTGATTAAATGCGTGGTGTTTGCCATCACTGTCACTTGGATCTCACTGTTTAATGGTTATGACGCGGTTCCAACTTCGGAAGGGATCAGTCGAGCAACGACAAGAACTGTTGTGCATTCGTCTCTAGCTGTGTTGGGGCTAGACTTTGTATTGACTGCATTGATGTTTGGGAACTAATCATGCAACAGACACGTAAACTAGAATTTTGGGTAGGCAGTTTTGTGCTAGCGGGGATTTGCGCAATTCTGGTAATGATTTTTCAAGTCGCTGACGTGAAAGGGTTGGGAACAAACGATACTTACTCACTCCGAGCAGAGTTTGACAACATTGGTAGCTTAAAAGTCCGAGCACCAGTCAAAGTTGGTGGGGTCGTGGTGGGACGAGTCTCATCCATCGTTTTGAACAAGAATAGCTTACTTCCGGTTGTAACTATGGCTATTGATAGCCAATACAATCAGTTTCCTGACAATTCGAGCTTACACATTTTAACTGCTGGATTGATCGGTGAACAGTACATCAGCCTTATTCCTGGCTTTGTGTTTGAAGATGAAGAGATGCTGAAAGATGGCGATCTCATTGAAGATACGAAATCAGCACTCATTTTAGAAGATTTGATTGGTCAGGTGCTGTATAGCGTGGGCGGTTCAGAAAGTAAGGCTAGTAAGGAGTAAACCATGTTGAAACGTTATGTCACCATATTGTTGGTATTGCTTTTTTCATGGACAGTGAACGCACAAGAAATTGACCGCACTGACCCGTACAAAATGATGAAGCAAGTTGCAGAGCGATCATTTAAGCGTTTGAAAGCAGAGCAACCCAAAATTCAAGAAAACCCAGATTACTTAAAAGTGATCGTTGAAGAAGAGCTAATGCCTTACGTCAATGATCAATATGCGGCACTAAAACTGCTTGGCTCAAATTTGAAAGGTGCAAAAAGAGAAGATGTGGGTGAGTTTGTTTCAGCATTCCGTGCTTATTTAGTAACAAACTACGCGCAAGTTTTGACTCAGTACACCAACCAAGAAATCGAGTTTGGTCCAGAGCCTTTGCTTGAAGATGACCGCCGAATTTCGAGCATTAAGGTGGACATCATTGATTCACCTCGTCCAAACATTAAGCTGGAATTTAAGTTACGCAAAGAAAAATCCGGTGATTGGAAAGCGTTCGACATGATAGCCGAAGGCATCAGTTTCCTGACGAGTAAACAATCTGAATGGAATGGCAAAATTCGCCAAGAAGGCATTTTGGCTGTTGCAAAAGAATTGCAGGATTTGTCGAAACAACCGATTCGATTTGAGAGCAAAACCCAATGACGCATCCGCAATGGCAGATGGTTAATTCCGCGATAGCGAAGCTGACCGGAGCGCTGGATCGTGATAAGGTGCCGCTCTTGTGGCAAACGTTGCAGCAATGGCAGCCGGAAACAGAACAGTTTGAAGTCTCTTTACAGAACGTTGAACGTATTGATTCTGCTGGTATGGTGATGTTGATTCACCTAATAGAGCATGCAAAAAAACGAAATTGCCATATAATGCTCAGCTTTGTGCCAGAAGAGCTGCGCACACTAATTCAGTTGAGCAATATTGAAGAGTTGATGTCTCAACATATACAAATTTCCAACGGGGTGAATTGTGGATAGCACACAACTTAAAGAAATCTTAGATCAAGCACTCAACCTTCAAGAGATCCATTGTAAAGGTGAAGGTAGCCACTACGAAGTTATCGCTGTGGATGAATGCTTTGAATCAATGAGCCGTGTGAAGAAACAACAGCTAATATACGGCCCATTAATGGAATATATTAAGCGCAACGATGTTCATGCCGTTTCTATTAAAGCGTTCACGCCTGCAGAGTGGGCTCGCGATAAAAAATTGATGTCACTTTAAGGTTAGTGAATGGATAAGTTTCGAGTAATTGGGTCAGACAAGCCGCTACAAGGTGAAGTGACCATTTCTGGTGCTAAAAACGCAGCACTACCAATTTTATTTGCGTCTATTCTGGCAACTGAGCCAGTAGAGGTGGGCAATGTTCCTCACCTGCGTGATATTGATACCACAATGGAATTGCTTAAGCGCTTAGGTGCAAAGGTAGAACGTAATGGTTCAGTTCACGTTGATCCTAGCCAGATAAATCAATTCTGTGCTCCATACGATTTAGTAAAAACAATGCGCGCTTCTATTTGGGCTTTAGGTCCACTGGTTGCTCGTTTTGGTGAAGGTCAGGTATCGCTACCTGGCGGTTGTGCTATCGGTGCTCGTCCTGTGGATCTTCATATTCACGGTCTAGAGCAGTTAGGTGCAACGATTGTTTTAGAAGACGGTTATGTAAAAGCCAGCGTTGATGGTCGCCTTAAAGGTGCGCACATTGTGATGGACAAAGTGAGTGTTGGTGCAACGATCACTATCATGTGTGCAGCTACATTAGCTGAAGGTAAAACTATTCTAGATAACGCAGCGCGTGAGCCAGAAATCGTCGATACCGCTAAGTTCTTAAACCAACTTGGTGCGAAAATTTCGGGCGCAGGTACTGACACTATTACTATCGAAGGCGTTGAGTCTCTTGGTGGTGGTAAGCATACGGTTGTGGCAGACCGAATTGAAACCGGTACTTTCCTAGTGGCTGCTGCGGTTTCTAAAGGCAAAATCGTTTGTCGCAAAACCAACGCCAAATTACTGGAAGCAGTTATCGCTAAGCTTGAAGAAGCAGGTGCAGATATCGAAACTGGTGAAGATTGGATCAGCTTGGATATGACGGAACGTGAGTTGAAAGCGGTATCTATTCGCACGGCTCCGCATCCGGGTTTCCCAACCGATATGCAAGCTCAGTTCACCTTGCTTAATATGATGGCAAAAGGTGGCGGTGTGATTACTGAAACCATTTTTGAAAACCGATTTATGCACGTTCCAGAACTTATGCGTATGGGTGCGAAAGCGGAAATCGAAGGTAATACAGTAATTTGCGGTGATGTGGAATCATTAAGTGGTGCACAAGTGATGGCGACAGATCTACGCGCGTCTGCAAGCTTAGTGATTGCTGGCTGCATTGCTCACGGCGAAACCATTGTTGACCGTATTTACCATATTGATCGTGGTTACGAGCGTATTGAAGATAAGCTTTCGGCACTTGGCGCAAATATTCAGCGCGTGCATGCAGCAAGTTAATTTTTAATTTGGTATATAGGCCGAAGTCTCTTGATTTCGGCTTTTTATTTTGACCTGAGTTTTGATTTTTGTCTGAACTAGGGTTGTAAAGCTCCTTTGGAGAAAACAGATGATTGCATTATTTCGTATCATTGCTGTCGCTATCTTTGCGGTGGTGATGTTTGTATTCGGATGTGGTTACTGCTTGTTAAGCCCGCGTAACCCGAAGCATGTATTCACTTTTGGTCGCATGTTTGCAGCGATGTCGAAAGTGTTTGGCATTAAGTTGGAACTTCGTATTCCAGAAGATGCTTACAAGCGTGGACAGGCGATTTACATTGCGAACCACCAAAACAACTGGGACCTTTTCACTGTGTCGGCAGCAGTGACACCGAAAGTGGTTACTGTAGGTAAGAAAAGCTTAGCGTGGATGCCACTGTTTGGTCAGTTGTACTGGTTGACGGGTAACATTCTGATTGACCGAGCAAACAAAACAAAAGCGAAAGGTACAATCAACCAAGTCGTTGATAGCATTAAAAACAGTGATGTATCAGTGTGGATGTTCCCTGAAGGTACTCGTTCTCGTGGTCGAGGCTTATTACCATTTAAAACCGGCGCTTTCCATGCAGCAATGGGCGCTCAAGTTCCTGTTATTCCTATCGTTTGTAGTTCAACCTATAAGCTACGCTTAAATCGTTGGAATAACGGCCACGTGATTGTTGAAATGCTGCCTCCTGTATCTGTAGAAGAATACAAAGATAAGTCAGTACGTGAACTTTCAAATCAGTGTCATGAAGCGATGAAAGTGAAGCTGGAAGAGCTTGATAAAGAAGTCGCTCAGCGCAACGCGAAAAAATAGCGTTTATTCTTTGGGAATAAAAAAGGGTTGCTGAGGCAACCCTTTTTGTTTGTTCAATCATACGCTATAGAGCAGCTCTGATTGCTCAAATCAAATTATTTACGAACAGCAATCGCTTCGATTTCGATACCTACATCTTTTGGTAGGCGTGCCACTTCCACACATGAACGTGCTGGGTAGTGAGCGACATTGTGCTCGTCAAAGAATTTACCGTAAACTTCGTTCACTGTACCGAAGTCGTTTAGGTCTTTTACGAATACAGTCATTTTTACGATATCGCCAACAGTTAAGCCAGAAGCTTCAACCACAGCTTTTACGTTGTCTAGAGATTGACGCGCTTGGACTGCGATATCGTCAGAAACTTCACCAGTTACTGGGTTTACTGGGATTTGACCAGAAGTTAAAACCATATTGCCAAGGTCAACACCTTGAATGTATGGACCAATTGCCGCTGGAGCAGATTCTGTGTGCAAAACTTTTGTCATGGTTCTTATTCCATTCATTATTCGAATTAAAAAGGTCTGTTTACTTGCGGTGCGATCAACACTCAAATAACAGACCCTAGCAGTTTGCCTTTTATACCCTAGAACGTAAAGCCTTGATTAGCTCTCGCGTTCGGTCACGATTTCGCGGGAGAACACTTTCTCACAGTACTTACATTTCAGGCGAATATCGTTATTTTTTTCGACAATACGGAAGCTGCTTTCTACAGGTTCATCGTGAGAAATACAGTTGCTGTTTGGACAAGCAAACACGCTGTTGATCTTCTCAGGCAGCTCCAGAGCAAGCTTTTTCACCACTTCGTAGTTTTCGATTTGGTTTACCGTTGCGTGTGGAGCGTAAAGTGCAAGCTTGTTCGCTTGTTCTTCGTTGATGAACACGTTTTCAATCTTTAGCAGATCTTTATGCCCAAGAGCAGACGATGGCAAATTTAAACCAATAGTCACTCGCTGCTGGGTATTGTGCATATCAAACAGTTTGAGAACTTTGATGCCCACTTGTGCCGGAATATGGTCAATCACTGTGCCGTTTTTGATGGCTTCGACTTGTAGTTTGGTTTCTTTACTCATGACAGTCTCCGATTACAGTGATTCGTTTAAAACTAGGGCTAACAGTGCTTCACGTGCATAAACACCGTTGTTCGCTTGCTGGAAGAAGTAAGCGTGAGGTGTTTTATCAACGTCGGTAGTGATTTCGTCAACACGAGGAAGCGGGTGAAGAACCTTCATATTTTCACGGGCATTTTCAAGCATAGAAGCGGTCAGAACGAAAGCTGACTTAATATGTAAGTATTCAGATGGGTCAAAACGTTCTTTCTGTACGCGAGTCATGTACAGGATATCGAGTTCTGGGATCACGCTTTCCATATCACTGTGTAAGCTGTATTCCACACCCGCTTCATCCAGTTCTTCACAGATGTAATCAGGCATTGCTAATGCGTCTGGAGCAACAAAGAAGAAACGGTTGTTATCAAACTTAGCCAAAGCTTGAGCAAGTGAATGCACGGTGCGTCCGTATTTTAAGTCACCGACAAAAGCAACGTTCAGATTGTCTAGTCGACCTTGAGTTTCATACAGAGTAAACAAATCGAGAAGAGTTTGAGTCGGGTGTTGGTTTGAACCGTCGCCCGCATTGATGACAGGAACGCCATTCGAAAACTCAGAAGCAAGACGTGCTGCACCTTCTTGTGGGTGACGCATAACAAACGCATCCACATAAGAGGTAATAATCTGAACGGAATCCGCCAGTGTTTCCCCTTTGTTTGCTAACGAGGTGTTACCGCCATTATCAAAGCCAATGACGCTGCCACCGATACGCTGAATCGCCGTCTCAAATGATAAGCGCGTACGAGTCGACGGCTCAAAGAAACAGCTTGCAACGACTTTGTTCTTTATCAGCTCAGGTTTTGGTTCAGCTTTAAGCTGGCCGGCAGTTTGAACAATCAATTCCAATTCTTGTCTTGAAAGCTCAGAAATGGAGATGATGTGCTTTTTATAAAGCGAGTTAGCCATGATCTTCTTCCCTATCATTTTCTTAAAGTGACGGTACCAATACCAACAATTATCTAATCATTCTTACTTGCTAAAATCACCGATAGCTACGTTAGAATTTGTGTAATTAGCATGACTAGTTACACAAATTCTGCCTTGCTCTCAGTGATTTTATCTGCGCAATATTTTGAATATCTAATTATCGGTATTGGTACAAAAAAGCCCCCCAATAAGGGAGGCTTTAAAATTCAACAACGGGGGAAAACAGTTTACCCTGTAAGCGTAATTGCTTACCGAAATTTTTAGCTGCACGATAGTCAATATGCATCAATTTCATTGGGCCCCCCTAGACAAATTGCTGGGAATTATACGCTTTGTTTTTAGTGACGCAAGCGATTACGTAATTTATCTCCTCGCTAATCGCCCAGCGTTGCAACCATCACTGCTTTAATGGTGTGCATGCGGTTTTCTGCTTCATCAAACACAATTGAATAGTCGGATTCAAACACATCTTCTGTCACTTCCAAGCCTTTCATACCAAACTTTTCAGCCACTTGCTTACCAATAGTGGTTTCATCGTTATGGAACGCTGGTAAGCAGTGCATGAACTTCACATGTGGGTTACCAGTGGCTTTGATCACATCCATATTGACCTGATAAGGCTTCATTAGAGCAACACGCTCATCCCAAGCTTCTGGTGCTTCACCCATAGAGACCCAAACGTCGGTGTAAAGAAAATCACAACCTGTGACGCCCTCCGCAACATTTTCCGTGAGGGTGATTTTTGCGCCGCTCTCTTTGGCTAATTCTTGGCATGTTTGCACCAACTCGGCATCCGGCCAGTACGCTTTTGGTGCAACCAAGCGGATATCCATACCCATCTTCGCCGCGCCAACCATGAGGGAATTACCCATGTTGTTACGGGCATCTCCTAGGTAAGCGAACTTAACTTCGCTGAGTGGTTTGCCGCGAGAGTATTCTTGCATGGTTAAGAAGTCTGCCAGAATTTGAGTTGGGTGAAATTCATCAGTTAAGCCGTTCCAGACTGGTACGCCAGCATATTTACCCAATTCTTCTACTATTTCCTGGCCGAAGCCGCGATATTGAATGCCATCGTACATACGGCCCAATACGCGTGCGGTATCTTTCATCGATTCTTTGTCGCCAATTTGCGAGCCTGAAGGGCCAAGGTAGCTGACCTGTGCGCCTTGATCAAAAGCGGCCACTTCAAAGGCACAGCGGGTACGAGTAGAGGCTTTTTCAAAAATGAGCGCGATGTTTTTACCGATTAGTTTTTTTTGCTCAGTGCCCGCTTTTTTTGCTCGTTTTAAATCAGCAGAGAGATCCAGTAAGAATTGGATTTCTTTCTGCGTAAAATCAAGCAGTTTTAGATAATTGCGGTGACGTAAATTGAAAGCCATGACTCAGTCCTTAAATACAAATAACGAGTAGGGCTAGTTAAACATAGAAATGCTATGAAAGTGAATAATTATTTTAAATAAAAGGCGAGATGTGCTTAACATCTCGCCAAATGTGCTTATAAATTCTCTTCGGCGAATTCAGCCAAGCGACTGCGAACCACACCGTTGAGATGGATGTTGGCGCTGCCTTCAAAGTTTTTGAAGCGCTCAACCATATAGGTTAAACCAGATGTAACAGGAGTTAGGTATGGTGAATCGATCTGTGCAAGGTTACCTGAACACACAATCTTGGTGCCTTCACCACAGCGTGTGATGATGGTTTTGATTTGTGAAGCCGTCAGGTTCTGACACTCATCAAGCAACACAAAGGCGTCTTGTATTGAGCGTCCACGCATAAAGTTAATCGATTTGAACTGAATATTGGCCTTATCGACGATGTATTTCAAAGAGCCTTCAGTGCAGTGGTCGTTCTTATGTAGAGCTTCCAGTGTATCTGTAACGGCTGCCAGCCAAGGCATCATTTTTTCTTCTTCCGTACCCGGAAGGAAACCAATAGACTCACCGATATCTGGTGTGTTACGAGTGACGATGATCTTATCGAACATCTTTTTCTCTACGGTTTGCTCTAGTGCTGCCGCCATCGCGAGCAAGGTTTTACCACTACCGGCAGCACCGGTGAGAATTACCAAATCAATTTCAGGGTCGAGTAGAGCATCTAACGCCATGGCCTGATAGATATTCTTTGGTGTGATATCCCAAGCTTTGCGGTGCATCATGCGCTCTCGGCTCAGGTCTCGCAGGGTAATTTTGTCTTCTGAGATGGTTTCTACTCGCGCAGCAAAATCACTCTCTTCGTCAATCACATATTGGTTGATGTAAGTGGGTTCAAATGGTTCACGGTCGAGTTTGTGGTAGGTTTTGCCTTCGAGTGCATAACTATCTACATTCTCAATGTCATCCCAGAAGTTTCCCGGTCGAGTTTGGAAACCTTTGGTGAGGTACTGGACGTCATCGATCAGTTGGTCGGTACGATAGTCTTCAACATAACGTACGCCAGCGCCTTTGGCACGCAGACGCATGTTGATGTCTTTGGTGATCAGCACAACCGAGCGAGGAGCACGTTTGTTCTGCAAGTGGAGCACAGCGTTAAGTATACGGTTGTCGCCTTCTTTGTCGGTGAAAGCTTTTACGCTTTCGTGGACATCATAGTCGGCTAAGATTGAAATGGTGCCGGTCGCACTGCTTTGTTTGGTAAAAGGGATCCCTTCTGATATCTCATCTGGTGTTGCATCGTGAAACAAATTCTCTAACGCACGAATCGCCACACGAGCATCACGCGCAACGTCGCGTTTGCTGTCTTTGATTCGGTCGAGCTCTTCGAGGACGGTCATGGGGATGACCACATCATGTTCTTGGAAGGAGTAAATGGCTAGAGGTTCATGAAGTAGGATATTGGTATCCAGTACAAACAGTTTCCGATCGGTATCGCCCATAAGCGTCTCCTTGCTATCGCATAGCTTGCTATCAGAGGATGTCTGCAGCCAGAGGTCGCAACGAATCGTACGCTTTGGGTAGGCTTTCGATCTATTGCGACTTACTGCAAACCCGAGTTGATACTCACTGTTTTGATAAGCAGACTTTGTGCCAAATTTTCACTCGGTTTTATCTGTTTATCTGAGTTGAGTATAGCAACGTCTTATCTAAGAAATGCCACTGGTTTCTTACAGTTTGATGTCATCTGACATTTGAAGAAAAAATGCTGGGAATCAACGTGACCTGTATCACGCCATCAAGTAAGATTAGCGACCTTTTTCTGCTGCACCCTCCTAAAGCGATCATAATTAGGAGCTGAATTCTCTATGCGGCAGATTTCTACTTATAATTATCCAATCCAAATTGATGAGGTAGTCGATTAATGACTTTTGCTTTGGGGCAACGCTGGATTAGCGATACGGAAAGCGATTTAGGTTTAGGTACCGTCGTAGCAATGGATGCGCGAACTGTTACTCTTATGTTTGCAGCGTCAGAAGAAAACCGAGTGTACGCTCGCAATGACGCTCCGGTAACACGAGTGACATTTAATGTCGGCGACGTTATTGATAGCCAAGAAGGCTGGTCACTCAAAGTTGAGCAAGTGGTTGAAGATCAGGGCTTGCTTACCTACCTCGGAACTCGTGAAGATTCGCAAGAGTCAGGTGTGGCTCTACGTGAAATCTTCCTGAGCAACCAAATTCGATTCAACAAGCCACAAGACAAGTTGTTCGCAGGTCAGATTGATCGCATGGATAACTTCGTGTTGCGCTACCGTTCTTTGACTAACCAATTTCAGCAACACAAGAGCCCAATGCGTGGCTTGTGTGGTATGCGTGCAGGTTTGATTCCTCACCAGCTTTATATTGCTCATGAAGTGGGTCGCCGCTATGCGCCGCGTGTTTTGTTGGCTGATGAGGTGGGTTTGGGTAAAACCATCGAAGCAGGCATGATCACCCACCAACAGGTACTTTCTGGTCGCGCGGAACGCATTCTGATTGTGGTTCCTGAAACACTGCAGCACCAATGGCTGGTAGAGATGATGCGCCGCTTTAACCTGCATTTCTCTATCTTTGATGAAGAGCGTTGCGTTGAAGCTTTCGCGGAAGCTGACAACCCATTCGAAACGCAACAATACGTATTATGTTCGTTGGGCTTTTTACGTAAGAGCCGTCAGCGTTTTGAACAAGCATTAGAAGCTGAGTGGGATTTACTGGTTGTCGATGAAGCGCACCACCTTGAGTGGTCTCAGGATAACCCAAGCCGTGAATATCAGGTAATTGAAGGTTTAGCTGAACGTACACCGGGTGTGCTTCTTCTAACCGCAACACCTGAGCAGCTTGGTCGTGAGAGTCACTTTGCACGTCTACGTCTGCTGGATTCTGACCGTTTTTACGATTATGACGCTTTTGTTCAAGAAGAAGAGCAGTATGCGCCTGTTGCCGATGCGGTAAGCGCACTGCTTTCAGGGCAAAAGCTCAGTGATGAAGCGAAAAACCAAATCACCGAACTGCTATCTGAACAAGACGTAGAACCGCTATTCCGCGTTCTGGAAAGTCAGGCAAGCGATGAAGAGAAAGCTTCTGCCAGCCAAGAGTTGGTTGATAACTTAATGGATCGTCACGGAACGGGGCGTGTTCTGTTTAGAAATACACGTGCAGCGGTGAAAGGTTTCCCAACGCGTAATGTGCATTTGATGCCGATGCAAATTCCATCTCAGTATGAAACGTCTATGCGTGTGTCTGGACTGATTGGCGGCAAGATCACTCCTGAAGCTCGCGCGATGAAAATGCTTTATCCAGAAGAGATCTTCCAAGAGTTTGAAGGTGAGAACTCAAGCTGGTGGCAGTTTGATTCACGTGTGAACTGGCTGATTGAAAAAGTAAAAGAAAAACGCAGCGAGAAGATCCTAGTGATTGCTTCACGCGCGAGTACCGCATTGCAACTAGAGCAAGCGCTTCGTGAACGCGAAGGCATCCGCGCAACGGTATTCCATGAAGGAATGTCGATCATTGAGCGAGATAAAGCGGCTGCGTATTTTGCACAGGAAGAGGGTGGGGCTCAGGTTCTTATCTGTAGCGAAATCGGCTCTGAAGGTCGTAACTTCCAGTTTGCTAGTCAGCTGGTGATGTTTGATTTGCCATTTAACCCTGACTTGCTTGAGCAACGTATTGGTCGTTTGGATCGTATTGGTCAACAGCGCGACATTGATATTTTTGTTCCTTATCTTGAAGGCACATCTCAAGGCATTCTGGCTCGTTGGTACGATGAAGGTCTGAATGCTTTTGCTGAAACTTGTCCGACGGGTCGAGCGGTTTATGATGCATTTGTATCACGCTTAGTTCCTGTGTTGGCTGCTGGTGGCGGTGATGATCTGGAAGAGATCATCGAAGAGTCAGCAAAGATGAACAAAACGCTAAAATCTCAATTAGAGCATGGGCGCGATCGTCTGCTAGAAATGCATTCGAATGGCGGTGAAAAAGCGTTGGAAATCGCAGAGAAGATTGCTTCGACAGACGGTGATACTAACCTAGTGACTTTTGCTTTAAGCCTGTTTGATACCATTGGTTTGAACCAAGATGACCACGGTGAAAATGCGCTTGTTGTGACGCCATCCGAACATATGATGGTGCCAAGCTATCCAGGTTTACCTTACGAGGGCGCGACGATCACTTTTGATCGCGATACTGCTTTGTCGCGTGAAGATATGCACTTTATCAGTTGGGAACACCCAATGATCCAAGGTGGTATTGATCTGCTGATGAGTGAAGGTGTGGGTACGTCTGCGGTATCTCTGCTGAAGAACAAATCTTTGCCAGTAGGTACGATTTTGTTGGAGCTGGTGTACCTAGTGGATGCTCAAGCACCTAAGCGCAGCGGCATTTCTCGTTTCTTACCGCAAACACCGATTCGTATTCTATTGGATGCTCGTGGTAATAACCTTTCAAGCCAAGTTGAGTTTGAAGGCTTTAACCGTCAGTTAAGCCCTGTGAATCGTCATTTGGCGAGCAAACTGGTTAGCAGTGTACAAAACGATGTACATCGCCTGATCACAGCAAGTGAAGTTTTTGCTGTTGAAGAAGTGAAAGCGATTCGTGAACAAGCACAGAAAGAGATGGAGCACAGCTTAAACTCTGAACTAGAGCGTTTGCAGGCGCTGAAAGCGGTCAACCCGAACATTCGTGATGAAGAGATTGAAGTCATAGAGCAGCAAGTTAATGAGCTTTCTGGCTACATCACACAAGCGCAATATCAGCTAGATTCGCTTCGTCTGATTGTGGTTGCACACAACTAAGCAGCATTTTCAGTAGTAAAAAGCTGAGTAGTAAAACACTAAATAGTAAAAAGGCCTTCATCTGAAGGCCTTTTGTTTATCTATTGGTACATCCAAACGACTTGAAATTCAAGGCGCAGGCTAAATTACATAATCCACTTCCACCAGATGAACAGTGCTAGGAAACCAAACAAGTACACCAGACCTAGGATAGACAGTGCTTTCAGTTTCGGACCAACCGCTAGCTCTTTTGGCAGTACAGTTTTAGTGACTAGGATGTAGTTCAGTAGAGCGAAAATTGGTGTCGTCATAAACGCCATGACCATAGCGAAGTCCAGCATTGGTAATAGCGCTGACGCGTAGAACACAATAATTGCTAACGAAGCTGCAGAAACCACAATCATCCAAGTTTGAAGTACTTTCGGGTTTTGCTCTTTGTCTTCTTTGATCAAGCGTTGTGATTCTGCGATTACACGTGAGTAGCCATCAATAACCGTAATCGTACTACCGAAGATACAGAAGAAGGCGATAACCGCGATTAGGTAGCGAGACCATTCACCGATGGTTGACGCGTAAAGACCCACAAGCTGATGCGAGAAACCAATACCTGATTTTGATAGTTCCACACCTGTACCGTTCAATACCAATGCACCCAATGCTAGGAAAACTATCGCTAGAATTGCTGTACCGATATAACCAACATTGAAGTCAAACAATGCAGATTGAGCTGTTACTTTTTGATGGCGGCATTGAGATTTTAGCCATACAGAAGTCAGGCTAGATATTTCAATAGGTGCAGGCATCCAACCCATTGTTACTACTAGGAAACCAATCGCAGCGATCGTCCATGGAGAAGGTGTTTCTGCGGCTACAGAGCTTACTGGTGCAGCGTTTGCCGCCGCAATAACGACAGCCAGCAATGTTGCAATGGTCAGCACTGCCATGATCACTTTAGATAACGTGTCCAAAGCCTTGTAATGACCAGCAAATAGAATCACTAAGCAGGTGACTAATACAATGCCGCATAACACAGGAAGCGAAAGATCAAACGGTACGAAGTAGCCAAGTAAACTCGCGCTGAACATCAGAAGTGCTGCTGTGTTTACTACTGCGGAGAATACAGCAAGGATTGTGAATACCCATAGGTAAGGTTTACCGAGCTTTGCATAACCTTCGACAAGGCTTTCACCTGTGCCCATGGTGTACTGAACACCTGCTTTAAAAAATGGGTATTTAAATAAGTTTACCAGCAGAATCAGTATCGCTAATTGCCAGCCATAAATAGCGCCAGCTTTGGTTGATGCAACGAGATGTGAGCCACCAACAGCCGCTGCAGCCATCATTATCCCAGGCCCTAAAGAGCGTAGTAATTGAGATAAAGATAGCCGTTGTTCTGATGGATATGATACGGCGTTTTCCATTCTTGTTATTCCTTCGAATTATGATGTTGTGTTCAATATTTTTTATAGCCTGCCAGCTGAACCGGTCAGGATGACTTTAATGTCAATACTACACATCAATATCATAGTTGCTTATTGTGTCAATTTATATTTACAAATCATTCTGATCTTTTTTCGGATTCCGTATGGGTGAGATATCTTGCGTGAAAATTGTTACTCCATTTTGCAGCTAACAGTGGGCTGTTTAGCTGCTATAATGCGGCGATTTTTTTATTTGAGATGACTTTCATGGCGATGACTGAGTACCACCCACCAAGGGATCCGTGGATTGATGTGGTATATGAGGATGACTACATTATTGCGGTTAATAAACCGTCTGGATTGCTGTCTGTTCCGGGGAGACTGGAAGAGCACTATGACAGCATGTGGAGTCGCCTAGTTGAACAATACCCAGACGTGAAAGTCGTACATCGTTTAGATATGTCGACATCCGGTTTGATGCTGTTTGGCAAAAACACCTATATGGAATCGGCATTGAAAAAGCAGTTCCAATATCGCCTTACGCATAAAATCTATTATGCCCGCGTGTGGGGTATTGTTGAGCAGGACGAAGGTATGATTGACCTTCCATTAATTTGCGACTGGCCAAATCGTCCTAAACAGATGGTTTGCTTTGAAAATGGTAAACCGTCACAAACTATGTTCCATGTGGTTAAGCGTGAAGAAAAAACCACAGTTGTGCGTTTGCTTCCTATCACTGGTCGTTCTCATCAATTGCGCGTTCATATGATGGCATTAGGTCACCCTATTGTTGGCGACGAGTTTTACGCGCCTCAAGAAGCCATTGATTATACCGACCGCTTGGAGCTACACGCTGCTGAGTTGAGTTTCTATCACCCTCGCAGCCACTGGCTACGAAGTATTTTTGTACCTTGTGACTTTTATCCCGAAGCACAGGAAGAAATTTTGCAGCACTTCGATCCTGAGAGAAAATTGCCGGATTATAAAACGCTACCTAAAACTTGAATCTAGGTAGCTACCCTAACTCGTTGGCGTTGCAGGCTCGATTGCTGCAGTTCAACGAGAAAGGGTAATAAAGGAGAAACTATGTCAGCCCCAAAAATTGTCTTCCTAGATCGTGCAACCATTCCCAAGCATATCGAGTTACCTCGCCTTACCGTAGAACATGAGTGGCAAGAATACGACTTTACCAGCCCAGAACAGGTATTTGAGCGCATTTACAACGCAGATATCGTTATAACTAACAAAGTCGTCCTCACTGGTGATGTATTGGCGCAGCTGCCAAATATTAAGCTGATTGCGGTTTCAGCCACAGGTGTGAATAACGTAGATCTTGAGCATTGCCGAGCCAACAACATCGCGGTTAGTAATGTTCAAGGATATGCCACTCGTTCTGTACCAGAGCATGTCATTGGAATGATGTTTGCCCTTCGTCGTAATCTGATGGGCTATCACCATGATATTGCTGCTGGAGAATGGCAGCGTAATAAGCAGTTCTGTTTCTTTACCCATCCTATTGGTGATATTGCGGGCTCAACAATGGGCATTATTGGTGGTGGAGCCTTAGGTCGAGCAACGGCTGAGTTGGCTAAAGCCTTGGGTATGAATGTTGTATTTGCAGAGCGTAAAGGTACAGCAGAATGCCGAGATGGCTACCTGCCATTTGAAACGGTTTTAAAGCAGGCGGATGTGATATCACTGCATTGCCCGTTAAGTGAAGAGACGCGCAATATGGTTGCTGAGCAAGAATTTGCCCTGATGAAGCCTAACGCGATTCTTATTAATACTGGTCGTGGTGGATTGGTTGATGAAATTGCGCTGGTGGATGCGCTGAAGAAGCGTCAAATTGCAGGGGCAGGCGTGGATGTCTTTACCCAAGAGCCTGCCGATATTGATAATCCGCTGTTAGCGAATATGGATCTGCCAAACTTGCTACTGACCCCTCATGTCGCGTGGGGCAGTGATTCCGCAATCAGCCAGCTTGCACAGATTCTGATCAGCAACATTGAAGCGTTTGTGGCTGGCAAAGAGCAAAACAGAGTGGTTTGATATCGTTACCAGAGAAACAAAAGGCAGCCTAGGCTGCCTTTTTAGTTTGGTTGTTAGCTTAGATTAAAGCGCAGCAATTGTTGCTTTCTGCTCTTCTAACTTCGCTAGAGTGTCTTTGTAACCTTCAAGCTTTTCACGCTCTTTCGCGATAACTGCTTCAGGCGCTTTAGCAACGAAGCCTTCGTTACCTAGCTTACCTTCGATGCGTTTGATTTCGCCTTCGGTTTTCGCCACTTCTTTCGCTAGACGAGCCAATTCTGCATCTTTATCGATTAGACCAGCCATTGGGATCATCAGCTCAGATTTCGCTACCAGTGCCGTTGCACATGCAGGTGTGGTTTCACCCGCTGCAAGCACGCGAACACTTTCCAGTTTCGCTAGAGAAACCAGTACTTGTTTGTTCGCTTCAAGACGCGCAGCATCTTGCTCGTTAGCAACTTTCAACATCACTTCAAGTGGTTTACCTGGGTTGATGTCGTACTCTGCACGTAGGTTACGAATCGCAGTAATAAAGGTTTTCACCCATTCGATATCATCTAGCGCTTCTTGGTTGAAGTTCGCAGCATCGTACTGAGGTAGCGCCTGTAGCATGATAGTGTCGCCTTCAACACCGTCTACTAGCGGCTTGATGCTTTGCCAGATAGTTTCAGTGATGTATGGCAATACTGGGTGAGCCAGACGAAGCGTTTTCTCTAGTACTGTGATTAGCGTGCGACGTGTTGCGCGTTGCTGTGCTTCAGTACCTTTCCACAATACAGGTTTGGTTAGCTCTAGGTACCAGTCACAGAATTGGTTCCAGATGAATTCGTACAGCGTGTTTGCTGCCATATCTAGACGGTAGTTGTCGATGTGCTCGTTGAACGCTTTTGCTGCTAGTTCAAATTGAGACTCGATCCACTTATCCGCTAGAGAGTATTCAAGCTCTGCACCTGCTGCGAAACCACAATCTTGCTCTTCTGTATTCATCATTACGTAACGGCTTGCGTTCCATAGTTTGTTACAGAAGTTGCGGTAACCTTCAAGACGCTTCATATCCCAGTTGATATCGCGACCTGTTGAAGCCATTGCTGCTAGAGTAAAGCGTAGTGCGTCAGTACCGTATGGTTCGATACCGTTTTCGAATGTTTTACGTGTGTTTTTCTCGATCTTCGCAGCAAGTTGCGGCTGCATCATGTTACCAGTACGCTTAGTTACTAGTGACTCAAGATCAATACCATCGATCATATCGATAGGATCCAGTACGTTACCTTTCGATTTCGACATCTTGTCGCCGTTTTCGTCACGAATTAGACCGGTAACGTAAACAGTCTTAAATGGTACTTGAGGTTTGCCGTCTTCATCTTTGATGAAGTGCATGGTCATCATGATCATACGAGCAACCCAGAAGAAGATGATGTCAAAGCCTGTCACCAATACTTCTGATGGGTGGAATACTTTCAGTGCGTCTGTTTTCTCTGGCCAGCCAAGAGTGCCGAACGTCCAAAGCGCAGAAGAGAACCAAGTATCCAGAACGTCTTCATCTTGGTTTAGTGCTACTTCAGCAGGAATATTGTTGTCTGCGCGAACTTCTTCTTCAGTACGACCTACGTATACGTTGCCTTCAGCGTCATACCAAGCAGGGATACGGTGACCCCACCATAGTTGGCGAGAGATACACCAGTCTTGAATATCACGCATCCAAGAGAAGTACATGTTTTCGTATTGCTTAGGTACGAACTGAATGTCTCCGTTTTCAACCGCTTCAACCGCTGGCTTGGCAAGAATACCTGCGCGCACGTACCATTGGTCTGTCAGCATTGGTTCGATAACCACACCACCACGGTCACCGTAAGGAACAGTTAGATCGTGATCTTTGATTTCGTCTAGTAAGCCAAGCTCTTCAAATTCAGCAATGATAGCTTTACGTGCAGCAAAACGCTCCATACCTTGGTATTTAGCCGGAAGTTCTGTGCTGTATGCTTCGCTCGCTTCACCGTTTGAGTTGAATACTTCCGCAGCATTACGCACGTTAGCATCAAAAGTGAATATGTTGATCATTGGTAGCTGGTGGCGCTTACCAACTTCATAGTCGTTGAAGTCGTGCGCAGGTGTGATTTTCACACAACCTGTACCTTTTTCCATATCGGCGTGCTCGTCACCCACGATAAGGATGCGACGACCAACGATAGGAAGGATAATTTCTTTACCGATAAGATCTTTGTAACGAGGATCTTCTGGGTTTACCGCAACACCCGTATCACCAAGCATGGTTTCTGGACGAGTGGTTGCTACAACAATATAGTCTTTACCGTCAGCAGTCTTAACACCATCAGCTAGAGGGTAGCGGAAGTGCCACATGTTGCCTTTAACATCTTTGTTTTCAACTTCAAGATCAGAAATTGCTGTGTGCAGTTTTGGATCCCAGTTAACAAGACGTTTACCACGATAGATAAGATCATCTTTGTATAGACGAACGAACACTTCCTGAACCGCTTTGTAGAAGCCGTCATCCATAGTGAAACGTTCACGATCCCAGTCAACCGATGCACCTAAGCGACGAAGCTGCTTAGTGATGGTGCCACCAGACTCGTTTTTCCATTCCCAAATTTTATCGATGAATGCATCACGGCCGTAATCGTGCTTAGTTTTGCCTTCTTCTGCAGCGATCTTACGCTCAACAACCATTTGAGTTGCGATACCTGCGTGGTCAGTACCCACTTGCCAAAGGGTGTTTTTGCCCTTCATGCGTTGGCAACGAATCAAGGTATCCATAATGGTATCTTGGAATGCGTGACCCATGTGAAGGCTACCAGTGACGTTCGGTGGCGGGATCATGATGCTGTATGCGTCTTTTGATGTGTCACCGTGAGGCTTAAAGTAGCCTTTTTCTTCCCAAGTCTTATACAGATCTTGTTCGATTGATGTTGGGTTGTATGTCTTTTCCATAGTGCTCTTAAATGGATACTTTGATGGTTAATTTAAGTCTATCGCTATAAGTGAGTTCTCTTTTGCAAGAGAGCTTAACTATAAGGATGAACATGTGTTCTTATCCAGTTGGTGTTAAGGATACTGGATTTCAATTGTCTGCAACTGATAACCGGCTTGGCGGTACATTTTGTAACGTTCACGCGCCAATTGTTTTGCTTTTTCTTCGCAGGGGACGAAGTCTACCACCTCTGTGAAGGCGTTCGCAAAGGTTGTATGATTATCGGCCAAATTTATTACCAGTTGGCGGTTCCAAGAAGGTTTCACTCCTACATGGCCAATTTCAATGTGAGTGCCGTATTTCGGACCTTCTCCCACTAGATTATGTGCAACAAAATCATTCGCTTCCACTTGCCAAAAACATTCCGCAATTCTTTCGGCATGCGCTTTATCGCCACATTGTAGGTACACTTTTGCGCCTTGACGGGAAAAGTGCTGGCAGAGATAAACCACGTAATCATTGAACCCTTGTGCAGAGCTTTGCGGGCTATCTTCTTTGACGATGTAGAACGTTGCTGTAGACATAGTGTTTCTGTATATCGAACCGTATTACTAAAAAAGGGCCTTTCGGCCCTTTTTATCTATGAGGATTATTCCTCGGTCTCTTGGCCACTGCGGTTTAGCAAGAATTGGACAAGCATTGAGACCGGACGGCCCGTTGAACCTTTCGCTGCGCCAGATTTCCAAGCGGTACCAGCGATATCTAGGTGTGCCCAGTTATATTTCTTAGCGAATTTAGACAGGAAACAACCTGCGGTAATTGCGCCACCAGGGCGACCACCGATGTTTGCCATGTCAGCAAATGGGCTCTTTAGCTGTTCGTGGTATTCGTCAGCCATTGGTAGACGCCATGCACGGTCACTTGCTTGCTCGGAAGCATTCACAAGTTCATGAGCTAGAGGGTTGTGGTTAGAAACCACGCCACTGATGTGGTGACCCAATGCGATAACACATGCGCCAGTTAGCGTTGCTACATCAACAACACAGTCTGGTTCGAAGCGCTCAACATAAGTCAGTGCATCACAAAGAACCAAACGGCCTTCAGCATCTGTGTTCAGTACTTCAACGGTTTGACCAGACATGGTTGTTAGGATGTCGCCAGGGCGGTAAGCGTTGCTACCCGGCATGTTTTCACAGCCAGCCAGAACACCGATAACGTTTAGTGGTAGGTTCAGTTTCGCCAATGCTTTCATAGTGCCGAATACTGAAGCTGCACCACACATGTCGTATTTCATCTCATCCATGCCTTCGCCTGGTTTAAGAGAAATACCGCCTGAATCGAAAGTCAGACCTTTACCAACAAGAACGATCGGTTTTGCTTCTGAGTCAGGATTACCCTTGTACTCAATGATGGACATCATGGATTCGTTTTTCGAACCACGACCAACCGCTAGGTATGAACTCATACCCAGTTTTTCCATCTCTTCTTCACCAATAATCTTGGTGGTTACGGTTTGGTAATCATCCGCAAGGCGACGTGCTTGAGAAGCTAAGTAAGCTGGGTTTGCTACGTTTGGCGGCATGTTACCCAAATCTTTACAAGCTTTAACACCCGATGAAACAGCCAAACCGTGAGAAATTGCGCGTTCACCTAGGCTTAATTCACGACGAGTTGGTACGTTAAATACCAATTTACGCAGTGGACGGCGAGTTTCAGGCTTGATGGTTTTGAACTGATCAAAGGTGTATAGGCCGTCTTTGGTTGCTTCAACAGCTTGACGAACTTTCCAGTAAGTATCACGACCTTTTACGTGTAACTCAGTCAAAAAGCACACCGCTTCCATTGAACCTGTTTCGTTCAAAGTACTGATGGTTTTTTGGATGATTTCTTTGTATTGTCGCTCACCTAGTTCGCGCTCTTTACCGCAACCAACTAGTAATACGCGCTCAGAAAGAACACCTGGTACTTGATGCAGAAGAAGCATCTGACCTGGTTTACCTTCTAGGTCACCACGACGAAGTAGTGAACTAATATAGCCGTCGCTGATTTTATCGAGCTGTTCTGCGACTGGAGAAAGGCGACGTGGTTCGAATACCCCAACAACAATACATGCACTGCGTTGTTTTTCAGGGCTACCACTTTTAACACTGAACTCCATGCGTACTCCTACATCTTGAAGACAAATAGAACTAAATGTTAGATAATGCATCTACACTTGTTGAATCCTTATCAGGATTACATCTTTGTTAAGTGTACTAACAGTTAGTCAAAAATTAAAAAAATAAAAGATTCAACGAGAAATTATAGTGATTCCATCAAAAAAACAAGTTTTGTATAGGTAATTTCAGCGTGATTATTGTTAGATATTTGATCCGCGAGACACTAAAGAGCCAATTTGCGATATTTTTCGTACTTTTTTTAGTGTTTTTAAGCCAAAAGTTTATTCGCGTTTTGGCTGATGCTTCCGACGGTGAAATTCCAGCTCGAATGATTTTATCCATTGTTGGTCTAAACATGCCGGCAATGGGTTTATTAATGCTGCCTTTAAGTCTCTATATCGGGATTTTGCTTACTTTTGGCCGTTTATACGCTGAAAGTGAAATAACAGTCATGAATGCAACGGGTATCGGGAATAAGTTCTTGGTACGCGCTGCCTTGTATCTTGCTGTTATTACCGCAAGTGTGGCTGCTTTTAACTCGATGTGGTTATCTCCTTGGAGTCAAGATAGAGAAGCACATTTGATGGAGAAACTTGCGTCTGAAAATAGTGTTGATTTGTTGCAAAAAGGACAGTTTCAACGTTCACCAGACGGTTCTTCGGTTGTTTTCATTGATAATATTGAAAACCGTAAACTCTCAAATGTGTTTGTAGCACAATTGGCGCCGCGTGAGTCGATTCTTCCAAGTGTGATGTTTTCAAATTATGGAAATGTGAAAGAGTTAAGTGATGGTCGACAAGTGATCACCATGTACGAAGGTACCCGTTACGAAGGTGTGCCAACTCGCGTCGATTATATGGTGACCAAGTTTGATGAATATGAAGGTTTGATTGGACAACGCGAAGTCAAAGATCGTGGTCGAGACTGGGAAGCGATACCGACTCTTGAACTGGTGAAGAATTCAAGCAGACAAGCACAAGCCGAGCTTCAGTGGCGTATTTCTCTGGTTGTCTGTATTCCATTGCTAACTATGTTGGTTGTTCCTTTATCTGCAGTTAACCCGCGCCAAGGACGTTTTGCCAAGATGGGGCCAGCAATATTAATTTATCTCACTTACTTCTTGGCAATCAGTGCAACGAAATCGGCGATTGAAGATGGCAGCATTCCTACCATTGTCGGTATGTGGCCGATAAATGCAGCTCTGTTATTAGCAGCGATTATGGCCAACCTGATGGACAGTGTTGCAGTGAGAAGATTGAAAGACAAATTCAAACAAAAGAAAAGGGTAGCTTAAGTCGTGTTTAAGATTTTAGATTGGTATATCGGACGAACAATCATAGCCACGAGCACCTTGGTACTGATTACTTTTGTCGGTTTGTCTGGAATTATCAAATACGTTGAACAGCTGCGTAAAGTTGGTGAAGGAACGTATGATTTGATTCAGGCACTGATTTTCGTCCTGCTTAGCGTACCTCGCGACATTGAGATGTTCTTCCCGATGGCTGCCTTGCTCGGTGCTTTGATTGGTTTAGGTGCATTAGCGGCAAGTTCGGAGCTTGTAGTTATGCAAGCGGCGGGTTTCTCTAAGCTGGATATCGGTTTATCTGTTCTTAAGACAGCAGTCCCTCTCATGATCATCATTACTCTTTTAGGGGAGTGGGGTGCTCCACAAGCGCAGAAAATGGCTCGTGATTTACGTTCTTTTGCGACGTCAGGTGGACAGATTTTATCTGTTCGAACGGGTGTCTGGGCTAGAGATGCCAATGATTTTATCTTTATTGGTAAGATCAATGACAACCGACTTTACGGTATGAACATGTGGCGTTTTGATGAGAACAAGCATCTGCGTCAGGTGTATAACGCAAAGCAAGTGGACTATATTGGTGAAAATAACTGGTTAATGAAAGATGTTGTTGTGACAGATATGAATGACGACATCGTGATTTCAAAACACTCATTGCCGGAATACCGCTGGAAAACCGCTTTAGCACCGGATAAGTTGGCTGTGGTGACGGTAAAACCAGAAGAGTTAGCGTTAAGTGGGCTTTATGATTATGTTCACTACCTTAAAGCATCAGAACAAGACTCATCCCGTTATGAGCTGGCGTTCTGGCGTAAGATTTCTCAGCCGTTTTCTATTGCAGTAATGATGCTGATGGCGCTCTCATTTATTTTTGGTCCACTACGAAGTGTGACAATGGGGGCTCGAATTTTGTCTGGTGTAATTGCAGGTTTCACCTTCTACATTTCCAGCGAATTCTTTGGACCTCTTAGCTTGGTATACAACATACCGCCTGTGTTTGGCGCTATAGCTCCAAGTTTGGTGTTCTTGACCATTGCTCTGTTGTTGTTAAGAAGAAAACTCTAAATAAAAAGGAAGGCTAAGCCTTCCTTTTTATTGTCTGTAAATCGTGAATTGGTATTAGCGAACCTTTGGTAACACCACCACTTCTGTCTTTGCCCACATATCTTGGAAACTGCGTTTCTGTGGGTCAATTAATACCGTCAGATTGCCTAAACCAAAACATGCCGTCGCTAGACGAATTAGCGCTTGCGTGACCGTGATTCTATTGCCGTCAGTATTTCGAACAACAATTTTCCAAGCTCTCATTCCGAGTGTTTGTCCAGCTCGAGTCCAAAAATAAACAAAGAAAGATAACCAAGCTAGCGCAAGGTAAAGTGTATAAACAGGGCTCCAAATGGGATGGCCTGTTAATAGATCACTGGCATCTTGATAGGGTGCGTAGCTCACTAAACCAGCGGCAACCAAAGCTTCCATCAAGGCCACGACAACGCCACCTGCTATCATTAGAATGGCCAGCACGATCAACGAGTCATAAATTAAAGCGCCTAAACGGCGAAAAAAGCCAGCGGGTGGCAAAGTAGTATTCATAGCGAACGAGTATTCCTTATTAGATAGCCGCAGGATATTGATCCAGCCAGATTGGACACTTCATTAAGCGTCATTTTGTTTTTCAAAGTTAACAGGGCTTGGATATCCAACAGCACTTTGCCTTCTCGTCCGATGATAATCAACCTCAATATACTAAAATATCGTTTGATACATATCGTCTCTGGTCTTCATATCCTCGGCAAGGTCAACGGTAAGTGCAGACTAGTCTAGATTAAAAGGAGTTGGTCAAGAGTATTTAATCATCTAGAGTTCGATACACTTTTGGAGGGAACCCATAAGAGTCTTTAAACTTTTTGCAAAAATACGAGCTACTATTGAACCCGCACTTATCCGATATGGTAGATATAGGTAAATAGCTATGTTTCAATAAATGCGCTGCTTTAGCCATCCTTGCTGTCGTTAGAAGTTGTGAAAGAGAAGTATTTTCTTCTTTTAATCTTCTACATAAAGTTGTTTTAGATAGATAGAGAATACAACATATATCTTCAAGCTCCCAACGCCTACATAAATCCTTTCGAATAACACTAAATACTTTTCCAGAATAAGAACGGTCAGATATCCGGTTTTCATTAGATAGTGAATGATAAATTTTTTCATGTAGAGCATCTATTAAAACTGACTTTGATAATAAATTTGAATTTTCAACCTCAGCTAATGCAGATATGTTTTCAAAGTTTATTTTTAAAAATATGTCTCGTCGGACTCTATGTATTTTATAAATGTTTATATAAAACTCACACCCATTTATAGGTACAATAGCGCAATTAACTAAACTGTTTTTAGGAACAAGTACACATCCATTATTAGGGATTTTTATTACATTCCCTATATAAGAGATGTATCCTATAGCACCTTGAATTGACACTATGTGATAATGCTTTGAAAAAAATCTAACTTTAAAATTGCTGTTATATATTTTGATTTTTCTAGTAAGTAGCATTTTTATCTTTTTTCAGCTGAAATGTATTATCTTCGAATGAGTTCAATGTATCAGGATAGGCGTAATAATACCCCTGACCTAAAATATTCTCTCCTTTGACAACATTGTGTTGAAATGAGCTCTCGATCCCTTCAAAAATCAAGCCATCTTTGCAGTATGGCTGCAATACATAGTATATAGAATCGGCCAATAAACTAACGTCTGAGTTATGATGTAAAACACTTTTGTCGATTTTAATTCTATCCCACGTAATTAAACCAAATGTGAGATTTGCACTATTGTACTCATGGTAATAATCATCTAACCATATCTTTATTCCAGATCTCTGTAGTTTAGCGATATTGTTAAGTAGGATGGTACATCTAACATCATGGTTTACGTCATTTATTTCTAAAATGAAGTTCTTCTTTTTGAAACTCAACAAGCTCAATATAAACTGTTCGTCAAGTAGGGTTGACATTGTTAAGTTAATAGAAAATTCTTTACCTATACCATGTCTCTGAAAGTAATAAATCTGATGAATGGATACTAGCTTTATAAATTCATCATCAATTTCACTAAAGAAGTCTTCGCTATTTAACTGTTCCCCCGAATGTTTACTTACTCGAGATAAAACTTCAAAATATTTAATCTCTGAACTTTCGGTATCAACGATTGGTTGTACTAAAAAATCTAATTCTGCATAAGTAGAGCCTTTTTTTATTATTATTCCACTTTTTACATTTTCAACTGAAAACATGATGAGCTCCATTATCATTAGATGTTATCAGAGTGACCAATACTAACCCTCAAACAAGCGTACATCTACAAAACACAACAAAATTACAATAAATTGGATATTTTTTTATACACACAATAAAAGTGTCAATATTCTGTATTGTTAATACTCCGGTAATTGTATTGCGACTCGAATCCGACTTCGTAGTGTGAGCATCTCTCCATTCTTTTATGAGTTTTGTCTCATATCGTGTCAGATGAGGTTTAGGTCAAAACTTAAAACTGCAATGCTTTGTTGAAAATTTTGCGCAGAATATCACGAATATTTTTTTTAAAGCAGTAGAGGATTGTATTAAATGTGATTTTTGTCTCTTTAATTGATTCTTGTATGTTACTGGTGTCGTATCTAACAACTGGATGAAATCTACGGATCTTTGGTGAGTTCAGAGAAGCGAGTTGGAAGATTTTGGATACTGGCAGCTTCATGAACGCAGAAGACGAGCAGAAATGATATATGGTGTTCTAGCTAACATTGTTAACGGCTAGGCTTCGGATATTACGGTGAATAGCCTTTAAAACTTTCTAGATGGGAGGCTTTTTGGGGATATGGATTTAATTTTCTCTTCTGAGCTTAGCTTTGTCACACTATATGGCGAAATATTCAGCAAACGATTTTGTTTTCAGTATATTGCTATTGCACCCGTTAGTTTCTTCCGTATAATCCAACCATCAAAGGCGATAGCCTAGATGCCGGTATGGTGAAATTGGTATACACGACGGATTCAAAATCCGTTGCCTTCGGGCGTGGCGGTTCAAGTCCGCCTACCGGTACCATATTTAAACAACAAAGCCTCGACGAAAGTCGGGGCTTTGTTGTATCTGGTTCAGGAAAGTCTCATCCCTACTCATTCGCTCTCTACAGGCTAGGTTGGTGCATCCCTTCATTCACTTGCATTAATCTAGTGCAGTATTCCCTCTTCTCACTACTCAATATTTACTCCAAGCTTTATTGGTTCTCGATTGATACTACTTGTCTACTTGTCTACTTGTCTACTTGTCTACTTGTCTACTTGTCTACTTGGTCGGCTTTTTGCTTATTTGGTTACAAATTAGAAAGTTGCTCGTAGAAGAGAGTTGTCTACAAGGAGAAAGTATGACGCTACCGATTATCGATATTTCCCCACTGAATTCTGACAATAAAAAAGATTGGCAGCCTGTTATTCAACAGATAGACAGTGCTTGCCGTGAACTTGGCTTTTTCTATGTTATTGGTCACGGCATCCCTCAACAGCAGTTCGACCATATTCAATCAATGGCCAATTTATTGTTTAGTTTGCCCGAGGAAGAGAAACAAAAAATTTCTATCGAAAAGAGTTCTAACCACCGAGGTTGGGGACGGCTGAGTGCAGAAAAACTTGATCCGTTAGGAGAACTGGATTGCAAAGAATCATTTGATATGGCTTTGGATCTTTCCCCATATCATTCTCAAGTAGGCCGTTGTGCCAAATTATATGGTCCAAACCAATATCCTAATATTGAGGGTTTTGCTCAGGCTGTGGGACAGCATTATTCCCTCACTCTTGATGTAGGATTAAAAATCTTGAAAGCGATGGCATTGGCATTAGGTGAAAAGGAAAACTTCTTTTCTCAAAGCTTCAGTTTGCCAATTTCAGTGTTAAGAATGCTCCATTACCCCAGTCAAACTGAGGAGACGAATGGAGCGGGAGCTCATACTGATTACGGATGTATTACGTTGCTGTATCAAGATCAGAGTGGTGGTTTACAAGTCTTGAATAAGCAAGAAAAGTGGGTTGACGCAACTCCTGTTGAGGGATCTTTCGTTGTTAATATCGGTGATTTAATGCAGCGTTGGACGAATGATATATACCGTTCGACAAAACATAGGGTGGCTAGTCCTACTTCAGGTAAGACACGCTTTTCTATGCCTTTTTTTGTTGAGCCTAACTATGACACTCCTATTGTAACTTTAGATTCATGTTTGGCTGAAAAACAAGGACAAGGTGGATATCCACCGATTACAGCAGGGGACTGGATATTATCCCGCTTTGAAGATACCTATTCGTATCGTCGACAAGTCGAAGACGGTGTAGTCGAGGTTTGATTTGCAAGCTTCTTTGTTCTTTTGAAGCAGAGTTTAATGTCACGAAATTGAATTTGCTCAATCAATCTAAAGCGCTGGTCAACTATAGTTAAGTAAAGCCACTCAGATTATGAGTGGCTATCTTGGCTGAAGTTTTTGCAACTTAAGGTGAATGTATGCAAGAAGGTCTTGGTTCAGCGGCTGAGCAAAGAAAAGCGGTGCCTTTTAATTGGACTTTAAATATTGCTACTCAGGAGTTTAGTTACGACAGAGAGGCAACTCATCCTTTTTTATTCCCCAATCATTCTATAAATAGCTTTGGTGAATGGCTTGCATTAATGAGTCCTTCTTATCGGCACGATATTGAGCAACTGCTTGAATCTGTGTGTCAAGACCAACACAAACGTACGTGTGTTGTTGCTCTTTGGGAAGATAGGCATCATGGTTTTTATGCCTCGTTTTCTGCTGAAAAACTCTCTCAGTATGTTGTTCAGGGAGAAACGCAACTAATTTTTGAAGTGAAGCAAGATCGACAGACCATGCATTGGTTTGATTTTATGTTGAGGCAGGATAATTGCGGGGTATTGATTACCAATAGTGAAAACAAGATCTTAGCCTGTAATAAAAAGTTCGAGCAATTATCTGGGTTTGGTTTGGGCGATCTTGTGAGTTTGAATAGTATTCTGCTGTTTGAAGAAGATCCTAGCTCACTAAAAACACCTAAACCTTCAGCTAGCAGAAATTTCTTAATTAAGCATTCGTCAGGGGAGCTTAGACAGTGCAGAGCTGCATCTATTTCGCTCGCCTTTTTACAGCATCCTGATATTTCTTTTACGATATTCTCTTTGTTGCCTAGCATTAAGCATTCAATTGAAAGCAGTATACTGACGAAAAAAGCATTTGGTGATCAATTGGATGTTATTTATCAGCGACAAATCGCCAATACTATCTATGTGGTAATGACGTTGAGTATTGAAAGCCGCATTTCCAATTTCGAAAACACACTTAATGATGTTATGGCTCGACTCAAAAAGTGTCGGATGTTTGGCAAAATAAAAGACAATTTCTATTTGGCTTGTATTGAGTGCTCTGCGCCTGTGAACGAAAAGCCATATCGCTACCTTCATCGACAGATAAACTATTTCTTTCAGGAATTGAAATCGTCACATTCAGAAATTTATCAATCTGTTGCAAAAGGTAGAGTTGGTATTTCTGTTCTTGGCGTAGACGCCAGCAATGCAAAAATGGCTGTTACTCATTCTGTTCAGGCGATACTAGAACAGCATTCAGAGGATCGCGGACAGCATATTCGTTTTTTTGATAGTGATTTACATCGTCAAATAAAGAAAAGGAAGCTACTGGAAGAATTGATCTCTGATCTTATTGAAACAAAGCAAGTAGAAATAAAATATCAACCTATACTAGATACTCAATCATGGAACATCTCCGGATACGAAGCTCGATTTGAACTTCCTTTACCTCCGGCTCTATCTTCAACTCGTGTGGAATTAGAAAGTATTATTCAGGACCTAAATTTGTCGGCAGAGTTAGATGTCATCGTTCAGGAAAAGGTATTTAAAGAACAGGCGTTGCTTCAGTCTTATCATTCGTCACCAATAACGGTAACTTTAAACATTCTGTGCCAGCACGAAGCTAAAAATTTTGTCGATGTCTTGTACTGCTTGGTTCGCCAGATGCGGGATTATAAAGTGGACCCCCATCAGTTTTATTTGCAAGTTGCTCCTGATGCACTTCGTTCTATAGCTACTCAAGATATAAATATGTGGCAGCAGTTAGGAATCAAATTTGTGATGGATAATGTTGAGATAAGTAACACTATCTCAACTAGCCTACCAACCGAACGTTATAATTTGTTCAAAATCAATCCTAACTATCTAGAGTCACTGGCTCACTCACAAATGATTCATAAAGTCATTAAAACCTTGGTGGATGAATGTCATTCGCTGAATGTGTCTGTAGCAATAGACACAGTTGCAGCCATTAATGATGCAAAATTGCTGGCTTATTTGGGTCTTGATTATATGAGTGGTGGATGCTTTTCTGGTCCAGAAAGCGTGGATGCTATTCCGACAGTGATTAAGAAGATTGAATCGTTAAAGCCATCATTACTTAAGGATGAGGGTGTTGTTGGGAAAAATATCAGCACCTTACAAAACCTGTGTCATGCACAGATGCCACACCTAGACCCAAGTGATACCGTAGCTGCAGCACAGCAGTATTTTTTGTCATCAGAAATTGAAGTCCTTCCGGTCATTAACCACCGAGAATGTGTCGGTATTATTGACCGGGCCTGCTTGAACCTACACCTTACGCCACGCATGGGGACTGATCTTGAAACTACTCAGGAAAACTTAATGTGGCATCGACCAGTTAGTCAAATTATGCAGCTCTCATTCACCAAATTGGACGCAAAAATGGATATCAGTAACGTGAGTTCTTTGATTGAAGAAGAGGAACTGGCATTTCCATGGGTTCTTACTGAAGGTAAAATCTTTAAAGGTATTGTTACTCCAAACTGTGTTATTCAGCATTTTGCTTCTTCATATTTAAAGCGTAATTCCTAATGAATGTTCGTTTTTGCAATGCAATAGCGCATTTATTTGAGTTTCTATCGCTCAATATTGCATAAAGAGCTCGCAAATTTAGGCAAAAGTAGTCACAAAGGCTGATACCACTATCTTGTGACTATTTTCTCTCGCTAAGGATAGTGTCTATAATTGTCGCTAATAAATAGTGTTAAAAGTTGTACCTTTATAGACGTTGTTCAAATATCAACTTCTAAGTAAGAGTACCTGAAGTTATCAGAGGTTTTAGTAAATTGTGGCGAGCATAAAAATTACGGTCGATAGATTACAACCAGGGTTACATATACGCTTGCCAGTAAAGTGGAACGAGCATCCATTTTTATTCAATAGTTTTAAGATTAAAGACCAAGAACAAATTCGCTTGATTAAACACTTGGGAATACAACATGTGTTTCTCAATCCTAGCCAAAGTGATACCCAACCACTTCCACCTGTAACGAATACTGCTCCTGTTGATGATCAAGAAAATGAAGTCGAAAGCGATATCAATAGTGAAGCTGATAAATTGTGGCAAGAAAAACAAAACAGAATTGAAAAACTCAGTGCCTATCGTCGTCGGGTGATCAGTTGTGAAAAAGAATTCGAACGTTCACTTGCTCGCATGCGTGCGGTAATGAACAAGATTCGCAACCGACCAATGGATGCTGTCGATGAGGCTGCTCAGTTGGTCGATGATATTGTTGATAAGCTGCTCGGTGATGATAGCGTCACCTTACATTTAATGAATGGTAAAAGTGAGTTTGAAGATATTTACTTCCATTCGTTAAACGTATCAGTAATCGCGATGATGATAGGCAGAGCGAAAGGATATCCTGCAGATAAGATAAAAGAGATAGCTTTTGCCTCTCTCTTTCACGATATCGGTAAAATCCGAATTCCTACAGCTATCGTTCGTAAACAAACACCTTTAACTGAGCCTGAAAAAAACTACCTAAAAATGCACACCAAATACGGATTGGAAATCTCTCAGAACATTAAAGAGTTTCCTGATAGTGCAAGAAGAGTGATTGAACAGCATCACGAGCTGCTTGATGGCTCTGGGTACCCTCTAGGTTTGAAAGGGGATGATATTGACGAACTCGCTCAAGTTATTGCTGTTGCTAATGCCTTTGATAACTTGTGTCACCCTAATGTACCAAGTGAGCAAAAAATCCCTTATGTCGCTCTTTCTTATCTATATAAGAACTGTAAGCACATTTATAACAATGAGAACTTGAACATTTTAGTTAAGTTTATGGGTGTGTTCCCGCCGGGGACAGTAGTGCAGTTGTCTAATGAAATGGTTGGTCTGGTAATTTCAGTGAATGCGAACAGCCTTTTATATCCTAATGTCCTTATTTACGATCCGTCGGTACCTAGAACTCAAGCACCTATTATTGACTTAGCAGATAAAGATATAAAAATCGTTAATGCTATTCTGCCTCATAAACTTCCCGATAAAGTGAGAGAGTATTTAAATCCACGCTCAAGGATCTCTTACTTCTTTGATAGTGAAGAATAGTTATCCACAGCATTTTGTGAGTAACCTGTTCCTTTCTTGAGGGTGAAGAGTACATAAAATGACGTTCGTTGTTTATTTAAACAAACGAACGTTTTTTTTAAATAAATTCACCTTTTTCGCTTGCTAAGTTTATCCATCTCCCTATAATGCCGCCTCACTGACACGGCAGACGTCGCAAGGCTTCAGCAGGTGTTGGTAGAGGATAAGACTTCTAAAAAGAAAAATTGAAAAAGTGTTTGACACTGACAGTTATCTAGCTAGAATGCACCTCCGCTTTGAGAAGAAAGTTTCTGCAAAGCAACGCTCTTTAACAATTTAAACCTATCAATCTGTGTGGGCACTCGTTGATGAAAATCAAAGTTAAGTCTTTGTTCTAGTAACAAAGCAACTTAGGTTTCAATGAACTGAGTGACCAATCAAGACTTCGGTCTTGGCACAGTCAATTCATTATCATTCTGTTGGAATGGTAATAGCTTTAAAATTACGTCTTACTTTCGAGTAAGAGCAGTTTTGAAGTCAGTATTCGTTGAGCCGACAAAATCTTAAATTGAAGAGTTTGATCATGGCTCAGATTGAACGCTGGCGGCAGGCC